>JBELAI010000143.1:0-14469 GCA_049508975.1 Occallatibacter sp. | reverse complement strand
TTCTGGTTCATGTCCGCCGCACCCTGGTTGTCCGTGTGTCCCGAGATGACCCAGTGCGAGTCTGGCCGCTTGTTGATCGTGGCCAGCACATTCTGGAGTGCCGCGGCGCTATCGGGACGCAGTGTGGCGGAGCCGGTGTCGAAATGCACGCCGTAGATAGCGGCTGAGCCGGTCTGGCCGATGGCCCGATCGAGATCCGCTACGCCTTCGCTATGCCGCTTCAACTGAAAGTCTGCGAGTCCGGTGGCTCCCGCTTCCATGTCGACGGGGATGACCTGCTCGTCATAACCGGGCGCGATGGCGGAAGCGGTAACAAGTCCGGCGGGGAGATTGCGCAGTGTGGACTTGCCACTCGCGTCCGTGGTCGAAGTTCCTATGGCCGCGTCCACGGTTGCTCCGGCGATAGCTTTGTGCGTGGCCGCATCGACAACCGTGCAGTTGAGCGAGACTGCGTATTTGAACGGATGTGGGTTCACAAGGATGCGGACAAAATCGATGGCATAGCCGTCAGGGATATGGGTGGTTGGATCGTCGATGAGGACTTTGACCTTACCGCTTCGCAGTAAAGGCCAATACTCCGGCAGCAGCTTGAACGTGACAAGTTTGCCGATGGGGCCAGTCTGTTGAAGCGAGTTGATGGCCGCCTCAAAGGAAGGAATGCGGGTGCCGTTGAGCGTGATCTGGAAATGCGAACCCCAGACGGGAGACTGGAAGTCGTCAAGAAACATCTGCAGAAGAACAACATTGATTTTGGCCGGTAACGCGCCCATTTCCAGGGTGATCGGGACGGGCATGGAGGATGCGCGGTGATCAATCGCGTAGTTTGTGTAGCCGTCGTGCGAGTGCGCGCTGGCGTCTTTTGCTGTGTCGACCGAACCAACGAGGATGCGGTCGGTGCCATCCGGCGCGCCGGGGCGAGGGTCCCACGGATAGCCGTGGCCAGGCGTGGACTTACCGGAGAATGGGTCGAATTTATCGGGCCAGCCGAATCCGAGATTATTGATGTCTCCGGTTCTGACTACGAGGTCGGCTTCGGGACCGTTTACTGTGCGCTCCGTCTTTAACGCCCATGAGGCCGGCGTGGCGGGCGTCTGTCCACCCGCGTAACTTGCAATGGCCAGGAACACGGCTGAAGCGATCTTGACACGCGTAAAATTCACGAGCATATTGATTTCGCCCTCCGGGGATCCTCATTGTAGCTAAGATTACTGCAAGTGCATAAGAAATATGGTGGAAGGCGCTGGGCACGGCGTCGGATTTAATTGAATTCAGAGTCTCGTTATGCGAGACAATCGCCCGGACTGTGATCTTTAGCACAGGCGCTCATCTACGGGCGGGCGACAATTGGTTCGTGAGGCCAGGCGAGCCCTGCGGTGCGCCGGCCGGGAGAAGAATACTGATGAGCGATCTAGCTACGCTGGCTGAAGCCGTTACCGTTGACCCTCTTTTTGGGCACCCGGCCGACTTCCACGTCTTCCACAAGTTCATTGAACGCTGTAAGGAGCTTCCTGCCCTTTCCACGGCAGTGGTCTGGCCGCAATCCGATGTTGCTCTGAGGGGCACGGTGGAAGCGGCGCTTGAGGGGCTGATCGAGCCTACGCTGATCGGCGACGCAGCCCAGTTAAAGGCGCTGGCAGCAAAGATCGGCATCGACATCAGTCCATACCCCCTTCTCCAGGCCGACGACGAAGGCAAAGCGGCGGAGCTCGGCGTGGCCATGTGCCGCTCCGGCAATGCACTGGCAATGATGAAGGGCAGCCTGCACACGGATGAGCTGATGAAGGCGGCCATGCACCGCGATCTCGGCCTGCGGACGGCGCGCCGGATCTCACACGTATTCATCATGGACACACCGGCCTACGCGCGCACGCTGCTGATCACCGACGCGGCCATCAACATCACTCCCGAGCTCGAAGATAAAGTCCACATCGTGCAGAATGCCATCGACCTGGCACATGCTCTGGGGATTCCCGAGCCAAAAGTGGCGCTGCTCTCGGCTGTCGAGACGGTGAACCCCAAGATCAAGTCCACATTGGACGCAGCGGCACTGTGCAAGATGGCCGACAGAGGTCAAATTACCGGCGGCATCCTCGACGGGCCTCTGGCATTCGATACAGCAGTCAGCGAGAAGGCGGCGGCGATCAAGAAGCTGGTTTCGCCTGTGACCGGGCAGGCCGACATCCTGGTTGTGCCCGATCTCGAGAGCGGCAACATGCTGGCCAAGCAGCTGGAGTATCTGGGCGGAGCGCAGTTGGCGGGGATTGTCCTTGGCGCACGCGTGCCTACCATCCTGACCAGCCGCGCGGATTCGGCGGAGACACGGCTGACCAGTTGCGCCGTGGCTGTGTTGCTGCACTATGCTACTCATCCGCAGTTGAAGGTCTAGTTCCAAGATCTGACACCGCTGCGGAATGATTGAGAGTTGAGGTTTCCCACCCATTCGCCAGAAAAAGGCGAATGGATGGGGCACGGAGTATATTTCGGCGCATCAAGCGGGGCGGCACGAACTTTCTTGCGGGTCTTCTGCGAAACTGAGAGGGTGCCTCAACCACTGCCCGCTCTCATCTTCGACCTCGATGGAACATTGACTGACTCCAAGCCCGGCATTGTCGGTTGCCTGCGCAAGGTGCTCGACGATCGGAATATGGGCGACCAGGGGCCGCTCGACCGCTTCGTCGGGCCTCCTGTGGAGGAGTGGACTAAAGATTTGCTGCCGGATGGCTCTGAAGAAGATCGCGTTGCCCTGGCCCACGATTACCGCTCCTGCTACGACCGTGAAGGTTGGAAGAACAACTCCGTCTTTCCCGGTGTGCGGGAAATGCTGACAGAGCTGCACCGGCAGGGTTTTCCCCTTTATGTATGCACCTCAAAGCAACAGCACTTTGCCGTGCGCATTCTGGATCTTTTCAAATTATCCGGCTTGTTTACCGCTATTTATGGCGACAAAGCCGAGTATGCAAGCCACGGCAAGGGAGATCTGCTCGCGAAGCTGCTTCGGGAGCACTCCCTGAACCCTCAAACGGCATGGATGATCGGTGACCGCATTCACGACATCCAAGCCGCCCAGGCCAACGACATTCGCTGTCTGGCTGTAGGGTGGGGATACGGACCGGCAGAAGAGTGGGCTCTGGCCAACGCTGTTGCTCCAACGCCGGCAGATGTTCTGAGCCTGGTGTTGACAGGGAATCCTGAGGCCCAGGCCGACGGAAATATTGTCGCGCTTCCCGCATAAGAACGTGGCGAAGGAGCACACCTCAAACCATTGCATCTTCCATCCGTTACGGGAGAACTTATGTCGCAGTGTCCGCATCCAAGTCAGTGCGCGGGGAACGGGAACAGGCCGTCCATGCAAATCTATGCCGGACGCCCGAAGTCCCTCCACCGGCGGAGGAGTTTTCCCTATGTCTACACACACACATGAGGAGTCGAAAGCAGCCAAGACTAACGTTTCAGACGGTTTTGACGTTGAACAGGTCAAAAACCTCTCCAGCGTATTGAATGGATTGCTCGCCGATGCGTTTGCGCTTTACCTCAAAACCAAGAACTTCCACTGGCACATGAGCGGGCCCCATTTCCGCGACTACCACCTGTTGCTGGACGAGCAAGCGAGCCAGGTCTTCGCCATCACCGACGACATAGCCGAGCGCGTCCGCAAGGTAGGCGGCACGACTATCCGCTCGATCGGACACATCGCCAAGCTGCAGCGGATCGCGGACAACGACCAGGAGTTTGTTCCCGCCCGGGATATGCTGCTCGAGCTCCATTCCGACAACAAGGCTTTCGTCGAGAGCCTGCGTTCCGCGCATGAGGTGGCGAGCAAGGCCAACGATTACGCGACCACCAGCCTGATCGAGGTCTGGATCGACGAAGCCGAACGCCGTGCCTGGTTCCTATTCGAATCCACGAGGTAGGCCGGACCGAACCTGTCCAGCGCCGGTTGCCCGATCCCCGAGGGCCAGTGCTCTTCAAAACCTCCCACTGAGGGCCCCGCATCCTGAAAGGAATGCGGGGCCTTTGCCTTTGAGCTATCTTGGACCTGCTGTGGTTACCGCTCGCAAACCTTGGTGGAGCCTGACAGGTCGGTGTTTGATTTGAACTTCAGGCTCGGACCTTAGTGAATTCAGAGGAATTGCCTTCGCATCCTTCAATCCATTGAAGATTCTGCCTTGATCTTCCGATATAGGAGGAAGAAAGACTTAAGAGCGTAAACTGCGTTTTGAAAGGTTCGATGCGATCGGCTGAGCCCGGTTGCTCCCCCAAGAACCACAGTTAACGAGAAAGTTTCTGCCATGCCAAACGGGGTAACACCGAGTCAAGGGGGTGTCTCACCGGGCCATCAGGCTGCGGATGAACTTTCTGCGTTGATCGACAGCACAGAAGATTTTGTTTGGTCGGTGGACTTGGACTTTCGGTTGGTTACGTTCAACCGGGCGTTGCAGCGGTACTATGAAACCGAATTTGACGTGCAGGCAGCGCCGGGAATGCGCCCGGAAGATTTGCTTCCTCCCGCCAGGGCGGCACGTTGGATCGCGCTTTACGAGCGCACATTGAAGGAAGGGTCCTGCAGGTTGGAGCTAGAGCGTGCAAACGGCCGCAGTGGCGAGTTAACGCTTCGTCCGGTCGTTGCCGATGGGAAAATCGTGGGCATCTCGATTTTCGGGACGGATATCTCCGAGCGCAAAGCGGCAGAGGAAGCCAGAGCCTTGCTGGCGTCGGTGGTCGAGTCTTCCAACGATGCCATCCACACTGTGACGCTGGATGGGACTGTTGCGAGCTGGAACCGCGGGGCCGAGTCGCTTTTCGGGTACAAAGCCGAAGAAGTCGTGGGAAGGAGCATAGCGATTCTTGCTCCTCCCGGCCGCGGCGAAGAAGTCCCTCAACACATCGGATTTATCTCGCAGGGAGGTGCGGTCAGGCCCTTTGAGACTACCCTGTGCGCCAAAGACGGGCAGGAAATCGATGTTTCCCTGTCTATTTCGCCTATCCGGAATTCCGAAGGAAGGGTTGTGGGAGCTTCCGCCATCGCACAAGACATTCGCGAGCGAAAGCGGGTGGAACGGGCGCTGAAAGAAGCCGAGAAAAAGTATCGGGGAATCTTCGATGGGGCCATCGAAGGCATGTTCATGAATCTGGCCGACGGTAAGCCGATGGTGGTCAACCGTTCTCTAGCCTCGATGCTTGGCTACGAATCTCCGGATGAGTTTGTAGCAACGGTCAAGGACTTATCGCTCGATGTGTGGAAGGACGCGAAGCAACGCCATAGAATGTTGCGGCTGATTGCAGAACGCGGCTCAGTGCATGGGATGGAATGCCAGTTCAAGCGCAAGGACGGCTCCATCCTCTGGGTTTCTTTGACCTGTCAAAAAGTCCCGGGAAGCAATCCCGAGGACTCGTATGTTGAAGGCTTTGTGGAGGACATCAACGAGCGCAAGCATGCGGAATTGGCGTTGCGCCAGAGCGCGGAGTCCCTCAAGGAATCGCAGGAGATCGGCGGCCTGGGGACATATGAGTTGGACATCGTCAAATCGACGTGGCGCAGTTCGGAAGTGATGGATGAGATCTTCGGCATTGATGCCGATTATGAACGTACCGTGACTGGATGGATAGCGATGCTGCATCCCGAGGAACGGGAAACGATGAATGCCTATTTCTCGGAAGAGGTGCTGGGACAGCATAAACCTTTTGACAGGGAGTACCGCATTATTCGCCAGAACGACCTTGAGGAACGCTGGGTCCACGGATTAGGTAAGCTCGAGTTCGATGCCCAGGGCCGGCCTTTGAAGATGCGCGGCGTCATCAAAGACATCACCGGCCACAAGCTTGCGGACATGAAACTGCGCGAGAGCGAGGAGCGCTACCGAGCGACCTTTGAGCAAATCGGCCTCGGCATTACGCACTCCTCTTTCGACGGCAGGATCATGCGATGCAACGCTCGATTCGCTGAATTCCTGGGCTACGCTCTGGCGGAAGTGCCTGGCCTTTCCATCGAGCATATGACAGCGCCGGAGGACCGAACAGGTTGCGCGGACATTGAGGGACCTGTTCACTCCGGAACCGCCCAGTCTGCAAGTATTGAGAAGCGTTTTATCCGCAAGGACGGCAGCTTGACCTGGGGTAAGGTTACGCTCTCAATCCAGCGAGATAAAGATGGCCGCGCGCAGCACTTCATTGCGCTGGTCGAGGACATCAATGCACTGAAAGAAGCCGAGGGACGCCTGACCAAAGTGCGGGACGAGCTGCGGCTCAGCGAAGAACGCTATCGCACCGCCTTCCAAACCAGCCTGGATGCCGTCAATATCAACCGAGTCGACGATGGAACATACGTCGAATGCAACAAGGCATTCTTTGACATTATCGGGTACACGCGCGAGGATCTTGTCGGGCAATCATCGGTGGAGCTTGGCATCTGGGTCGATCCTGGGGATCGACAGAAGATGGTCGACGCGATTCGGCTCGAGGGCAGTTGCCGGGACCTGGAAGCACAATTCAGGAGGAAGAACGGAGAAATTTTCTGGGGGCGGATGTCCGCGTCGCCCATTGACATTGAAGGCGTGCCCTGCGTCTTGACCATCTCTCGCGATATCTCCGAGGCCAAAGCCGCCGAATTGCTGCTCTCCGAAGCCACAAGATCCTTGCGGTTAAGCGAGGAACGCTATCGCAAGGTATTCCAGACCAGTTTGGATTCCATCACCCTGACCCGCATTGACAATAGACAATACATCGATGTGAACCAGGCGTTCCTCGATGTGATGGGATATGAGCGCGACGAAGTAATTGGAAAGACTCCCGAGGAGCTGAACATCTGGACCGACCCTCGCGACCGGGAGAATCTTGCCGAGAGCATCAATCGAACCCAGGAATTCCGCAACGTGGAAGTTCAATTCCGCAAAAAGAACGGCGAGACGTGCTGGGGGCTTATGTCTGTATCGACCATTCAGATTGAGGGTGTTCGCTGCGCGTTGGCGATCGCGCGCGATGTATCTCACGCCAAAGAGGCCGAGGACGCGATCCGCAATCTTGCCTTCTATGACACGCTGACGAGTTTGCCCAACCGCCGGCTGCTGTTGGATCGGCTGCAACAGGCCCTTTCCGCCAGCACCCGGGCCGGACGCATACGCGCCCTGCTTTTTGTCGATCTGGACAACTTCAAAACGCTGAACGACACGCTTGGGCATCAAACGGGCGACCTTCTTTTACAGGAAGCCTCAAGGCGCCTGTCGGCCTGCGTCCGCGATACCGACACTGTGGGCCGCCTCGGTGGAGATGAGTTCGTCCTGATGCTTGAAGATCTGAGCGAGGTTCAGGAAGAAGCGGCGGCCCAGGCCAAAGCGGTGGGCGAAAAGGTCCTATTCACTATTGCCCAGCCCTACATGCTGGATGGGCGCGTGTGCCGCAGCAGCGCCAGCATTGGCATCTCCTTATTTGGCGACAGAAGAGAAAACTCCAGCGAAGTGCTGCAGCAGGCTGACATTGCCATGTATCAGGCCAAGGCGGCCGGCCGGAATACGATGCGCTTTTTCGCTCCTGCATTGCAGGCTGCGGTGAATACCCGCGCCACGCTGGAAGAAGAACTACGCCAGGCCATTCGAAGCGGCCAGTTCGTGCTCTACTATCAGCCGCAGATCGATCGCAACCGCCTGATCGGCGCCGAGGCGCTGATCCGCTGGAACCACCCGGTGCGGAACATCCTGCCCCCGGGCGACTTCATTTCGCTGGCCGAGGAGACGGGCCTCATTCTTCCCATAGGAAAGTGGGTGCTTGATTCCGCCTGTATGCAAATTGCCGCGTGGACTGCAAGCAAGCAAACCGCACATCTCTCGATCTCAGTCAATATCAGCGCACGCCAGTTCCGTCAGCCGGATTTTGTCGAACAGGTCCTGACCGCGCTTGACCGTTCGGGAGCCAACCCGCGCAACCTCAAGCTGGAACTGACCGAGAGCATGCTGGTAGAGAATGTCGAAGACGTAATTGAGAAGATGACCGAACTCAAGTCGCATGGCCTGAGGTTCTCACTCGACGATTTTGGCACAGGTTATTCATCCCTCGCTTATTTGAAGAGATTGCCCCTGGACCAACTGAAGATCGACCGCTCGTTTGTTCGCGACATCCTGGTGGACGAGAGCAGCGCCGCCATCGCGCAGACCATCGTTTCTTTGAGCCGGGCGATGGGCTTACCCGTGATCGCGGAAGGCGTTGAGACGGAAGCACAACGCGAGTTCCTGACGAGGATTGGCTGCCATTCTTTCCAGGGCTTCCTGTTCAGCCAGCCTCTGCCCCTGATAGAGTTTGAGAATTGTTGGCTGAATACCACCAGGAATGTGGTCACTGCGGGCGACTAAGCGAAGCTACAGCGGTTCCACGATTGCTGTACGCCGAAACCAATGCCCTCAAGTGGCTTTTTCTTCAAGAAAAAGCCTCCTTCCGCAGCGCTACAAAGGGCCCTTGAATTGTGGAACCGCTCTAGAACTTCCAGACCAATCCGCTGGATGCGCGGCCGAAGTTGGTGGGCAGGCCAGAGACTCGGTAAGGAGTTAGATATAACGGGATTTGGAGGCTAAAGTAGGAGTACTGGTAGCCGCCCTCGATGCGGTAGGCGAAGTGCCGCGAAATTGGCGTGTCCAGGCCGCCGCCGACAAACGCCGCAAACGAAGCGGTTTCGCCGAGCTCCCCGTTTGCCGCCCAAGTTTTGTTCGCGCCGCCGGTCCCCCCCATTCCCTCCACAAAAACCGATTCTCGTTTGATTCGGAAAGTGTATTGCGGGCCGCCCAGGATGAAGTAAGGGTGCTGCGGCGCACCGAGGTTGGATCCAAAGTATGCAGTGGTGTCGACTTTGAATCGCAAGTTGTGCCAGGCGCCGAAAGCAACCGAGGCATCGAATCCATTCAGTCCCTGATGGTATCCAGTGACTCCATCCAGCGAGTTCGAAAGGAATGAATACCCGCCGAAAACCAATATTCGCGGGGGAACCTCCTTCTGGGCGTGGACGACGGTTGACAGGCATAGTATCGCAATCAGGGAGAGTAGACGAGATGGCATTCGAGGCCTCATGTAATGTAGTCTCTCCATCTTATCTGTTTGTTTCGGTTTTTTGGAATCGGCAATCCGGGGATTTGCGATGGGCGACTCACTGCCCGCACGAGTACCATCTCGACTGACAGCAAGGTCTGTCAGTCTTTATTTTAGTGGCTAGTGGGATTCGGAAAAACCGCAGGATCGCCTCTGGCCCGCCACATCAGTCCATGGACATGCTCAACTGATGCCGCACATCCGCGCCACGAATCCAGAAAATTACATCTGTTGCGATATTCGATGCGTGGTCAGCAATCCGTTCCAGGTTGCGCGACACCAGGATGCCATTCATCGCCTGCTGGGTAAACTGCGGCTTCTCCTGGATCAATTGCAACAGGTCGGCATGGGCGCGGCGATTCATGCGGTCAATCTCGTCGTCCATCTCACGCACAGAATCGGCCAGCCGCGCATCCCCTTCCAGAAGCGATTGCACCGCAGAGCGGATCATGCGGCCTGCGAACTCGCCCATCGCGGCAAAGTCGACCGGCAAATCGACCTCGGTGTGCTTCAGAATCTCCTTGGTGCGGCGCGCGATTCCCATCGACTGATCGCCGATCCGCTCCAGGTCGCCGTTGATCTTGATGACTGCCAGAATGAAGCGCAAGTCGATTGCCATCGGCTGTTCCTTGGCCAACAGTTCGTAGGCCATCTCATCCAGTTCATGCTGGGCGGTGTTGATAGCCGTCTCATTCTGTTTCACATACTGGCACAAACCCTTGTCGCGTTGGAGATAGGCGTCCACCGCGGACTCGACGGCCTGCTGCGCCAGTGCGGCCATGGCAAGGAGCTTGTCCTTAAGCTCGGCGAGTTGCAATTGAAAATGAATACGCGGCACGCCTGTTTTCTCCCTAATAGATCATTGTGCATCACTTCATGTTACGAGAAGACAAATTTCGGACTGCGCACCAGAAATGTCACGACTTGGTGAATCGATTTTCTGAGACGAAGCCCGCGAACGTTAGACGCGAACCATGCTGCAACGATGTACAAAGCGACCATTATCTCTTCTTCGAACGCTTCCAACAACGCGCGCCCAATGTCCTGTCTGCAACGTTCATACTTGAAATTGACCTGTCATCCTTGCTGAGCGGAGCGTACTACAGCGGAGTCGAAGGACCTGCTTTTGGGGCATTTCATGGCCAGCGACTCTGTTTCGGAAAAATCCAATGAACTTCGGATTCACCACACTAGATCTTTTTGTACTGGCCACGCTTCGAGGGGAGAATCTCAAGCCCGTCAGCCGCGGCACGGCGATCCTGGCGGGATGAGGATTCTCCTGTGCGCGCATCTCCCTTGTCGAATTCGATGACCAGCGGTTTTGGAGGAAGGAATTCAGGGGGTGCGGTCACCAGTCTCGGCGAAGCTCCGCGCATGTTTGCAGCGGCTTCGACTGCTGTCTGCTGAATGGACCGGTCAAAGGTCGGCCTTTCCGTCCTGAGATCGGAATTTGTTCCCGCAGCGGCGTGTTGCTCAGCCAGTTCGTCCCCGCTGTGCATGTTATTGACACCCAGCACATACAGCAGATTCCGCAAACTGCTCAACCTTGAATTCCGATTGTTTTGTGTTCCCTGCAACGCGGAGCTTTCCGCTTCCCCAGGCGCGGTCCCGGCTTCTGCTGTGGGCGTTTCAGGTAAGAAGGGCGCGCCTTGCCAGGATTGCGCGGCTGTCTCGCTGTTCGGCTGCTGTTTCGGATTCTGGCTGGCTTCCTCGGCCATGGACTCCGTTTCAGACGGCTCTCGCTTCGACGTCCAGATCTTTGCGGGCTGCCAAAGAAGCGGCGGGCGGGACTGCTCCGCGTGGCGCGGTGCGTCGCTCAGCCACCAGGGCATATCGGGCGTTTCGTTCGCTGAGAGCTCGGTGGATTCCTGGCCCTGAGCATTAGAAGGCACGGTGGCAGGAATCGATGCACCATCGGCAACCAGGGCGGCAGGCTCGGCTGGAACGGTGGGCGAAAGGTCGGAGGCTACAGCGGATGAAACTGGGCGTGGCGAGAAGGGAATGTCGTTCTCCGCGGTCGCGGGCGATCCGAAGCGAATGGCAGCTTCGGCAAACGGTGAAGCGTTCTTTGCAGGCGGCACTGGAGCCACCGGCCCCGAAACCACCGGCGATGAGGCGGACTCCTCTGTTTTAGACTCGGCCGCAAAGGTAAACGGCAATGAGAAGCGCTTTGCTGCTTCGGAGGTGGGGGGCGATGCATGCGGAGTGGAAAGGCATGCCGCAGGGGCAGCGGGACTCTCAGCTACGGCGCGGGGTGAGAACCGGGCAACAGCAGCGGCAGCGGCCGCTACCTCCGGTTCAAACATGGAGGGTACCGTTGGCTGTTTGGAAGGTGCGGGCCTGGCGGCCGGCTCTTCCGGGACAAATGAGGTGCTTCTTTCCGTTCGCCGCGCGGCGATGTTGCTGTGCGTCAGCAGATGCTTCTCGACAGCTTCAATGGAAGCACGGAAAGGTGGATCGGCTTTGTCCAGTCCGACTCGATTCAACACAAATCCAACTGCGCCAACATCCAACCGCTGCAGCGTTGCGGCGGCATTGCGGAGTTCAGTGCGCGTGGTAACTCCCGACTCGATAATCACGATCGCGCAGTCGACAAACCGCGCCAGGTACTCCGTCTCCGCGGAAACAAGCAGCGGAGCGGTGTCAGTGAGGACGAGGCTCTCCTCCTCGGTCTCAGTCTCCTCGGCCATTTTTTGCAAGAGGGCTGTGGGGCGGCTTGCGCGCTGAACGGGCACCAGGCTTCGCGCGCTTTCATTTCCTTTGGTTCCAAGTCCCAGGCGAGGAGCCGGAGGCGGCGCGCCTGTGGCATCGACCAGTACTGTTGGCCTGCCCATTGCTTCAAGCATTTGGCTCACTCGGTTCACAAGCGTGCTTACGCCCGCACCGGACCCTGCTCCGGTAAAGATGCAGTTCCTCAGGTTACCCTGCTTGCGCCCATGCTCGATCGCCGAGGCCAGGCGCAACAAATACTCCTCGGCCACCCCCTCTGAAACCTCGCTGAAGTTCGGCAGCTGAGCGAGTGGCGCGAAGCCAAGAACATGCTCAACGTCGGATGCGATGTATACCCGTGGATCCAGCTTGTGAACGATAACGGCAGCGAGAATTCCAAAAAACAGCCCAGAGAAAGCAATCAGCAGGGCATTGCGCATGACGCCGGATTTGGTGCGGCCAAGCGGGGCGACCGCGGGCGTAACCTGGTACGCCGCGGCAGGCGCATTGTCTTCGAGCATCAGGTTGTGCATCTGCTCATCCACGGTTGCGTAGCGGGCCTGCAGGCGTGTAATGTCGGCCGCCAGATCGCTGGATCGTTGCAGCTTGGGTGTGGCGCCGCTGGCCGCGCTGGCCATTTGACGCATTTGCCCGTTGAGCTGCGACTCAATCCCCGCGGTCCGCTGCAAATCCGTGCGCAGCTGCTGTTGGATCCGCGCCGCGGCCTTGGAGCGCAGTTCCTTCATCATCGCTTCCAGCGTGCTGTTGATCTTGGCCAGTTCCGCTTCATCCTGCTTGTACTGCGGATTCATCGGTGTAAGGTTGGCCATCTGCGAAATGAGCGTGGCGCGGCGCGCGTTCAGAGCCGTCTTCATGCTCACGAGCCCCGCGTCGCTGGAGATCAACTCGTCGGCCGCGGCATCGATCGACGCCGAAGATTGCCCGCTGCCCGCACCCAATACGGCGAACTTCTGCTCGGCCGCATCGTGGTCGGTCCGTGCTTTAACCAGCTCGGTGCGAATTTGAGTAATGTCCTCGTCGTAGTGATCCGGAACCGCTGTGCCGACAGACGCCACGCCCAGCTGCCGGTTTAGCTCCTCCTGTTCGATGCGGTCGGAGGCGAGCGCTTTCTGAATCCGATCCTGTTCTTCGCGCAGCATCGCCAGGCGCTGTGTATCTCCTGTGCGCTCGTCTCGCGACGCACTTTCGATGTAACTCGCAGACACTGCGTTGGCAATCGCCGCGGCAAGTTGCGGGGTGCGCGCGCGTGCGCTGATGGTGAACTGGTAAGAATCCCCGGGGCGCGCAACTTCAAGCGAACCCACCAGCCGTTGCGCGGCAACCTGATCGCTTTCACCCGGCCCCTGGAACCCGTCGATCTTGTGTACCGCGCCGATGAGGACATCGTCGCGGCTCACGTTCATCATCTGCTGCAGAATATACGATTCATAGGTATTGGTATCGTAGGGCCACCGCTGCTGGCCGCCCTCGCTCGGCAGGACTTTTGCGGGCGTGGGCTGCACATAAAGTACACTCTCCGCCAGATACATCGGCCAGGACTTGAACACAAACACCTGGACCAGGACATACACAATGGCAAGCGCGACGAAGCCCAGCGCAACCGTCAGCGCCAGCTTCGAGTGGAGTTGCAGGCTGCGCTTGATGTCGATATGGAAGAAGGCCTGCTCCGTGCCTTCAGTTGGCAAGGGGCGCGTTGGCACTGGAATGGACGCGAGTTCTGCGTCGCCGGCTTGAACCGGATCAACCAGTCCCGATTGACCGAAGAGCTGGTTCATGGCAACCCCACACCGATCAGAGCCGCCGCCGTGATGACCGGACTAAGCCGTTCAACTACGTAGGTGGCACGGAAGAAGCCGCTCTGCGGCACAAAAATAATCTCACCCGGCTTGGGCGTGATCTCAAGAGACTTTGCCGGGTTGAGCAGATCGTTCATTGAAATGATGCGCGAAGTTCCCGTGGCCGGGTCCACGATCTGGATGTGCGGCTTGTTGCCTGCGGGCTCAGTAAATCCACCCGCGGCGGCAAGCACGCTGGCCAGGGTGGATGTGCCGGTCAATTGAATCGCGCCCGGATGCTGCACCTGTCCCAGCACGGAGACAAAGCGTTCGCCACCGTTGGGAACATAGATCACATCGTCGCGGCGCAGGCGCAAGTCGGCCATTGAATTTCCAGCGTCTATCATGGTTTTCAGATCGACCCATACTACCTCGTCATGGCCGCGATAGATGGCGCAGCGCTCAGGAATCTGTGCCGCCTTGTTCGGTCCGGTCTCAAGGCCGCCGCGGGAAAGAGCCTCCAACAGCGTTGGTGTGCCGTCAAACGTGACCACTCCCGGCTTCTCCACTGCGCCCAGCACCAACACTTTGTTAGCTGTGTATTTGGTCACAGTGACCTGGGCTGCGAGGTTGGTGTAATAGGTCGAAAGCGCGGTGTCGATGGCATTCGCCGCCTCCACGCGCGTCAGGCCGGACAACATTACATCTCCCGCCAGGGGAAGCGTGATGCGGCCATCCGGTCCCACCACCAGCTTCGCCGTGAGGTCCGGCCGGCCGGCGAAATCCACCGTGATTTCGTCGCCCTTGCCGATTCGATACTCTTCGTTCGCGGGCGGTTCAAAGTTACGCAGCGTTTCCAGAGGATTGGCCCTGAGCTGAGGCTCTGCCGGCTCTTGAG
>JBELAI010000142.1:0-20911 GCA_049508975.1 Occallatibacter sp. | reverse complement strand
GCGGCATAGTCGGCAATCGAATCGAAATGGATTCGGCCCACCGCATACTGCACATCCAGCTGGTACTGGAAGCGGAAAGGAATCGTGTCCGGATCGCCGACAATGAGCAGGTAATACGGCACAATCAGCGGATCAACCGGTCCAGGTCCCGCGCCGTTCCGCATCAGAAAATTCTGCTTGCTCTCTGCTGGTGTGTCCCCGTTGGCGCACCGGTAAGCGGTGGCCCCAACATACTCGCGATACCGGTCGCCGGCCTGCTGCTTGCGCAGTTTCAGCAAAGGAAACAGCGCCTCGTAGACTGCCGGATCGGCGCCGAACGCAAAGATCACGCCCCAGCCCGTCTCCTCCAGCTTCTTCGGATCGATGCCTTCTTTGGGCGCATAGTGAGCTTCGGTGTCGCGCAGCCTGCGCCGTTCCAACTCTTCCAGGTGCGCCCTTTCGTCGGGTTTGGCCGGGTGTGTTCCGAGCACAATCCGAGAAAACGCCTCAGCCGCCATCGGCTCGATGTCGTAACGGCCGGTCGAACCGTTGATGCCGTTGAACGTCAACAGAGCATCGGAGCCGCTCATCGGTTCTCCTTGCAGGACACTTTCATTGGGACGGGGAAGTCCTATTTTCGGGGCGGATATTCCGGCGAAAAAGTGTGAAGGCAGCGCAAGAGAGAATTTTCTCGGGCACAACCTTTCAAGTTTACTAAGTCTGGGTCGTGTTTGTGGCCACAGGGAAATCGACGCCTTGGCCCGACTGAACGACAAGCGCAGGAGGCGTCGCCGCCAGTCCGAAGTTGAAGCCTTCCGGGGCAGGGTCCTCGGGTGCCTGGGCAATGACCCCGTAAGCTTCGTGTCCAGGAGCCGCAAACGTGTATGTGACGGTTTGACCGAATGCCAATTCAACCCGAGCCTCTGGGCGTGGCGACAGGATCGACGCGGTGTGCGGGGAGAAGTAAAGAGCGGAATCCGCGCCCTCATCAACCTTGAATGTGATGCTGTCTGCCGCGGCGATTGTCACAGCCGGGATGCTGGGCACTCGCAATCCCATCTCGTCGCGAATAACTACGTGTGTGTCGGCCATATCGCCGAAATTATCTCGTTTTTCCGGCTTTGTCCAGTGAAAGTTTTCCCCGCTCAGAATTCAGTGCCTCCTTGAATCTTGAGTCTGCGCGAAGAGACGCAAGCTCGGGACTTCGTTGGAGTTGATCGGCGTTATATCCCAAGGCGAGGGACCTCGCAATAAGTAGAATGGCATCGCTGCGGCGGTGCAGTATCTCGTATCCGTCGCCCGCAACGAATAAGACTTGAGGATTGTCTGGCGCAAGCACAACTGCCTGACGAAGCAGTTTGAGACTGTTTTCCGATTGGCCAGAAATTGCGTAATAGCCTCCAAGAGTTGCAAGCAACTGTGCATCTCCCGGTGTCTCCTTTCTGGAACCTTCGGCAAGTTCAATGGCCTTGCGATAAGTTTCCATCGCCTTGTCGTGCCCACCGGGGCTCCAGAGGTATCCTGTCGCCAAATTGCCCCAGGCGACATAGTTTGTCTTGTCCAAATCGAGAGCCTTCTTGCTCATCTCCACCGATTCTGTGAATTTACCCTGCGCCGTCAACAACTCCGCCAGCGCAGAGTAGGCAGCGAAGCTGGGTTGATAATCCGCCGACTTCGTAAGACTGATTCGTGCATCGTCGTATCGTTCCAATTGAAGCTGCGCCAGTCCAAGGTCCAGCCAGGCAATGGCGTTGTCCGGCGCTTTCTCTGTCCCAACCCGAAACTGCTCGGCCGCCTCGGATAACTTCCCGGCTACAAAATAGTAGTGCCCCAGCAGCACCGGCCACCGCCAATAATCCGGATCCAAGGTGGCCGCTTCTATGACCGAATCAATTGCATCCTTGCTCCGTCCCTCGTCATCGAGCACTTCCGACTGCGCTCCATATGCGTCGGCACTGCGCCGGTCAAGTTGCAGCGCTTTCTGTACCTCCTGTGTTGCGAGCGCCGTATTCCCCGCCATAGCTTCGATTCGCGCCAGAGTGATGTGAGGCGGGGCAATCGTGGAATCCATCTCGATAGCCTGGTTGCATGCTGCCCGTGCCTGATCCAGCAAGCCGAGGCTGCGGCTTACGCGGTACTGCAGATAAAATGCCCGACCCAGAGCAGCCAGAGCAAGCGGATTCTTCGGTTCTTGCTTCAGCACATCGTTGAGCAGGTCGATTGCGTCGGTAACATTTTTCCGCTTGTCATAGCGGAGCAACAGGGCATCCGCCTTTAGATACCTGTCGTTCAGTCCGCCGGACGTTGCGACGGAAGCCGCTTGGCTATTCACCGCTCCGGCTGGCGCTCGCTCCCGCCGCAGATAAGCAAACGCCCCAGCCGCCATAAGCAGAATCAGAACCAGCGCCACCTCATAAACCCACCTCGGCCGTCCCTTCCGTAGGCGCGTTTTCTCATCCCCCGCAATCGGCCCAGCCAGCACCTCAGAAAGCGCCGCCGACAGTGCGCCGGCACTTGAAAACCGCTTCAAAGGATCGGGATTGATTGCCGCGTCGACGATGCGCGCAAACGCTTCCGGAAGATCCGGACGGAAGTCCACAACAGACCGGCTTGCCGCTGCACCTGCCGCACGCTGCACCCGCATGCCGGTAATCGCCGTTGCTTCGGATGTCACCTCGTCGCCACTTACCTCTGGGCGCAACTGTTCTCCCCCACCGCCGCTTTGCGCAGGGTAGTCTCCCGCCACCAGGTAGAAAAGCAGGATGCCGACCGCATAAACATCGCTTGCCACCGTCGCCATTCCGCCCATGAAAAGCTCCGGCGCCATGTAACGCGGCGATCCCGCAAGGTCGCTCTGCCGGCTCTGCAATGTGGTGAGTCCGAAGTCCATCAGCAGAATCCGGCCGCCCTCTTCGCGCATCACGTTTTCCGCTTTGATGTCGCGATGCAACATCCCGGTTCGGTGGATCGCACTTAATGCCTTACAGACATCGAGTCCAATCAGCGCCGCCTCCCGGTAGCCGAACGGGCCTTGTTCGCGAACCAGCCGCGCGAGTGTCTTGCCATGAACAAAGTCCGTCCAGAAGCCCACCAGGCCTTCATGCCGGTCCACACCATAGATTGGGACAATGTTCGGATGTCGAACCGAAGCCAGGGCACGGGCCTCGCGCAGCAATTCCTCAAACTGCGCTTCCCCTCCAACCGACCGAGGCATTAGGATCTTGAGGCCTATCTCCCGTTGCAGGCGAGGGTCCCAGGCGCGAAAAACCTCACCAAAGGTTCCCCGTCCAACGAGTTCCAATAATTCAAAGCTGCCCCACGAGCCACCCTTCGCGAGCCTTTGCCCGCGTTCTTCGGAGTTGATTTCCATGGGCGAATTGGAGGTGGGGTCCATTGTGAAATGAGCTTGGATTCTCCAAAGTGCCCTGAGTATAGCAGGGCCTCATTGAGGCAATCCAAACTTTGGACCTCGAAATCGCTTGCCCTACTTCGCTATCTCCCCCGGTCTAGAGGCAGACTGCGTCTTCGCGTCGGCCATCATCTGGGCCACTTTATCTTTTCCCTCGTAGTCAGGGTTGGCCGCCAGCAGCTTCTCCCAATCTGCGATGGCCCCGGCGCGATCTTTTTTCCCCTGCAACTTGACCAGGCCAAGGTTGAAGAGCGTGTTCGGGTTCGTGGGCGCATAAGCAAGCGCCTTGTTGAACTCCGCAATCGCCGAATCCGCGTTTCCCATGTACCAGAAAGCAGTTCCCATATCGGTGCGCACTGCTGCGTCGGAAGGCCTGGACTTGAGCGCGCGCCCGTAATAATCGATGGCGGTGGGATACTGTTGTGCGTCGTAATAGACGTTGCCGATGCTGGTCAGCAAGTCCGCGTTATTGGGATCGGACTTGAGTTTCGCCAGTTGCGGTGCGGCCTGTGCGTCTGCCATTGCCTGCAATTGAGCAGGGCTGGGCGCTTTAGGCACAGCATTGGCCGGATTCCGCGCCGTCATCGAAACGTCAGCGGCTTGTGCGGATCCGCCTCCCGCGGGACTCTGCCATGCGCGGATGCTCCATCCGCCGCCGATTCCCACCGCCAGGCATCCGGCCGCCAGGATAATAGCCGGCTTCACGGTCCATGACTTCCTTAGCATTAGACTAGTGTCCGTCATTGCGCTGCTCCCCCGGCCCCGTGTTGAGCGGTTCCATGCCGATCGGTCCCATGTTGTCCGGCCAGCGTCGTCATCACGTCGGCCATTAGCTTCTCGACCGTGGCTCTGCGGTCGGTGCTCAATTCCGGATTTGACTTCAACAGTTGTTTCCATGCGGCCAGGGCTCCTTTGCCGTCTTGCTTCCCCTGCAGCTTGATAATGCCAAGGTCGAAAAGCGCATTTGCATCCTTCGGGTCGTAGCTCAGCGCCCGATTCAGCTGTGCGATGGCCTCATCCACATCGCCATCACGGTACAGACTGGAGGCCAGCTTGGTGCGGACCGCGACACTCTTGGGGTCCACTTGTACTGCTTTGTCGTAATACGCGGCAGCCTGCTTGAACTGATGAGTAGTGTGGTAAATCGCCCCCACCTGGATGAGCAATGCGGTGTTGTTTGGATCGCTCTTCAGCTTTTCAAGCAGGGGCGCCGCCTGCTTGTCGGCCATCTGCTGCATCTCGGCCATCGTCGGCATGCGCCCGCTGGTCATCGCGCCCCGGTGCGCTGCGTTTGATGCCGCATTGACGGCGGGCTGCACCGGACTGCTTGTCCTTTGGGTTGTCTCTCCGCCGCTGGGACGCTGTCCGTCGCCAATCGCACTCCCAACACTGGTAGCCGCCGCGGAGTTACGCGCAGCCGTTGTCGGGGGTATCGGCGATTGCGACGCCCGGAACAGGTATCCGATCGCCAGCCCCGCGACCAGGCAGATGATTGCCATCCCGTAGACCTGCGTCGCCTGCAAGGTTGGACTCGCAATTGGCGCCGCTGTTGATTCGTGTGCCATACCTATTCTCCCCGAGCCCGAAACCCGCCGGATCAGACTCCTTCGATCCTCACCATTAATGCGCCAACAGGCGGGAAAACTCACTTTCAGCCAATCAGAAAGCCTTCTCAGCCAGGGCAGCTACGACTTTGCCTCGATGGTGATGACTAAGTCAGTGGAGCACTTTCAGCGATGACGGAGAGTGATGGAGATCACACAAAGCGATGGCAGTCATCGAGCGTGACTTACATCACATTCGGTGACATTAGTCACGTGCAAATATTCTGCATTACTCCGAGAGCCTGCAGAAGTGATGCAAAACGCCACGCTGCATTCTTGAGAGTGAGGGTTCTCACGTATGAATACGACACAGACAGGATCAGAGTACTTTTGGGGCATATTACCTAATTCCATGTGCCGGAACGCTCGCCACTGCGGTGGTGAACTCCGTCACATATCTCAGTCCCAACTCTCGGAGAATGCCGAACCCTCTTTCTCAACAACCACTTACGAGATGCGAGGAATAAACCTTCCCATCCCGCGTTACGGCACATCCGTGCACGAGTCGTGCATGAAGACTGAACTGCGAACCGCACCATCATGGTCAACGTCGAAGTGCAGTCGAGCAGCAGGAGTGAGCACTAGGAGGCTCTTTCAAATGAAGCGCAATTTTCTAATCGCAATGATGTTCATGGCGACCGCGGGCTTCGCGGCAGCCCAAATCGGACCGCCCACGTCTGACGTCCTCGGCGCTCACCTTAACTACGGTCGCGGTTGCGCGGCCTGTCACGCACCGCACAGCGGCGCATATGGTAACGGCGCAGCCAAAACCGCCGATCCGACTTCGGGCAGTTCGATTCTCTGGGGTGAGGATGTTGCCAGTTTGTATGGCAAGACCCTTCAATTTGCAGGAGTAAACGGAACCAGCAGTACCACCGAAACCCTACCGACAAGCATGGTCGCAGGAACCCCTGACGTGAACGGCCTGCTCACCTGCCTCAGTTGCCACGACGGCAACTATGCAGAGGGCGCCATGATGAAGAACAAGGTCTATGAGACCCTGCCTTCGACTTACGGCGGCTATAACAGTGTTCCGACCCTGCTCGGAAACGACGGCACTACCCCTGGAAACTACCTCAACGACCACCCGGTAGGATTGAATGCAGCTGTAAGCTGCGGCGGACAATATAACTGGGATTGCACCGAGGCGGCTGGAGTGATCAGCATGAACGGGCCAAATTCCAGCGCGTTCGTCAAGAACTACGGCTTTTTTGTAAGCCTCACGGCCTACAACAACACTGCAGTAGTCACTTGCACCAGCTGCCACAACCAACACCTGATGAACGTGGTCAGTGTAACCAACGGCCCGAAATCCGGACTGCCGACGGGAAACTACGCGACTATGTTCTTCCTGCGCGGCCCCTACAACCCAGCCAGCGGAACCGCTGGGAGCAACCAGACGGCGCAGTTCTGCCGCCAGTGCCATGGTGGCGAGGCGAATGAGTCCAACGGCGCTTCAGCCATCCCAACCACTTTCTAGTCTGTTTGCATGAAAACGGGAGGGGGCTCAACTCCCCTCCCTCTTTTTTCGGAACCAGGATGGCAATCATGAAGCACAAACTTTCAATCTGCGGATTCTTTCTGTTGGCCCTTGCTACAGCCGATGCCCAGGTTGCTTCCCATGCACCCACGGTCTTTAACCAGGCGCAGCCTCAAGCACAGGTGACAGTGGCGCTGGTGGCAGCAGGCAAGCCGGTAGCGCGTGTGAACGGTTCAACGCTGACCGACGCCGATCTGGTACGCGAGGAATACGCGATCTTTCCCTATGCTCGCCAGCACAATGGGATCCCAAAGGAGCTGGAACCGCAGGTCCGCGATGGCGCCCTGAAGATGATTATCTTCGAAGAACTGGTTTACCAGGAAGCGCAGCGCCGGAAAATGACGGTGCCGGCAACAAGAATGGAACATGCCGAGTCGGATTTCCGCAGCCAGTTTTCGACGCCGGAAGAATTCAACTCACTTCTGCAAAGCGAGTTTCATGGCTCGGAAAAGCTGCTACAGGAGAAGATTCGGCGCTCCCTGCTGATTGAAGCTCTCCTCAAGGCCGAGGTCGACGGCAAAAGCGCGGTCTCACTGGCTGAGCTCAGGTCTTACTACGATAAAAACCCGGCTCGCTTCCAACACCCGGAATCGTTCACCTTTCAGACGATCTCTGTGCTCCCTCCCGCCAAAGCCACCGCCGACCAACTGAAAGAGGGGCGGACGCGCGCGGACAATGCGCTGCGCCAGGCCAAAGCAACCAAGGATGCGGAGGAGTTCGGTATGCTGGCGGAAAAGATCTCCGATGACGATTACCGCGTGATGATGGGCCAGCACAAACCAGTCCCTGCCGACCAATTGGCTCCACAAGTTGTGAAGGCGCTGCTGGCCATGAAAGTGGGCGATGTCAGCGATGTGATTCAAATCGACCAGGCTTACACCATCGTGCGCCTCGGAGAGCACACGCTTGCCGGTGCGGCAAAATTTGAGAGCGTCCGAGTGCAACTCGCAAAGGAACTGCTACAGACCAAGAGGAACGAGCTTCGTGCGGCGCTGGACAAGAAGTTGCGGCAGAACGCAAAAGTCGAAGAACTGTAAAGGCATACGGAAAAGCCTGGATTCGAGGCCCAGGCCAAAATGGGCAACTGGTTGAGAAGAACTGGCGGTATGGCAGAAGCGATACCCGGTACGAGAACGAGATTCCCAGCAGCATGCTCGCGCTCGGCGAAGTTGAGGTGGTCACAAAGTGCGGAGGTCATTGCGAGTTTCGTGGATAGTGCAGGCCGGGCTCCTGCTTCTGGCTTTGCCTGTTGCCGCACAGGTCAAACTCGGTGATCTCAGCACGAACTTGAACGGCACCATCGCTCCTGGATATACCGCCGACTACGGGAATATGACTGGTTCAGACCATAGCTGGGCGCTGGGAGGTTCAGCCAATTTCTCCGGCTCTTTTTACAATCCCAATTTTTTATCCTTCAACGTCGGCCTCTACCTGAATCAGTCGCGGGCGAATTCCGACTACCAGTCAATCTCCAATGCCAGCGGGGTTAACGCTTCCGCCAACATCTTCGGAGGCAGCCGCTTTCCTGGTTCGATCAACTACTCCAAGGCTTTCAACAGCGAAGGAAACTACGCCGTTCCGGGTATCGCCGATTACGTAACCCATGGCAATAGCGATGCATTCGGCATCAACTGGGGCGAAAACCTTCCCAACGTGCCCAGTTTCTCGGCGGGCTTTCAGATGGGAAGCAGCCAGTATTCGGTGTACGGAGCAAATGACCAAGGGGCAAGCACGTTTCACTCGCTCAATCTCCATTCGTCCTATAGCGTGGCCGGCTTCAACATGGGCACCTACTATTCAACAGGCGGTGGTCACTCGCTGATCCCGGAGCTGGTGACCGGCGAGCAGTCAACAGAAACACATTCAAGCGACACGGCCTACGGCTTCAACGTCTCGCACCGGTTGCCCCTCCAAGGCTCGATCTCGGCCGCAATCAACCGATCTGATTTCGACAGCAATTATCTCGGTACCAGCTCCAGCGGAACCATTGACATCATCGACACCGTCGCGGTGGTTCACCCACTTGGCAAGCTATCGCTTTCGGGGAGCGCGAATTACTCCGACAATTTATCAGGGCAGCTCATCCAGTCCGTGGTGGCCGCTGGTGGCGTGGTTCCAGGGTTCGACACTGCGGAGCGGTCAGATTCCCTGGATCTCATGGGGACCGCAGGTTACGCTCCATTTCCGAATATTCAGACTTCACTTTACGTCGAGCGACGCAGCCAGTACTTCATGGGAGAGGCTTATGGGATGAATTCTTACGGCGGAACTGCCACATATGCCCACGTGCTTCTTAACGGGAACTTCAACGCCGCGCTAAACGTAGCCGAAAACACATCGGATCAAACCGGGGCCGATACTTTGGGCTTTTCGATCACCGAGAATTACACCAGCGAAGTCCTGGGGTGGAAGGTTTCCGGGACATTCGGTTATGCGCAGAACGTGCAGACCTTACTGATCACCTACATGAATTCCTCCTTTAATTACTCTGGAAACGCACGCCGTCGCTGGGGGAAACTTAACGTTAGTGCGGGCGGTGGCGCCGGGCGCACCGCTTTGACGCAGCAAGCCGGCACCGCGAGCAGCAGCCAGGGATACAACGCCAGTCTGGGCTATGGGAGTTGGCTCACAGCGACCGGCAGCTACTCCAAAGCGAGCGGGCAGGCGCTGGCGACGGGCGCGGGCCTGGTCCCGGTCCCGGTGCCCTCACCTTCCTTGCCCGCGAACCTGGTGAGCCTCTTCGGTGGAAGTGGCTATTCCTTTGCGCTGTCTAGTGCTCCGGCGAAAAAACTCACGATTGCAGCTTCTTATGCCAAGTCGACCAGCGATACTTCCAGTGCGGTGGCTACATCGGCGAACGAAAACAATCAATATAACGTCCTCATCCAGTACCAGTTTCGAAAAATGAGTTTCAACAGCGGATTCGACCGGTTGGAGCAGGGTTTCAGCGGGTCAGGATCGCCGCCGCAAGTTGTATCATCGTTCTACATCGGGGTGTCGCGGTGGTTCAACTTCTTTTAAGGGGAACGCAGCGACGGTGCCTGCGTACAACCCTGATATTGGCTGGCGCCGCGCTGTTGCTGGCACCGATCTGGGCATCTCCAAAACCCAAGCGCGAGCCGGTAGCGCCCGAGGCATGGGAGATGTCGTTGGATGGAGGGCGAAAGCTCACCTGGGAACACAGTTTCAGTTCCGAATCGGAGGTCAAGCCAAACCGCGGCTTCTGGAACAAACTTGTGGATGTAATCGCCGGTGCGCCCGATTTCCACTCCCTGGTGCGTCCTTACAGCATCGCCACAGATTCGCACGGAAGGATCATTGTCACTGACCCAGGTGCGGAAGGCGTACATATATTCGATTTCGCGCTGCATAAATACAAATTCATCCAACGCACGGGAAAATCCAGAGATTCGATGCATACGCCGCAATGCGTCGCGGTCGACGCTCAGGACAATATCTACGTAACCGATTCGGATGCAGGCGAGATTCTTGTATTCGACCCCAGCGGTAAATTTCTACACGCCATTGGCAGCCTGAAGGGCGGCGAAGGCTATTTCAAACGGCCCACAGGAATCGCCGTGGATTCGATGGCGCAGCGGATTTATATAACCGACACGCTGCGCGACGAAGTATTTATCCTCGACATGCAAGGCAACATCCTGCAAACCATCGGAAGGAGGGGGGAAGCCGATGGCGAATTCAATCTCCCCACAGAGTTGCGGTTGGATGGGCCGAACTTGTTGGTGGTGGATGCAATGAATTTCCGAGTCCAGGCGTTCGACCGCGCCGGAACCTTTCAGTACTCGATAGGAAGGATCGGTGACAGCCTTGGAGCCATCTTCCGGCCGAAGGCCGTCAGTGTCGACTCTGAAAGCGACTTATACGTGGTGGATGCACAGTGGGGCGTAGTGCAGGTTTTTAATCGAAAGGGTGAATTGTTGTATTACTTCGGTTCACCAGGTACACACGCGGGAGAGTTTCAGTTGCCGTCAGGGTTGTACATTGACAAAGACGATAGGGTATTCGTCGTAGATTCGTACAACCGCCGTGTCCAGGTTTTTCGCTACCTTGCATTGAAAAAGCCGGCCGTGGGAGGAATGCAGTGAGGCTTGGCATATGGCTGGCAGTCCTGACGATGTTGCTGACAGGGTCTAACCTGTCCGCTCAAATCTCAGGGGACGTTATGGGAGTGCATAACCTGGGGCCGGGCAGTAACTCCCCGATCGCCGGGGCCCGGCCTGACTCCTGTGCGTACTGTCATGCGCCTCATTCCGGCCTGAATCGCGGCCTCTGGAACCAGAAGCTGACTACCCAGACTTACACGACATACAGCAGTGATACCGAGACCAACCTTACCAGGCAGCCTCGGCTCGGCGAAGACAGCAATCAATGCCTGAGCTGCCATGATGGAACCGTGGCAGTCGGCGCCACTGTCGCCTATGGTCAGGTCACTACGAGTGGCTCAATGAACTCGTTGGACGTATTCGGCAGCAGCATGCAATCGTCCCATCCCTTCAGCCTTGTGCTGCCTTTAAAGGATAATATCGACCTGGCGGCTTCGCTTGTAGCGAGTCACAAGACCGCGGACCCAACCGGAGCGGTAAAACTGATCAAGGGCAATGTTGAATGCTTGTCGTGCCACAATCCGCATGTGCAGGCTAAAGACACGGTATCGCTGAATTTTCTGGTGAAAGACAGTTCCAGTGGCCAGTTATGCCTTGCCTGCCACGATCCCACCCGGCAAATGGGCAACCAGGTCAACCCGCTTGCCGATTGGGCCACCAGCGCCCACGCCCTTTCCAGCGCTGCCATTTCGCCTAGCGCGCTGCTCGGAAGTTATAAAACGGTAGCTGCCGACGGCTGTATCTCCTGCCATGCTCCACACAACGCCAGTGGAGTCGCGCGGCTGCTGCGTGGTCTGAATGAACTGGATTGTCTTTCATGCCACAATGGCGGGTCGAGCATCACTTCAGGCATGGCGCCCTACGCCAATGTGGCTACCGAGTATTCCGCGCCCAAGATCGGGCATCCGTTTCCTTCCTCAACCAATCCGCACGATGCTGCCGAGAGCACTTTGCTCAACAACAATCGTCACGCCACGTGCGTAGACTGCCACAGTGCGCATGGCTCCGAGCCGGTCGGCGTGTTTCCTCCTCCCCCGTTGCTCCGCATCTCCCAAAAGGACGTCGCGGGCATCAATGCCAGCGACGGAATCAGCGTGCTTGCGCCTGCCGTCAACCAATACGAAAATTGCCTGCGCTGCCATGGAACCAGTTCCGGCAAACAGGTGCAGGCCATCTATGGATACTTTCCAATCCGGGCGGTATCGGCAGGCGACGCTCTCAACCTGGTCCCGCAGTTTGCCGTCGCCGCCGCTTCCAGCCATCCCGTGATGCACGCGAGAAGCAGCTCGCTCCCACAACCGAGCCTGCTGGCGAACATGCTGAACCTGGATGGTGTAACCCAGGGCCGTTCAATGGGTACCCAAATTCTCTGCACCGATTGCCACAACAGCGACGATAATCGTGAATTCGGTGGCATCGGCCCCAACGGTCCACATGGCTCCAAGTGGACCCACATTCTCGAGCGCCGCTATGAATTCAGCCAAACCGCCGCGCCGGGTCAACTTATTTCGAATCTTTTCCCCAGTCCGGATTTGAGCGTGACTGGACCTTACAGCCTGTGCGGCAAATGTCACGACTTGTCCAACCAGATTGTGAAAAATACCAGTTGGAATCAGCACAGCACCCACATCGATGCCGGCTTCTCGTGTTCCACTTGCCACACTTCACATGGCATGGGCGCCGCGAGCGGAACCATCAGCGGAGAACGCCTGATCAATTTTGACATGAATGTCGTGGCCTCGAATGGGGGCCTGCCCATCTCCTACAATCGCGCCGCGAATACCTGCGTTCTGGTTTGTCACCAGGTTGCGCACAATCCCGGCGGCACGGTTTCACAGTCCAGCGCCCATAGAGGCATTTCGTTCAAGCGGTGAGCGATCTCCAGTTGTTGATGACTGCCGGCGTGCGCTTCGACACCTATTGTCTGCTCTAGAACACGGTACTCGCGGTGCTGCCGTTCATCTCGTTCGATTTGTCGGCATGGCACTGACGGCAAAACTGCGATGTCTGGTTAGACAGGGGATTGCTGTCGTTCGGGTTGTAAGGTGCGCGCAGAAAGAACATAGTCGCGTAGTTGCCGCGCGGCAGACCTGACGTCGAGTTACTCGAAACCGTGACAACATTCATCACATGCTGGTCGTGACATGTCGTGCAAACTACCACGGCGCTATTGTTGTATTTGCCCGGTTTGACAAAGAATCCGTAACTCGAGACAAACCTGCTCGAGTTTGCGCCTTTCATGCTGATCACTCCGTTGACCTGCGTGCAATCCCAATTGGACGACCCGCCGCAACTGAGTTTCGCACTTAACCCCACGGGATGCTCGTTCACGTAGTTTCCCAGGCCCGTGCCGTTGTTTCCAAGCAGAGTCGGCACGGAGTTATTGGTTCCATACGTTGAAGGCAGCGCCTCATAGACCTTGTTCTTCATCATGGCGCCAGTTGCGTAGTTGCCGTCATGGCAGCTCAAGCAGGTGAGCAAGCCGTTCACGTCAGGGGTCGTAGCCGACAGGCTGGTTGGCAGAACCTCCGTGTAGCTGCCGCCGCCCGTCGTGATCGTCTTGCCATAAAGGCTGCTTACGTCGTCACCCCACAGCATCGTATTGCCCGAATCGGGGTTTGACGATTTGGCGTTGCCGTTGCCGTATGAGCCGCTGTGTGGAGAGTGGCAGGCAGTGCAACCGCGGCCGTAATTGAGATGGGCTCCGAGGACGTCAGTCGACGACGCCGTCATCTGGGCCGCCGCGAAGCCTGCGCCGCCTAGAAACATCACCGTGACGATTAGAGTCTTCATCGAATCGAGCCTCCGTGGGCACACTTCTGCTGCATCGGCTGAGTTTCCATTAATCAGGAGAACGAACGGTGCCCTTGGCAACGCCGTAGTAACTAAAACCAGGAGTTCGAGAGGATAGGAAGTGGACAGTTGACGATTGACGGGCGATGGAGCTGTTTTAGTGCGTTCGATGCAATTCCCGCGCACAAATCCTGGACAAGAAACGGCATCTTGTCTGGCGGGGTTGGTACTGTTTTCCGATTCGGCCTGGTAATTAAACCCCTTAACGTTGTGCGAGGCTCGTGGTCGCGGGAGCGTCGGCGGGAGTTATCTGCAGGGTGTCCATCGGCTCTTTGAGTCTTTTTATTCAGACCACCATCCCGAAATGCGAAAAGAGGCAGTCTGCCAGCCACGCGGACTTAAGTTCGCCGATATCAAGCCGAACTAGGACCAGCTTTCTGCGCAATTCGGGATTTGTCGTTACTCATGAGGAACGTCACCAGGCACGCTACCGCAGGAGGTCCATGGTGTGATCTAAATCACCGTCAGGCGATTCGTTCACAATATCTAATTTCTCTGCAACTTGTTTTGGTTTTCTTGCTTGCGTGTACGCTATTTCTCGCCGCCGATTTCAAGCGTTAGAGCGACATTCGTGCAACGCACTTTCCTCGGAGTCTGTATGAAACTTGTCCGCGTTCGCGTCCGGTCCCGCAGCATGGCTGCTCAATCCGTTGGCTCAAAGATCGCTCGCTACCTATGGATTGGGATCGCATTGCTCGCATTGCCGGTCACTCGAACTTTTGCCGCGGTTCATCCGGTTCCGCTGGACAAGAATACTGACCCGGCTAAATGCCTCGAGTGCCACGAAGACAAAACCAAGGGCAAATCTGTTCATTCCGCCATGGCCATGGGCTGCACTACCTGCCATGAGATCCGGGTCAACAAAGACGTCACACGTGTGAAGCTGGTCACCGCGACTCCTTCCGCGCTTTGCATCACTTGCCACGCGGACAAGAAAGCGGCCGACATCAAGGGGACGGTCCATCCACCGGCGGTCCGCGACTGCCTCACTTGCCACGATCCGCACGCCAGCGACAACAAGAATCAGCTCCTCAAGCCTGCGTCGGGCGGGGAGAAAGAAAACCTCTGCCTCAGTTGCCACCAGACCGGGTTGAATATGCCTGCGAAGGGCAGCCGTCATGCCGCATTGGATATGGGCTGCGATACATGTCACGTCACCCACAAGACCGGCGCTGAACCTTCCATGGACAACTTGTTCCACCTCACCAAGGCGGCCCCGGCGCTCTCTGCGATATCTGCCACGCCCCCATGAAGGATGGAAAAGTGGTGCTCACGCAGCCCGACGCCAAGAGTCTGTGCGTCGCCTGCCACGACGACAAGGCCAAGCAGATCGACAGCGCCAAAGTCCCGCATCCGGGGGCCGCCGGCGACTGCACCGATTGCCACAGTCCACACGCCAGCAAGCAGCCCGGCCTGCCGAAGACTGACTCAGTCAGCATCTGCCTGGGGTGCCATACCGACCTAGACGATTTGCGCAAGAAGTCAGTGCATCACCAGCCGGCCTTTGTGCAGGGATGCGCCACATGCCACACGCCTCACGGCGGCGATAACGATCATTTGCTGCGCGCCAAAGGCAATGCGCTCTGCCTGGAATGTCACGGACCTGATTCCGCACCACAACCGGTGGCTGGGGAGAATCTCCTCACCGTCTTCAACGGTACGGTCAAGCTGCCTGACGACTACTACAAGAAGAACAAAGTTGCCATCCTGCCTCTGCGCTTTGGCTTGGGACATCCGGTGGAATATCACCCCGTCTCCGATGTGATGGATCCGACCAACCAGAGCAAAGTCCTGACCCCGCTCAGTTGCCTCTCCTGCCATCAGCCGCATGCCTCCGCACAGGCCGACCTGCTCGTCAAAGACCAATCCAACAACATGGCCTTCTGCGATAACTGCCACAAGAATAGGCTCAATATGAAGCAGACCATTCCGCAGGGCAAGTAAATGGAGATCAAGATGTTTCGCTCCCACGTCAATCCAATCCGCATTCGCAAGCCACTCGCCGCGATCCTCCTTCTCGCACTGGGGTTTGCTTACCCGCACCTCGCCAATGCCGACAAGAAGAAGAAAAACGATACAGCCGCTGCGCCAATCGCCGGCCCACGCAAGTTCCCATTCGACCCTAAAACGCTGGTCTGGCCGAGTCCGCCGAATATCGCGCGCGTGCGTTGGCTCGATTATTTCGCCGGGTCCAAGATCGATTACACTCCGGCAGCGAACGATAAGCCGAAGGCATCCTGGATGGACCGCCTCGCGGGAGGGCAGTCCGATGCCGAGAAGGTCAATCTCAAGGCCTTCCCTTTTCAACTGATCGGACCTTCCGGAATCGCTGTCGACTCCAAGGGACTTGTGTATGTGGCCGATCAAAAAGTCGGCGCCGTCTTCATCTTCAATACAGAGACTCGCGACACTCAGCTCATCCGTAACGGCTTCGAAGCCCACTTCGGCTGGATCAACGGCCTCGCCATCGACGACGACGACCGCCTCTTTGTTTCCGATGGCAAGATGCACCGCGTGATTATCTTCAATACCAAGCACGAGGTCGAAAGCCAGATCACGGAAGGGCTGGTGGATCCCGTGGGCATCGCTCTTGACACGGCCAATCGCTTTCTCTATGTCGTTGACACGCAGCAGGACCAGGTAGTTGTCTACGATGCGGACACGCTCAAACTGCTGCGCCGCATCGGAACCGGAGGCAAAAACCATTTCCTCACTACGCCCGGCGACTTCGGTGCGCCGCAAGGAGTGGCCGTCGACGCGGACGGTAACGTTTACGTAACCGACACCCTCAACAATCGCGTAGAGATCTTCGATGCCGACGGAGCATTCATAAGCCTCTTCGGCAAACACGGTGATGGTCCTGGGACTTTCGCTCGGCCCAAGGGCATCGCGGTCGATGGGGATGGGCACATCTGGGTGGCCGACGAGATGGAAGACCGGCTTCAGGTCTTCAATCGTGAAGGCCAGTTGCTGACGTATATTGGTCAGGGCCACGGAGAGTTGCCCGGACAGTTCAAGGCGTTGGTCGGCGTCGCGATCGATAAGAAAAACCGGGTCTTCACAACCGAACAGTTTCCCGGACGCTTGCAGGTTTTCCAATACGTGAGCGACGCAGATGCAGCGGCCGAAAAAGCGAAGCATGATGACGAACTGCAGAAAGCTGCCGAAAAGCGGCAGAAGTCCGAAGCTTCGCCAACGCCGGCCAAGCCAGCGGATGCGCCTTCACAGAAGGCCCCAGCCGCACCCGCTCAGACCGACGGCGCTGCGCCCAAAGTGCCGGCACAATAGCCCGACGATCCGCTCGAGGATTCAGGTGGTGATCCCCTATCGTTCAAGCGCAATCTGGGAGGGAAACTGCCAGAAGAACGCCGCTTTTTTGGACAAAGTGGGGCATTCCTTAGGAGTATTGTTAAATTATTTGTTATCGAAAATGAGGTATTGGCCGCTGCGTGGGATTATACCGATTCATCGCTCCGCGCCAACCGCTGGCGGTTCGCCTGTATCGAATGCAACCGAATAGCTGCGGTGCCTTCGCCCGATAAGTCTGGTCGCCGGATCAACCTCGAGCTATCCCAGTCTGCCCGCCCTCGGATGCTTCTTGAGTTTCATCGCTCCGAACAAAGCGGGACAGAATCCAGCTTGGAACTGACCGCCTCCGATATTTCCCCCCTCAGGTGATAGAAACTCCGCCCGATGCCGATGGAACAGGGAAGGCGATTCCTACCAGGTTCCGTGCCAGCCCCCCCTTGCCGCGCCCGAATGGAATAGAAATCGTGTGTTCGGAAATGAAAAGGGTGGCTATCGATGCGGAAAGTGAAAGTGTGGTTTGCGGGCCTGGTCTTTCTGACCATTGCGTCCGTGCCCGTTCTTGCGGAAAACAACAATGCCATGCCGGCGGACGATAACGCGCCAGCCACAACCGGCGAGAAGGCCGGGACCACCCCGGCAACGCCGCTCGCATCGTCAACCATGGCAGCAAGATCGATCCCGTCGATCAATGCGGTGAATGTTTCGGGACTGCTGGATGCGCTCTTGAAGAAGGGCGTGCTTACGCTTTCCGAGGCCAATTCCATTCGCAACGCAATTCCCGATGCCGGACTGCATCTGCTGATTGACACCCTCGTTCGGAAAGGGGTATTGGATGCGGCGGATCTTGCTGCGACCGCGACGGTGGCCCCGACTGTCGCCCCTAGCGCTGTCTCCGCGCCTAAGAAGCAAGCTCCAGTGCCGCAACCTGAGGCTGCGGAGTTGAAACCAGCCACTACCTCTGTAAACCCGGCGATTGTTCCTGTACGGGCGTTGGGTTTGGATCCTCCTAAGTCAGGCGGCTTAGTGGGTCTTAAGCTAGGCCCTTTGACGTTCACGCCTTACGGATTTATTAAAGCAACCGCGGAGCAGGACAGCAGTTCGCCGAACGGTGACGATTTCCCCATTCCCGCCGGCCTGATGTTATTGCCCGGCAGCAATACCGGCCCGACTGCCGATCCCGAGTTCCACATGAAAGCGCGCCAGAGCCGCATCGGCATCAACCTCGAGTGGCCAACCATTTCGCAGAAGCTCGTCCTCACTGGCCGGTTCGAAGCGGACTTTGAGGGCAATTTCAATGAATCCGATAACGCAGATGTAACTTCCATTCGCAACCCAAACCTGCGTATGCGTCTGGCCTATGCGCGCGTGGATTTCCGCGCTACGGAGTGGACCAGCATATTTTTTGTAGGTGGACAGGACTGGACGTTGTTCGGTTCGAAGGCTGTCCCCAATATGCTCGACACGACCTGGAACGCTGCCGACTACGGCGCCATCTTCAACCGCTCGCCGCAGTTCCGTTTTGGGGTTGTTCAGAAGCTGGGCGAATCCTCGCGCAATTTCAAGCTCTCGCCTGAGTTTGCGATCATGATGCCGAGTTCCGGTCAAGTTGAAAAGCTCACCTTCTGTACGCTGGCAGCGCTCGACTGTCCTCCCGCTGTTTCTCCCACTGCCGGACTGTTGAGCCAGGTCGGCGAGGCGGAGCGGCAGGGAGCCGATTCCGACACTCCTGAACTGAACGCCGGGTTGACGTTGCAGTTCCAACTCGACAAGGCGCCTGCTGTCGCTCCTGCGCAAATTCTCTGGACCGGAATGTATGGACGCCGCTCGTCCATTGTTCCCAATACGTCAGAAGATCTAATCGGGGACGAATACCCTACGGCCCTGGTTGCGGGAACTCCGTTGGCCAAGGGCTATACTGCCGGCAGCGCCATGTATGGCAACCAGGTTGCAGCGCAATTGCCCACCCGTTGGGCAACCTTGGTTGTGAGTGGATATCAGGGCGCCGACCTTCGCCAGGTTCTGGGAGGTCAACTCACAACCAACTACACAAACACTATCGGCCTCTCCGCAATCCCGCTGGTGAACGCAAACGGTGCAACGCCGGCTCCGTTCTTCCTGGGTACGGGTATTGATAACGTCGCGGGCACTCTCTCCGGCTTCGCGTTGCTGGGCTGCAAAATCAATCCGGGCGCCGGGATCTGCCCTTCCGGGAGCGTTGCCGTGGCTCCGGAGCATGGCGTGCGCGCGTATGGTGGATTTGTCGAGCTTGGGTTGCCGCTTTCACGCTGGTTCAGCGCCAATCCGAAGGGCTACAACGCGGGCTGGCAGCTTTATTTTCACGCCGGAAAGGACCAGAATGTGCATAGAGATGCCGCGATGCAACTTGGGTTGCTCGATGGAGCCGGCCCGAACCAGATTGGCCAGGGGTTGGGGATCCCCATGCTCGGGAGCGAATTTGTTGGAGCGACGTTGTACTACAAGATCAACCAGTGGTGCGCGTTTGGGCTCGAGCCGACACATTATGGTTCGCGCGCTATCCCTGAATTGGGCAAGTTCTGGATGATCGCGGCAAAGCCATCGCGCATCTGGCAGGACCAGCGTGTAGAATTTGGACCGATCTTTACGTTCTAGAGCATTTCTCCTTTTGCTGTACAGCGATCCGACCCTAGCCGCAAAAACAGAGACGCGGCGAGGGTGGGGCATCCACACTTCACACCTTTAGGAGAAAGGAATCGGACCCAGGATTCAGATACCGACCAATACGTTCGTCTTATTGCGGCGTGAGGGATTTTGCTGGACGATGGGTTTGTACGGGCGTGTATTTGAATTCGACGTACCTGTCCTCGTTGTGAATCACACGCTGCAAGGCCCCAATCAAAGAGATCTGCGAATTCAGTTCGTTAGAACCCGCTTCCAATTTGGATGTTAACGCCCTTACGCGATTGAGTCGAACGCAAAGGAGGAATGAAGATGGCAAATGCGACGCATGAGGTCCAAGCGAACGACGCGGCCAGCGAGGTGAGCGCCGCGAAAGTCGCCATGAAGTTCGAAATCGTCGTTATCCCGGTTTCGGATGTCGACCGGGCGAAGGAGTTCTACGCCAGGCTCGGGTGGCGACTCGACGCCGACTACGACAACGGTAAAGACTTTCGCGTGATTCAGTTCACGCCGCCTGGCTCCGGGTGCTCGGTCATCTTCGGCAAAAACGTCACTGCCGCAGCGCCTGGCTCTGTCCAAGGCCTTTACTTGATCGTCTCCGACATTGAGGCCACCCGCGACAATCTGCTCAGTCGTGGCGTTGAGATCGGCGAAGTCTTCCACGGCGCCAGCGACAGGTACGCTGGCCCGGACGAGCCCTACCTGTTCGGGCGGATCCGAGTCAGCGGTCCGGACCCAGCGCATAGCAGCTACCGATCATTCGCTTCCTTCAGCGATCCGGACGGCAACGGCTGGCTGTTCCAGGAAATCACGACCCGGCTGCCCGGTCGCATCGACTCCACAGCGACGACCTTCGCGTCGGCGGATGATCTAGCAAGCGCGTTTCGGCGCGCTGAGGCAGCCCACGGCGAGCACGAGAAGCGCACCGGGCACCGTGACGCGAACTGGCCAGACTGGTACGCCGCCTACATGGTGGCGGAGCAGTCTGGCAAAGAGTTGCCCCAATAGAGCGAATCCAGAGTGGGTGTGCCCTGTTGAGTCCCGTGCTGGTTCGCCGGTCCTTGCAGGTCGCATCGACTTGAGCGCTGCGGCTTTCGGTATAGTGACTCATTTCTCGTTCTAATGCAATCGACCAGTGTCACCATTGCGATTCAGCAAGAAGCTATCGAAAGGTTCCAATGATCACACCTGCTCAGGGCAGACCGGCGTGGGGCACTGCAACCCTCGTCATGAGGATCGCGGAGCGGTGATGTGCAGCGGCTTCGGTTTCGTCGAATGTGGGCGCGACGCAGGCGAAGAGCGTTCGTCCGTCGTCGCCACCCAGCATGCAGGCAAATGCGCAGAGGTCGTTGGTCTTGAGCTCATCGAGAATAGCGCCGCCTTCGGCGACACGGATAAGGCGCCGGTTGAGAACGTCAGCGACCCAGACAGCTCC
>JBELAI010000141.1:0-15109 GCA_049508975.1 Occallatibacter sp. | reverse complement strand
CCGTCTGGAGTTATCTGGACATCGATCTTTTTGGCCGTGAGTTCAGTCGAAATCGCCTGCACATCGGCGGGTTCCAGCCCCTTCATCAACGGTTTGTAATCCGGGGTCACGATCATCCTCACAAAGAAAGCGGCCACTGCCAATGTAATGGCGAGGCCTACGCCGAGGAAGACCTGCTGCTGGGGGCGAAGGCCGTTCCAGAAAATCTTTACGCGCTCCATTATCTGGTTTGCGCCTACGGCTTGCTTGGTCCCGACGATTTGATTCTTGGCCGCCATTGAGGTTCGCCTTCTCTGCCTTTTTGAGATCGTGTATCCGAAATTGCTTTTCCAGGGTCGTGCACCTGGACATACAACTTAGAGATTGACTTAGAACTGCATCTTCTCGATATCCTGATATGCCGAGACAATCTTGTTGCGCACTTGCATCATGAGCGCGAATGCCACGTCGGCTTTTTCGACCGCGACCATTACTGAGCTCATGTCGCTGTTACCGCCCTTTAACAGGCTGCCAATTTGTTGTTGGGCACCGCCATTCAGTACGTTGACTTGATCTAGCGCGCTCTTGAGAACGCTGCCGAAGCCTCCGCCTTCGTCGTTCGACGTAGGCTGAAGCGATGCGAGTTTGGGCAGTTCACTGATGCTGCCGATGGAACCAAGACTCGAAATTGGGCTGCTCATTTTTTGTCTCCTGCCTAACTCTTGAGAATGTCGATCGACTGCTGGATCATCTGTTTGGCCGCAGCGATCGCCGAAGCATTCAATTGATATCCGCGAACAGAACTCATGAGGTCGACCATCTCCATAGCCGGATTGATAGCCGGGTAGGCGACATAGCCATCCTTGTCCGCATCCGGATTGCCGGGCTGATAGCGCATGACCGGCGGGGTTGGATCGTCAACTACATCAGCGATCTGCACGCTTCCTGGAGGCGGCTCGTTCAAGCCGGTCGTATGGGCCAAGGTGAGCTTGAAGTTGGAAGATCCAGCAGACTGAAATACGACTTCGCGGCGATGGAAGGGCCCCCCGGTCGCCGTGTGCGTTGTCTCGGCATTCGCCATGTTCGCGGCAGTGATTTCGGAACGCTGCCGCTCGGCTGACAATGCAGATGCGCTAACTGCCAATGAGTCGAATAGATTCATAACTAGTTACCTCCGCCATTAATGGCACTTAGCAAACCGTGAAATTCGTGCTTGATCAACGAGATACCAATTTGATATTGCAACTGTGTCTCGGACATCATGAGTCCTTCGCGGTCCAGGTTGACGTTGTTACCGTCGGGGCGTTCGAGCAGGCCAGGCACTTCCTTTGCGATTGGATTCAATTGCGCGGTTTCAGCACCATACGCGGTCTGACTTAATGCCGGGTTCAAGGCCCTTGCTAACTCGGCCTCGAAGTTAATGTCCTTGGTATGGTAGCCGGGTGTGTCTACGTTGGCCATGTTGGCCGAGATAGCTTGCTCGCGGCTCGCGGTCAATTTCAGGTAAGTCTCGAGTGTTGGAAGCAGTGGTGTTGGTGATGTCATGCGTAACTCCTTGGAGGAAGTCCGTACTCCCTGATTTTGTTTCGCATTGTGCGCAGGCTGATGCCTAACATCTCTGCTGCGTGGGTGCGGTTGCCATTTGCAGGTGCGAGTGTGTTTTCGAGGTGCATTTTTTCAAGCACCGAGATCGGAATTCCAGGGGCCGGCATTGCGACCGGAGTTGCCTGTGCACCAGGAACCGTCAATGACAGTTGAGGGTGCTGGGAAAACTTCGACGGCTGGAATTCCCGATCGAAGCAACTGGCGTCAATGCTGGCTCCGCGGTTCAGAGACAGCACGCGGCGCATGAAGTTCGACAACTCGCGGATATTGCCTGGCCAGCTGTACGCCTGGAGCCGTTCAATGAAGCTCTGCGCAAGAAACGGGACGGGGCTTTCTGTTTCCGTGGCGAACCGCTCGGCAAAGTGCAAAGCGAGGGCGGGAATGTCTTCCACACGATCGCGAAGTCCTGGAATTGAAAGAGGAATGACGTTGAGCCGATAGTACAAATCAGAACGGAAGCGGCCCTGATCGACCATCGAAGCAAGCGACGCATTGGTGGTGGCAATGACGCGAATGTTGAGATGAATGGAACGCGTCTCCCCAAGTCTCTCGAACTCACGCTCCTGCAGAATTCTAAGTAGTTTCGGTTGCAGGTTCAGCGGCATTTCGCCAATTTCGTCGAGAAGTAATGTACCGCCCTCTGCGAGTTCAAACTTTCCGACCTTGGCGGAACTGGCGCCGGTGAATGCGCCCTTGCCGTGTCCGAAGAGTTCGCTCTCCAGCAGGTGTTCCGGCACAGCTGCGCAGTTTACCGCGACGAACGGCTTTTTCCGGCGGTCGCTGGATTGATGGATAAACTTCGCCATCAACTCTTTGCCAGTGCCGCTCTCAGCTTCGATCAAAACGTCGGCGTCGGTGCTGGCCGCGGCGCGCGCGCGTTGCAAAGCCTGCATCAGAAGTGAGGAGCGGCCAACGATTCCGCAATGGACGGCTGCGGTATTTTCGATTTGATTTGGAACCTTCGCCGTGATCGTCTTCTCATTCATCCGCTGCATGACGCGAGTGGCGGCGGCCTGGAGTTGGTCAAATGAAATTGGCTTTGTCAGATAGTCGAATGCGCCACCGCGCATCGACTCTACCGCTTCAGGTACGCTTCCAAACGCTGTAAGCAGAATCACCGCGGTTGTAGGCGAATTCTTCAGCACCTGGCACATTACCTCGAACCCATCGCCATCCCGCATACGGATGTCGCTCACAACCAGGTCAAAGCTGTTCAGGCCAACGGCCCGTTCCGCGTCCCGAACGCCGGCTGCTGTTTCAACACGCCATCCGTAACGAAGGAAATTGGCCCGCAATGCTGTACGCATGCCGGGCTCATCGTCCACAACCAGTACGGAGGAATTCCTAACTTCGGAATCAGGGTTATTCATGCTGTCGCCAACTCCAATTGATATACAGGAAAATGAAGCGTGAATTGCGCACCGGATCCAGCGCGGTTGGCGACGGAAATACTGCCGCCATGTTGTTTCATGATGCGGTTGCAAACTGCGAGACCGAGGCCGGAGGAATCTCCGCTGCCGCTAAACCCGGGTTCGAATATGTGATCAATCTGGTCTGCGCGAATGCCACAGCCGGTATCGGAGAATTCGGCGACGATCTCATCGCAGCCTTCCGCGCTGCTTGCCAAACCTGTTACTGGCTGGATCGAGACTGTTACGTTTCCACCTGCCGAGGTGTGGCGAATGGCATTCGAGACCAGGTTCAAAACAACCTGTTGCAGAGCGCTCTCGCTGCCCAGGATCATCGTGTTTTCGCGATCGGCGAACCAATCCAGGGAAACTGCTGCCTGATCGGCAAGCGGCTGAACAAACTTGATGGCATTCCCAATCAATGTCGACAAGGGAACCGGAGCAAGCGCCAACGAGCCGGAACTATGGAAGCTGAGAACGTTATTGACCATGCCGGAGAGCGAGCGGATTCCAGCGCGAAGATTAGAAATCCATTCATCGCGGCGGGTGTCATCGTTCTCAATCAGTTCAGCGAAAAGCTCCAGGCTCCCTAACGGATTTCTAATTTCATGGGCAAGAATTGCCGTAATCTCGGCGAGAGCCATTGCCTTGCGCCCGGCTTCTCTTTCCTGCTCCGAACGCTTCTGCGCAGTAATGTCGCGGAGGATCAGAATGGTCTGGTCAGGCAGGCCCGCGTTGGTCTTCTGGTGGAATAGGCCGCGCTTGCGAACCTCGAGCCAGCGATTCCCCGAAGAGTCTCGCACACAGAACTCCTGGCCGGAATCGCTGCTGGATGAATCTTCATACGATGACTGGAGGTTCACGCCGCTCCAAGCCGAGAGCTGTCGCAAATTCACTTTGGATCCTTCGGCAAATAGTGCCTGCTCAAGTCCAAGCAGCCGCCGGGTCTCGGGATTAATCATCGTAACTTCGGCCGAGCGGTCCAGAACCAGCACGCCGCAGGGCATCGAATCGACAATTTGTTGCAAAGCCAGCCGCATAGCATTGTTTTCAGCCAGGCTGGTATTCAATTCCGCGTTGCGCTCCGACAGCTCCAGCCCTAGGACTGAAACTTCCACCTGCAATGCCCGATAAGACCTTTCAAGCTGAGAGGCCGCAGCGATGAATTCCGAGAATTCGCTGGCGAGTTGTACCGCTCCCCTGGACTGCGCATCAGCTTCCGGCACAGTCAGGTTATCGCCCTGTTTATCGGCCTGGCAGCCATTTATTGGTTCGAAATGAGAAGTAGGCAGCATCTGCCCAGTAACTAAGCACGATAAGGGCCATTTCGGTATCCCGGTTGCAAAATGGGAAAAACTTGCCGACCCCATCCTCTATATATTGATTCGCAACATGCGGCTATGAACGCCGTCTGCTAATGGTTGTTTGAATAAGTCGGCATTGGAAGATGTCTTGCCGCCTGCGGCACTTTCTTCAATTGTGAATGCGGAAACTCGAATTGAGAGCAAGAAACGGGTAGCCTCGCGGAGCCGCCTTCTTCAAGATGAATCCCATGCTTATCAGCGTGGAACCTTCAATTCTCTATCTCGGCACGCCCGTCGTTCTCATCAGTACCTTGAACGAAGATGGAACGGTCAACGTCGCTCCCATGTCATCGGCGTGGTGGCTCGGGTGGAACTGTATGCTCGGGCTTGGAACGGGGTCTCAAACTTCCTCAAATTTATTACGTGAAAGGGAGTGTGTCCTCAATCTTCCCTCAGAACAAATGGTTGGGGCTGTGAACAAATTGGCCCGCTTGACAGGAAAACCCGCGGTTTCCCCCTGGAAACAGTCTGTCGGATACCGATACGAGAGAGACAAACTCGGGGTAGCGGGTCTAAGCACCTGTCCGTCTATTTCCGTTTCCGCGCCTCGCATCGATGAATGCCCGATCCAACTTGAGGCGGTACTAGAAACGACTCGTCTATTTGGAAATGGTCCAGCATCGACTCCAGGCGCATACGCATTCGAAGTGAGAGTCGTACATGCCCACGCGGACCAATCCATTCTTGTCCCAGGCAAAGCGAATCATATTGACCCGGATCGATGGCGGCCATTGATTATGAGTTTCTGTCGGTTTTACGGGCTTGGCGCGGAACTCATTCCTTCAACACTCGCGGAGATATCGGAAGAAGCGTACAGGCCGGCCGAGCACATGACTCGCTGACGCCCCCGACGTTCGAATCCAAGCGGACACATTAAGAAAGGAAGTCATGCCCGTAAACGAAATCGCATCGAAGTCGAGCCCAATTGAAGGTCGCGTCTTGGAAAATGATGGAAACGAGAAAGAGACGCGGCGTTCCATTTTTGGACTCCTGTGGCTAGGACAGACGGTCTCAATTATCGGGAGCCAGTTCAGCTCTCTGTCCATTCAGATGATTGCCGTCTCAGCTTTACATGCGAATCCCACTCAAATGGGACTCTTGACCGCGTCTCAAACCTTTCCTTATTTAATTATGTCGCTATTCATTGGAGTCATGGTTGATCGTTTTCGGAGGAAGTCCCTTTTGATCATGGCGGACACAGTGAGAGCGGCCATCCTGATCGCAGCTTCCGCCCTTCTGCTCACCGATCGGATGGCGATCTGGACACTTTACGGCATCGTGTGCGTCATATCGCTGTTCACTCTGATCTTCGATGCATCGCTTGGAGCGGCAATTCCAGAGCTATTCCGGCCAAATGAGCGTATTGCCGTGAACAGTCGATTGAATATGACCTTGGCCGGCGGGGACGTCGTAGGCCCAAGCATGAGTGGATACGCTCTTCGACTTGCGGGCATTTCGGGAGCGATGCTATTCGATTCGTTCACATACCTCGCCTCAGCGGTCTGCATCTTCTTCGGAATTCGAAGGACGGTGAATTCAAGTTCAAGCCCTCGCGCAACCACGCATCGCAACGGAATTTTTCGCACCATATTCGTAGGAGTCTCTTTTGTATTGAGCAACGCGACACTGCGTATTCTCGGAATTGGCTCCGCGATTTGGAATTTCTCCTGGAGCGCGGTCCTCGCCGTTCTCGTTCTGCACGCCGTTCACGATCTAAAGCTGACTTCGGTGCAAATTGGACTGGCGTTCGCCACGGGTGGAGTGGGAGGAATTGGCGGCTCAATTCTTGGTTGGAGGCTCGCCCGGAGTTTTTCTCAAGGGACGATATTAGTTTTTACGCCATTGATCGGGATCGCCGGAGGCGCGATACTCCTTCTGCCGGTACACAGCAATCCTTTCGTCCTCACCGCAATGGCGCTCTTCCTCTACAACCTTGGAGAATCGAGCTTCGGCGTTAACATGCAGACGACACGGCAAGCCGTTACTCCAATGCATTTGATGGGACGAATGGATACCGCGATGCGGTTCTGCTTCAAAGGAATGGCGTCGCTCGGTGCAGTGGCGGGCGGTCTAACGGCGTCTCAATTCGGCCTGAAGGCCGCCTTGGAACTTGGTGTTGCGGGACTTGCCGCCACGTTTGTGGTCTTTCTGTGCTCGAATCTAATTCGATTCGATGAACCATTGAATCGAATCGCTCCCGCCACCCGTGAAGAATCCTGATTTGAAGCGGACACATTAAAGAAGAATGTGCCGCGGCAGGATTTCCAGCTCGCTTCCTACAATAATGCTGGACCGTTCCAGCGCATTGCGCAATTCACGCACGTTCCCCGGCCAGTCGTGCCGCCGGAGAACGTCGAGCGCGCCGGCGGTCAGGGTGACTCCAGGGGCGAACTTGGCCACAAATGCTTCGGCGAGCTTGTCGATATCTCCAAGGCGCTCCCGCAAGGGCGGCAGTTTGATGGGGAAAATAGCAAGGCGGTAGTAAAGATCCTCGCGAAACAGGCCTTTCTTAACCAGCGTCTGCAGGTCGGCATTGGTGGCAGCCACGACGCGGACGTCTACCTTCAAGTTGTCATTGCCGCCAATTCGCTGCACTTCGCCCTGCTCAAGGAAACGCAGCATCTTGCTCTGCAGCGCGAGCGGCATATCTCCAATTTCATCGAGGAAGAGTGTTCCCCCATGCGCCGCGTGGATGCGGCCAATGCGGGATTGAACCGCACCCGTGAACGAACCTTTTACATAGCCGAAGAGCTCAGCTTCAAGCAGCGGCTCCGGGATCGCGGCGCAATTGATGACGACAAGAGGCTGCTTCTGGCGGGGACTGATGAGATGGATCGCCTGTGCGATCAGGTCCTTGCCAGTGCCGCTTTCCCCGGTAACAAGAACTGTTGTATCGCGGCGAGCCACCATGTGGGTCAGTTCATAAACGCGGCGCATGGGCTCCGAGTCGCCGATCATGCCGCGGATGCTGACCCGGCCTTCATTCGCAGCCCGCATCCGGTGCAATTGGGCAGGAGTGATGAAACTTGCCCGTCCATTGTCGCCGGCGACTGCGCCGTTGTAGAGCATCGCCGTGACTTCGGCCGAAAGCGCCGTCGGAGAAGATGCGCCAAGAATGAGCTGTCCGGTATGCGAATTGACCGAGAGGACCTGGACATTGGGGAACTGATCCCGCACCATGCCACTGAATTCACTCGGCTCCAGATCTGGAAGCAACGGATCAAGCAGAAGGATCTCGCACGGCCCTTCATGAAGACACTCGAACGCTTCGGCGCCGCTCGAGGCTTCACTCAAATTCCAGCGTGCCTGGTGGAGTTTCTCTTTCAGTTCAAGGCGAAGCCTGCTGTTTGGGCTGACGAGCAGCACCCCGATTGCGCTCTTCTCGTTCAGACGAACATTCGGCAAAACAGCTGCGCTCACAGGCATACCTTCACTTAACTTCTCGTGCAGGCGAAAATTTGACAAAACAGACGCACTCATAGACCTACCTTCATGCAGTGCCGGCGGTGCCGGGCAGGAATCTTATCTGGAGGTTAATAAGTAGAATCTAAATACTAGCGGCACGTTCCGCAATACGACTTCCGGACGAACAGTACGACTTATGGAGTATTAGTCGGCGCACGATCCAGAAAGGCAAGAAAATGGTTTCCCAAAGAGTTCGCACTTTTATTCGCCACTAAGGACGTATCCAACCCCACGTACTGTGCGGATCAACTTCACTTCACCGTCGCGATCAATTTTGTCGCGCAGGTATTTCATGTAAACGTCAACAATGTTGGTCGTGGAATCGAGCTGTGTATTCCAAACTTCCCGCATGAGGGTCGCGCGGGAAACTGCCTTCCCGACGTTGCTCATCAGGTACTCGAGAAGGGCGAATTCGCGCACCGTGAGATCGATCCGGCGATCGCCCCGCATGACCCAGTGTTCCTCACTATTGATGGTCAGGTCTCCGATCCTGGATGCATTCACGGCCGCAGGAGCGGAATTGCGACGCAGCAAGTTTCGGACCCGAGCAAGCAATTCCATGAACGAGAACGGCTTGATCAGATAGTCGTCGGCTCCCTGCTCCAGTGCCAGCAACAGATCTTCGGTTCGATTCCGTGCCGTCAATACGAGTATTGGCAGTCGCGGCTGACCCAGCCGGACCTGCTTCAGAATGGCCATACCGTCCATCCGAGGCAGGTTCAGGTCAAGAATGACCAGGTCGTAGTTTGTCTCCTTGATTTTCTCGGTTGCTGACTCGCCATCCTGGCATACCTCCATGGAGAATTGCCGGTTTGTGAGTTCACGACTGAGAAATTTTCCAAGAGCAATATCATCATCGACAATCATGATCATCGGCGTTGACATTTCTTCCCTACACTCCAAGAGGCGGTTCAGTGCACGGTAACCTACTCCTACCGCATGCGCTAATGTGACTTTGGTAAGATGACCAAGGTTTGACGCAACACACTATATCACTACCACTGATTCGCAAGAATAGGCAATAGGAGGGTACCTAGAGAGTCTCCTGTCGATTACTGTGGTTTTCACGCCCTCCCCTTAGTTTACTCTGAAGTTCGCACCGCATTCAGGGCGTTTACGATCTCCCAGACAATTTTGCGACCTCGTACGACATGGTTGTCTGCACTGTTTTAGTCACTATGCAAGGTCACTGGCACAATCGGCCGAGAACAAGTGTGTTTTCATCGGTCAAGATGACTCTTCGCGTGCGGGGTCCGTTGTTTCAAGGCAAATTGGCCGGAATTGTTGCACCTTTACGGGATATACTGCGCCAAGGGCGGCACTTGTGGCGGTGAATTGAACTGCTTGGGGTATCGAGCCGATAGAAGTACGACCCATCTGACCGGCAGCTTCCTTGAGCCTTCAGAATCGAGAGGGATTAGCGGGAATGAGCGATCTGGACGGCGTCCGCAAGTTCGAATACAGACCTTCGCGGATCGCAGCGGGCATCGACGTGGAATTCAAGACGGGTGGGGAGACGATCCAAGGGACCTGCAAAGATGTCAGCGATACGGGCATCCGGGTCATCCTGGATGGCTCTGTATTGGTCGGCAGTTCCGGCGTCCTCACCCTGCGCCATGTGATCGGTGTGCTTGCGCTCGAAGCGCAGGTCGCCTATATGGACAAATCCCAGGTGGGCCTGACATTCCTTTTCAAGACCAACTGGGAACGCGAGATCACAGCCGAGTACATCGCCTCGATCGTAAACCTGACGGTCCCTTCCCAGGTCGTTCCGTTCAAGTAGCCAGGCTGGATAGGATCAAGACCTACCGTCCGCCCGTCTTGGTCAGTAACCAGTGCGATCCTCGTTGGCAGTCCATCCTTGAAGCTCGCGTATCCAGGAGAATCGGCACCATACGGACCCTATGTGTTACTTCACGATCGCCGGCGCCACTCCTGGGCCCTCGGTTAACTTCGCTTCGGTCTCCACCAGGCGCACGCCCCTGCTTTTGCTGCCCGTGACGTCAACCGACGCAATGCGGGACTGCTGAACCAGAACGCCGTCCACGTCACTCAGCCGCAGTACCGGCTGGTCAGAACCGGGGGCGGCGTCGAACCTCGCACCATTGAGCAGCAAGTCCTGAACCTGGTTAACCGCAAGCCCTGTCTGCCAAGTGGCCGCGTGCGGCTCTTCCCAGCCAATCTCCACATCGTTCATGGCGACGTCACGCGCATATTCGAGCGTCATCGCCGCAGTCGTGCTTTCATAGGGCGCTTCCGCTCCGTGGGACACAAACAGCCTGACATGGTTGAGCCGAATTCCCTGGAGCCAGCTATCCGGGTGGCCATGCATCGCGGAGGTTCCCTGGCCGTGCGCGATTACGTTGCTGATGGTCACGTTGCGAATGATGCCGGCAGCGGGTTCGTTGTCCCTCTTGACGCCGTCCACCTCGCTGCGCCGCTCGATGTTGAAGTGGATCGGGTCGCCATCTCCCCACCAGAACCAGTCGAAGCGCCGGGTGTCGATGGTTACATTCGCGATCACCACGTCTTCCACGATGCCGCCATCGAACACCATGAAGGCCAGCCCGCGGTTGGAGTTGGTGATGACGACATTGCTGATCGTCACGTGGCGGACGGCCCGGCTGTTCCCGTCGCAGAACTTGATGGCGCTCGACGAAGACGACAGCCGGCTGTTGGCCACGGTCACGTTCTCGGTGGGCTGAACGGGTCCCCACAGGTTGGTCGAATAGAAGACAATGGCGTCATCCCCGGTCTCAATGGTGCAGTTGGAGATATGCACGTCCTGGCAGCCATCCGGGTCGATGCCATCGGCCCACACCGCGTCTTTCTGACTTGAGTAAATGTATACGCCATCAATTACCAGCCGCTTGCATGCGTATGGATTGATGGTCCAGCTTCGCGAGTGAAGAAACTTCAAGCCGGCAATGCGCACATCGACACAGCGCAGCAAAAGCATCATGCGTGGATATACGCTTTCCTTCCCAAAGCCAGTGGGAAACGACCGCAAGAGAGGCTTCCCAGCCGCTTCCATCTGGCGCTGATTAGGCAGGATGTAATAGTCGGTAAAGTTGCTCGGATGCCACTCATAGGCCGCCTGCCCATCCAGCGTGCCTGCGCCTTCGAGCGCGATATCGTGCAGGTCCTCGCCGTAGATGAGCGCGGCCTTCTTCGGGTCGTCGTACTGGCTCCCATCGAGTGTGGCGTAGATCGTCGCACCTGCCTCCACGTAGAGCCGCACCCCCGACCGCAGATGGAGCTGTCCCGACGTGTACTCCCCGGCTGGGACATAAACCTGGCCACCGCCCGCCTTGCCGCAGGCATCGATAGCTTTCTGCAGAGCTGGCCGGGCATCGTCGCTCTTGCGGCCGGTTGCGCCGTAGTCCTTGACGTCGAAAACGCGCTGCGCCGACGCCATTTGACTCGCTAGAGTCATTGCCAATGCATATGCGAACAATGCGCATATCCGGGTCGTAACCATCCCGCTATGATGCACCAATTTCACCAGGCCGAACAAGGGGCGCAATTTTTTCGCAAACCAAGTGTACTATCTGTTATAGTACACGCATGGTTCCGTTCCGAGTTACATTTCGCGCAGGGGTCTCGCTCTTTGAGCAGGTCGTCTACGCGTCGATCAAGGCCATGGTCTCCGGTCAGTTGCGCCCTGGGGACCCCTTTCCCTCTGTCCGCGCCTTGAGCAAGGAGCTCAAGATCAACCCAAACACCGCCCACAAGATCGTTGCCCATCTGGTCAATGAAGGGCTGCTTGAAACTCGCCCCGGCATCGGCACAGTGGTGGCAGTTCTTCCCGATTCGACGCGAAAAGAACGCACCCAACTGCTGGGGCACGAGATTGAGGAGCTGGTGGTTGAGGCCAAGCGCATGGGAATCGAACTTGCGGAGATGCTGGACTCGATCACCGCGCACTGGAAGCACCTGAGCGGGAACGAATCAACCAGCGCTAAGCAGTCTGCCGCCAAGCCCACAGATGGAGGGATCGAGAAGCGATGAACGCGACAATCTCCACGCAAAGTCTCACGAAACGATTCGGCCGTACACTGGCGGTCGACGATATCAGCCTGACCGTGCCAGAAGGCTCGATCTATGCGCTGGTAGGGGCAAACGGAGCGGGAAAAACAACGCTCATCAAGCTTTTCATGAATATCCTCCGGCCCAATGCGGGCAGCGCGGAGGTGCTCGGCATCAACTCGGGCCAGCTGGCGGGCGAGTGTTTCAACCGGATCGGCTATGTGTCTGAAAATCAGGAATTGCCGGATGGAATGACCGTTGGCGGAATGCTGGACTATTTCCGCCCCTTCTATCCCACCTGGGACAAGGCGCTCGAACAGCAGCTCGTACTCCAATTCGATTTGCCGCTCAAACGGAGCCTGAAGCACCTATCGCGCGGCATGAAGATGAAGGCTGCATTCGCAAGCTCGCTGGCCTATCGTCCGTCGTTGATCATTCTCGACGAACCGTTCTCAGGGCTCGACCCGCTGGTGCGCGATGAACTGATTGAGGGCCTTATTGAGCGCGCGCCGGAGACGACGATCTTTCTTTCGTCGCACGATCTGGCGGAGATTGAAAGCTTCTCAAGCCATGTTGGGTACCTGCAAAATGGGCGGCTACTTTTTTCGGAAGAGATGGCGGTGCTGGGGAACCGTTTCCGCGATGTAACGGTCACGCTGGTCAACCCTGCGCCGCTGCCTTCCGATCTCCCCGTAACATGGCTGGAACCGCAGAGCGCGGACTGCGTTCTCCGGTTCGTGCAGAGCGATTACTCCGAGGATGCGCCGCGCGAACTTGCCGCGCGATTCCCTTCTGCACGCGACATTGCATTTGAGCCTATGACGCTGCGGCAGATTTTTCTGGCTATCGCGAAAGCCGGCCGCGGGTCGCACGTCTCCGTATCCCACCAGGGCATTGCCCAGGAGAAGGAAGCATGAATCAGACACTGCATATCTTCTTGAAAGACATGCGCCGGTTCTGGGCGGAGATCTTCGTCTCGTTGGCCGTTACTGCTGCGCTCATTGGCGTCTGCATCGTCCTGCACGGGAGCGCCAACAATGTTCAAGATCTTCACACGCAGGTTTTCGCCACGCTAGCCGGCCTGCTGATGGTGCTTGTGCCCGCTGGCTGGTGGGTTGTGATCACGCGCGTCATTCATGCGGAAAGGCTGGTGGGCGATACGCAGTTCTGGATTACACGGCCTTACGTGTGGAATAGGGTGCTGTCTGCCAAGCTGCTGTTCATTCTGGCGTTTCTCTGCGTACCGTTCTTCGTTGCGCAATGCATCATCCTGGCTGTGGCAGGGTTTGCGCCGCAGCTCTACATTCCCGGGCTGCTTTATAACCTGCTGCTATTGACGGGAACCGTCATTTTGCCGCTCGCTGCGATTGCGACTGTCACCTCAAACTTTGCGCGCATGACTCTAACCATGCTTGGAGTTTTTCTGGGGTTTATTGCTGTTATCGCGCTGTCGTCGGTCAATCCGGTCTTCCGCGACGATCCATTGGCCAGCCATTTGATCGGCCGGTTGTGTTTCATTCTGGCGGCATTGGTATTCTCAACGGCGATCGTGTTGCAGTACGCCTTGCGCCGGGTGTGGCTCTCCCGCGGCTTGCTGCTTGCGTTGCCGGTTCTGCTCTACGCGGCCTCCTTTATCGCCTCCAGATATAACCAGGCCAACATGGACCGGGTCTATCCAATCTCGCCAACAGGCGCTTCGATTCGGTTCTCCTACACTCCGAAGACGTGGAACTCCGGCACATCCTACAGCAGCGAGCTGGCGGGCCCCATGGTTCCCGTCGAAGTCAATCTTTCCGTGGCCGGCTTGGGGGAGGGGGACGCTTTCCTCGTCGATTCTGTTCGCGGCGAGGTCACCGCTCCCAATGGCTCCCACTGGAGTTCCTCATGGCAGCCCATAAGCGCGCAGCCGCTCAGGCCAGGCGAGGGCAGTTTCGCTTCTTCGTTCCTCATGCCCCTGGCGGACTATAACAAGTTCAAATCTTTGCCGCTCCATGTGCACTTCACCCTCGCCCTCACCCAGGCGCATGCCGGCAAGGCAAGCAGCATTCCGATGCAGATGGAGCGGTTCGCGGTTCCAGCGTTTGGCGTTTGCGCCGCGCAAACTGGATGGGCGCCGGTCTTCGGGCAGGTGACGGGTATCAACTGCGTCTCCGCATTGCGCCAGCCGCCACTCACCTATATCAGCACGCGCTGGTCAGACGCGCCCTGCTCCGCCGCGCGCACCGGACCGGATGAAGGCGTGCTGGGTACCGGATGGGCGGGCTCGCTGGACCGCAACCCCTCAGAGATCGGCATTTCTCCGATTGTTGATACGCATGTCAACCTCTCCAACAATCAAATGGAAAATGGGACGAACGAAATGCGGTCCCTTTGCGCCGGCACGCCCATTACCTTCACGCAGTATTCCCTGGTGGGGAGGACGCAAACCAGCGTCGATGTGGACGGCTTGTATCTTCCCAAGGTTTCGATCGCGGGAAACACGATCATCTACTCAACCACGACGACCACTCCAATTAATGGCACAACCTCTCTTACGAAAAAAGAGACCACCACCACAAAATGAACTTAGCGCGATGTGCAGACCGGGAGAGGCTTTTATTTCTGCTCCCGCCCGTTCATCACTTCACCTGCGTCTTCGCGGCCGTCCACGATGTAAACCGAACCGCCGAGCGTTTTGGTGCCTGTGGAGCGGGCCGAGGCCAGGAATGAGTAGTTGAAGCGCAGGTCCGAGAATTCGACCGTGGTCCACTGGCGATTGGCGGGGAGTTGCGGCGGGGCCAATCCTGGGACAGGCTCCTGACCAACGTCGCGCACTACCGCCCAGGTTCCCCAGTCGAGGTACACTTTGCCGAGCGGCGTCTGCTTGGCGGCTTCAACGGCTGCGGTCGTGGGCGGTTTATACATCACGTCACGCTGCGGGTCGCTGGCGATTTCGCCGGTGCGGGTGTTGACTTCGGCGGTCTGATAGAAGTCGGCCGTCTCCAGAATCAAGTGCCATCGAAATGGATTGATGGGATAGGGCTCCGCGGCCATGCGCTTGACCGGCTGGGAAGTGACTTGCGCGTTTTCAACCAGCGACAGCGCGTGCCCATGTTCTGACCAGCGCCAGCCCCAGACAATCACCATGCCGACGAGCGCGAAGATGGCCCAGCCGCGGCCGCGAAAGGGCTTGCTGCGCGCGCCAATTTCTCCGCCAATCAATCCGAGCAGCGCCGGGATGATCATCGCCGCCAGGAGAAGCGCCCAGAGGATCGGTTC
>JBELAI010000140.1:0-15112 GCA_049508975.1 Occallatibacter sp. | reverse complement strand
TAAGGAATCAATAAAGAAACGCAAGATAATGTCTTGCTTCAGGGCAACTCCTGCGAGACCACAGGGAATTTTGGCCCGGCCCTGGTGCTGATAACTCTGCAGGCTCGCCAAATTACGGGCTGCATTCCTGCTCCCAGACACGCACCAGCATCTCCCCGGCAATATGGCGAAAGCCCACTACAAGCGAATCTTCTGTCGAGGCGGGACCACAAAAGCCCGCCTTCTCCACCTCCGATTCCGGCACTGTCATCGAGCAGGGCCGGGGCAACGAGGATTTGAGCGTGCCCGCAATCATGTTGGCTATCTCCTTGGTTGCATCCAGCGCATCAGCCTCACCAACCGTGTCCAATGGCTGCATCATCATCGCGGCGGTTGCTTCGTATGCGAGTCCGTCAGCCATCCGGACTTCGATCCGTCCCTTCCAAGCGCCCGCAAGGTCCACACTGCCTACCATGTGCCCGGGGCCAACACAAAACTCCTCCGAAGACGCCATCGTCTCCACCGTCATGGCCAGCATCTGCTCCCAGAACTGCCCATTGGCCTTCACTACGCTTTGCTTGTCCAGACTTGCCTTCATGGGTGCTTTCCTCGAAGCATACGGTCCGCGATTCTCAGTTTCTGCTTAACTTATCGAGCAAGTTTCTGAATACCTTAAGTTTTGTCAGAGTTTTGGAAATTGCATCGTCATTAGAGAGAGCTAATCGCGCAAGGGGAGGTACAACGAGGAACGCACTGTGCTTCGCGCCACCACCTATCTCTGTTCGGGTCTTAGCTTTCAGGAGGGTCGCCGGGACGCAAGTTGTTTGTTTTCGCAGGCCAGCTTCGGCGCTTCGCTCCAAGGTCAATCAGCATCGCACACGATTGCGAAATTTCAGGAGACCATTCTTCTCTCGGTGAAGAAGGCGGCTTGTTGAAGCGCGCGGGATCGCTTGAACAATGGAAGGACGGCGCATTCCGAAAAATGGCACCGTCTCCATATAGCTTTTTGACCGGACCCGGCACCTGGCAGGTCGCGGGGGACAGATTCGGAAGACTGTGGGCCTTTTCTAACGGTCATGGTTTCTTCTCTTTGGACCATAACCGATGGAAAGCCTGGGCAACTCCGGCAGAAGTGGCGAAACTGCACGTGGCGGACATGTTTTGCGACAGCTCGGACCTCATCTGGGTATCAACCTACGAGGGCGACGTAATCACGCTGAACAAAGGAGAAGTCGAGGACTATCCGGTGAAATCGGATAGCCCCCTGCGCAATGTCAAGGCCTTCGCCGAGCCTGCTCCGCACGAGGTATGGGTAGGTGGGGCGGGCGGTCTGGCTCTGATCGACAGTGGCCGGATTCGCCCTATCAAACCCGAGGCTTTGGATTCTTTAAACGACGTAACGGGAGTTGTCGATGCCGGCAGCGAAGGGCTTTGGCTCAATACAGCGAATGGCGTCATTCACGTCTCTAAAGATGAAGTAGACCGGGCTTTGCGTGATCCCTCCTATCGCTTTCAAGAGGAAGTATTCGATTCCTCAGACGGTCTTCCAGGACAGACCGAGGCTATATACCCCTATCCAAAGGCAGTCCAGGGAACGGACGGACGGATATGGTTCACGGCGGCAAGAGGCGTCGCCTGGATCGACCCGAAGAGTAAGACTTCGAGAAATGCCATTCCGCCGCCTGTTTCGATTACCTCGATTTCGGCAGATAGCTCGCTTCATCTGCGAATGGACAATCTGCGGCTTCCCGCGCATACAGCAAACATTGAGGTCGACTACACTGCACTGAGTTTATCGGTGCCAGAGCGCGTTCGTTTTCGCTACAAGGTCGATGGACTCGACAAGGGATGGCAAGACGTCGGTACGCGCCGCCAGGCCTACTACAGCAACCTCGGGCCCGGGGCGTATCAATTTCGCGTGATTGCATGCAATAACGACGGTGTGTGGAACCAGACAGGCGCGACTCTCGATTTTTCCATTCTTCCAGCCTGGTATCGGACCACTTGGTTCCGAGTCTCATGCGTGGCCGCTTTTGCCGCGTTGCTGTGGATGCTCTATCAACTCCGAGTTCGCAGCATTCAGCAACGTTCAGAACAACTGGCTTTGATAAACATGAAACTGGAGACGCAAATCGCGGAGAATGCCAGCCTCTATACGGATTTGCAGCGAAGTGAAGCTTTTCTTGCCCAAGGGCAAAAAATTAGCCGCACGGGCAGCTTCGGCAGGAACGTTCTCAGTGAAAAGCTCTACTGGTCGGAAGAAACATACGAAATCTATGAGCTTGATCGGTCCGTTCAGCCAACGATGGGGTGGCTCGTTCAGCGAATACATCCCGAGGATAGAGTTCGAGTGCAGCAGACGATCGAATCTGCGATCCATCAAAAGACAGGCTTCGATATTGAATATCGGCTGCTGACGCAGGGCGGTTCGGAAAAATATTTGCATGTTGTAGTTCAAGCACAAGAGAATGCGTCCGGCGAGTTGGAATTTATGGGCGCCGTCACGGACATCACCCAACGCAACCGGGCAGAAGAAGCTTTGCGCCAGGCACAGGGCGATCTCGCACGCATCAACCGGGTGACCACCATGGGAGAGCTAGCAGCCTCCCTGGTTCACGAAGTGAGTCAACCGATCAGTGGAACAATGACTAACGCCAACGTCTCTCTGCGGAGCCTCGGGAGCGATAAGCCCGATCTCGATCTGGTGCGCACCACTGTCACCCGAATTGCAAGAGATGCACAACGTGCTGCTGGGATCATTGCCAGGATTCGCTCACAATTCGAGAAGGGCGCCCCGAATCAGGAGAGCCTGAATGTGAACGAGATTCTTCAAGAAACCATCGCCCTCCTGCACGATCAGGCAATGCGATACAACATATCGGTCCCGACGGAGTTGGCAGCCGATCTTCCTTCAATCGTCGGAGATCGCGTCCAATTGCAGCAGGTCGCGATGAATCTAATCGTCAACAGCATCGAAGCGATGAAGGACGTTGAAGGAATACGAGAACTGATCATCATGTCGCAGCGAACTGAAAACGGGCAGATTCTCGTTTCTGTCAGCGACACTGGCCCAGGGTTTCCGCCGCAACTCGCGGAACAGATATTCGATCCGTTCTTTACAACCAAACCCCATGGCACCGGAATGGGGCTTCGTATCAGCCGCTCAATCGTTGAGTCGCACGGTGGGCGCTTGTGGGCCGAGATGGCCACAGGGCGCGGCGCAACGTTTCACTTGAGCCTGCTCGCCGCGACTCAAGGCAATAGTCCCGACACGCCGGAATCGATCATCGTTCAGACCGCCACGCAGGATCGGTAACGAAAACGCCGATTGAGGAATGAAATGTCGGGCGGGCTCTAAATTCGAGCTGTCAACTTTAGACCAATGATCGGCGCGGAGGGGGGGAGACCTAGGCGGTCAGGCGTTCGAGTTGGTCTGGCTTGGTGATGGTCAGGCTGGAGCCCTTGATGGTGATCCACTGGTCGCGGCGGAATTGGTTCAACAGGCGCGTCACGGTCTCGCGCGAGGTGCCGGCCATGTTGGCAATCTCCTCGTGCGTCAGCGCCATGGTAAACCGAATCTCCGGCTTTCCGTTGGCGGAGGACTTTCCCCAGTCCAATAGCAGGCGCGCGAGACGTCCCGCGGCTGAGCCGGAAAGCGCGAGGCGTTTGGCATCGTGGAACACCGTGAGGTATTCCGCGGACAAAGACTGCGCGGCATGCATGCTGGCGATGCCGTGGCGGCCCAGGAAATCGACAAATTCCTGTTTGCGCACCGTTTTCACCTGGCATGGCTCGATGGCTTCGGCGGTGACTTCGTGAGGAACGTTGGCCAAAACCGCGCTCAAACCCATCACATCGCCGGGGCCGGCAATCTTCAGGATCATGGTCTTGCCATCGCGGGAGGTGGAGGAGACTTTTACCTGGCCAAAACAGATCACGAAGACATTTCGCGCCGCATCGCCCTCGGAAAACAGCTTGGCGCCACGCGCATGGCTCATCATGATCCCAATTCCGTCATAGTCCCGCAGTGCTTCCGGGGTGAGATTGCAGAACATGCGGAGGTGGCGGTGCTCGCAGTTAACACAATCTTCCGGGGGGTGATGAGGGTGGAACGATGCCATAGATTTCCCGTTGCTCTACTGGAGTATACCGCACTTCGGCAGGGCAAGGTGCAGGGATGCTCTGACAACAAGCGTACCACTCCTGAGATCACAACTGATGGAAATTTGTATATCCAAAGGCTTTCGGCTACACCGCCTCAGCTCCGGCGCTATGCCGCCGCGTCTTTGGCATCCGGCTCAGACAGCTTGCCTCGTAGCCGCGCGAGACCTCGCGTGCAAGTTCTTCCAGCAAGTGCATCCGCATGGGCGGGTAGGCCTCAAATGCCTGACTCAAAGCTGCCATGGGGAGCAGGAGAAGCGATCCCGGGGTTTGCGCGCTCAATGTATAGGTATGACGGCAATCTCCGAGCGCAGCCGCCAGTTCCACGAGGTCTCCGGCACGCGCCACCCCGAGGTTAAGGCGCGTCTGAAGCCGGTCCGTCCGGCGAAGAAACTGCCCGGAAACAACAACATAGAGCCCACGGCAAATCGCGGACTGGCTGAACACAATTTCTCCCACATCGACCGAAATGCACTGCGCCGCGCCGTTCACCAGATTTGCGGTTCCCGGCGGGCACTCCAATAACTCAGCCAGCGGATGCGCCTGGACAGCAGCCATTCGCCCGGTTCTTGCCTCAGGTTGCATGACTCCCTCTCCCGTTTTCTGGGCGCGATATCCCACACTTTGCCCATTGCTGGCTCCAGTCCCGATGCCTGCTGACCCCGGGAGAGTGCGTTTGGTACTGTGGAATTGCCACAATCCGTGGTTCCATGCTCTGGCCCCATATTCCGCAAATCCCCAAAAGGGCATCCTCTTAGATAAACGGGCAACTTAGATGGACTGTGGGTAAGTCGGTTTCCGCCCGCCCATCGGTCCTGCTCTAAGAAAGGTCGACGCCCGCTACGCGAAGGCCCTATTTTGTAGCTACCGCTTCTGACGGCTCCTGCGACTCCTTTGCGCGTTCCGGCTCTGGAGGAACGCACAAGACAGGCACACGGGAGCGCGCAAGCAATGCAAACGCGGTGCCGTGTGGACCCGGTGTTCCACTGTGGCGCTTCACGCCCGCTACCAGGATGCTGGGTTGGTGCTGCCGGATCGCTTCAACAATTGCATCGGACGGGTTACAATCCTTCACAATGAAGCGCACCGGAAAACGGCCGCTTGGCTGGACTCCGAACTCCTCTAGAGTTGCCGCACCGGGGTTGAGAAACGCTGCTGCCTCGGCCGCACTCCGCGCATGCAGGACAATCAGTGTTCTATGAAAAACCTCGGCCAGCGAATACGCCGTGGATACAGCGGCCGCAGTTGCTTCATTGCGCTCCATGGCGAGCAGTATGGGTCCACCCGGCGCGGGTCGAAACTCGCCTGCATTCCAGTCCATCGCCACCGCAAGAACAGGGCAAGGCGACAGCCGCACTAACTGCTCGGCAACTGCGCCCACAATGATGGGGCCGGCGCCTTCCCTCCCTTTGGTGCCAATTACAATGAGTCCGGCCTGGTACTGGAGAGCGGTATTCACCAGCATCTGCGCAACCGCGCCCTGGCGGATCTCAGAATGGCTGGGTATACCTTCGCGCAGAAGATCGGCCGAAAGAGTGTCCAGCGCTGCGCGCGCTTGTTCGGTCAGGCCCCGCAGCACTTTGCCGGGGACCGAATCTACTGCCGCGTAGTCCATCGGATCCAGGCCGTGTGCCAGAACGATGCGGGCACCATAGCCGCCCGCGAGTTTGCGCGCGTACTCCAACGCAGCATCTGACTGCCCATCCAGATCTGTGGAAACTACAATAGTTTTCATGCCGCTTGCAAAGCTCATGAATACCTCCTGACGCTCCGCGGCGCCCTGCATATTCCATTCCTATTGGACTCAGAGTCTGCGCTCAGGGCGAAAGAGAAGCAGTGACATTATTCACTCCGCGCTGTGACTCGTGTCACAGGGCTGGAAAAACACGGCTTAGATCCTTGCATTTTAAGTATTCGAAAAAGAGCGGATGGTATACAGGCGCAGGTCCAATGCAGTAGCCTTCTCGGCGTCATGAAAAACTTGAAATATGCCAATACTCAATCGATTTCGCCTCTTTGGACCGCGCATTTCTGGACGGTCCTGCTGGTTGGCTTTCTGACCACTTCCATTTTGGCGGTCGCCCAGGGTCCCGTGCCGGACTCGGCCGCCATTGAAGCAAAAACCCACGCGTGGATTGAAAAGCTCACGCTTGAGCAAAAGGTCGAGCTGGTCGGCGGTGTGGACGAAATGTATACCCATGCCGCGCCCGCGATCGACCTGCCCCGCTTCAAGATGTCCGACGCCTCGCTCGGCGTGCGCACCTGGGGGCCGACGACATCCTACGCAGGCGGCGTGGCGCTGGCGGCTACATGGGATACGGAACTGGCTCACAAGATCGGCGAAAGCCAGGGCAAGGATGCACGCGCCCGCAATGTCAATTTCCTGCTTGGGCCTGGAGTCAATATCGCCCGTTCGCCGATTGCGGGCGCAATTTCGAGTACCTGTCGGAAGATCCTTATTTGAACTCGATCCTGGTGGTCCCGTTCATTCAGGGAGTCCAGTCGCAGGGAGTCATCGCCACCGTCAAGCACTATGCCATGAACGAGCAGGAGTACAACCGCCACAACGTCAGCACCGACGTCGACGAGCGCACCATGCGCGAAATCTACATGCCTGCCTTTGAAGCCGCAGTCACCAAGGGCCATGTCGATGCGGTGATGAACTCCTACAACCTGATCAACGGTGTCCATGCTACGCAGAACGCGTTCCTCAACCTCAAGGCGCTCAAGGGCGAGTGGGGATTTAACGGCATCCTGATGTCGGACTGGGACGCGACTTACGACACAGTGGGCGCGGCTAACAACGGCCTCGATCTGGAGATGCCTGGGCCGCGCTGCTGAAGAACGAAGGACACTTGCTGCCGCTGGATGCTCTGGATCGACAGTCACGGTCAGCTTCGACGTTACCAACACGGGTAGCGTGGCTGGTGCGGAAGTAGCCCAGCTCTATGTCTCCGACCCATCGGCGAAGGCTGCTCGTCCGAAGCGCGAATTGAAGGGATTCGCGAAGGTCCGCCTCGCTCCCGGAGAAACAAAGCATGTCTCGCTCGATCTGGATGCGCGGGCATTTAGCTACTGGGATGATGCCTCAAAAAAGTGGACCATCGACCCCGGAAAGTTTGTGATTCATGTTGGGGATTCGAGTGAGAATACGCCGCTGCATGGGGATGTGACGCTGAACTAACAAGCTCCCTGGCCCAACGACATGACGGCCTGCCGGTTGCATTCGGCAGGCCATCATTCGTCTTCACCGTTTCACAAGTTCTCAGGCCATTGCGCCATATGGTCGACTAACTTCCGTGTCTCTCCCAAAACTCTGTCGGAGTAACAATTGGGTACTTCGCAGCCAGCGCCAGCAAATCCTTATCACCAGTAATCAAGTAATCCGCCCGCCCAGCAAGCAGCGTCCCCAATACAGGCTGATCCGCCTTGTCGCGCAACGCTTCATCCGCTTCCCCGCTCGGTTCCACGATTTCCGCCGTGAACAGAAACCTGTCCGCAAGGTCGCGACTCTCCGTCGCGCTCATCCCAATCCGCTTAAGCCGCGGCAACAATCGTGCCATTTCATCCAGAATGTACTTGGAAAGCACTACATCCAGCGCGCCCTGATTCCACGCGGACACGATGCGCCCCGGAACACCCGTCGGATAGGCCAATCCCGACACCAGAACATTCGTGTCGAGAACCACGCGCAGCCTCGCCATCAACGCCCCCGTTCGCGAGCAACAGCAGCATCTATCTCGGCCATCCCTTCCTCGGCGGGCACATCCGCATAAGCCTCGGCGATCCGGCTGCTCAAAGCATCGAACCGCTCACGCATCCGTCGAATTCGTGCAAACAATTCCGCATCCACCAGCGCCGCCACCGGCTTGCCGTCCTTGTTGATCACAATCGCGTCCTTCCGATACTGCACCTGGTTTAGCATTTCCCCCAGATTCTGCCGAAAGTTAACCGCACTAACCTCGGAAATCATCGTAACCTCCAATCGTAACGATCACTATGGTCATTATGATTGATATGTATTCACTTGTCCACTTCGACATTTACGATCACAGTATGAAACGAGTTCTCTTGTCCTGGAGCAGCGGGAAAGATAGCGCCTGGGCACTGCATATTTTGCGTCGCGATCCGGGCATTGAAGTGGTCGGCCTGCTCACCACATTGAATACCGAATTTCAGCGCGTGGCCATGCATGGGACGCGACGCTCCGTGCTCGAAGCACAGGCCGCGGCGGCCGGGCTGCCGTTGTGGATTGTGCCACTGCCTTGGCCTTGCTCCAACGAAATCTATGAGCAGCGCATGGCGGAGGTCTGTGATCGCGCCGTTGCGGAGCACATTAATGCGGTTGCTTTTGGCGACTTGTTCCTGGCGGACGTGCGAGCTTATCGCGAGACGCAACTCAGGCCCACAGGACTCGAGCCGCTGTTCCCTTTGTGGGAGATTCCAACCGATCAACTGGCGAGTGAAATGATTGCAGGCGGTCTGCGCGCGAAGCTGGCTTGCATTGACTCGAAGCAACTGCCCGGCTCGTTTGCGGGACGCGATTTCGACGAAGCTCTCTTGCGCGATTTGCCGGAAGAAACAGATCCATGCGGCGAGCGGGGCGAATTTCACACATGTGTTTACGCCGGACCGATGTTCAATGCGCCGCTGAACCTGGAAGCGGGTGAGGTGATCAACCGCGATGGATTCTTCTTCGCGGATTTTCTGACCCCGAACCTCTGACCCCTGTTTCTATCCCTTCTGCCACCATTTCCCGGACTTCTTTGGCAGCTTCTCCGGTGGCTTTTGCGGCCCCGCGGGCAAGCCAGCCTCCTCGGGCGAGGGCAGCGTATGCGTTTCGTGCCACTGCTGGATGACTTTGGTCTGCCAGTTGTCGCCGCGGGCAATCCATAGCAGCGCGGACTGGTCGTAGCGGTCCATGTTGGTTTGCAGCCAATAGGGGCGGTTGTCGCGTAACCACGCCTGCCTGTAGAGATCGCGCAAAAGCGTGTAGCCGTCGCGAATGTCCCGCAGGCGCCCGTTGTTCGATCCGATGGTATACAGCAACTCCGGAACCTCGCCGCGGCGGGACTTGTCTTTGCTGCCGGCAAGTTGCCGGGCCTGATCGTAAAGCGACATACAGTCATCCGCTGCCTGAAACTTCAGGCCCACAAAGTCGATTCTGCGAGCACCCAGTTCCAGGGCATCCAGAGCTTCCTGGTTGTCAAGCTTCCCTGCGGCGCGCGCCTGGGCCAGCAGCGTGATGGCACGCTCCGCATCCATGCGCAATTCGCTCAGCACCGGGCGTATCTTTTCCGCTATGCGCTGACCGGGAGGCGAGAATGGGTCGACCCAGAAGTAACTGTCGCGCGCATCCCCCAGATCGGCCTTCTTCAGCAAGGCGTGCGCCGCCATCAGAGCCTGTTGCGCCTGGTTAATCTTGCCCGAAGCATCCCCATGAAACGCGATTCCGTACGAAGCCGTAAATGTCTCCTCAGAACTCTCACCTGCCTGCCAGCCTGCCGCCGCGCCAAACAGCACACCAAACCAGTTTTCGTCGAAGATGCCTTCGCCGTCGTCGTTCCAAACCGTGTTCAACATGCCTTTGGAGCCGAGTTTCTGGCCATCGCGCACAAACGCGCGAATGTTGCCCAATGCCTCATTGTTGTTGGGGTAGATGCGATTCCAGTTATTCACGCCCGGAGCAACCCAGGTTTCGAGGCCGGCCTTGGTGAATGGCAAAATCTGCGCAGTAAAATCCGGCTCGGCGTCGTAGCCCCAGGGAACCGCGATCATGTCCTTGGGCAGAGTGCCGACCAGGCCGGGCGAGTTGACCGCGATATCGCCCCAGAACAGCAGTTGCTTGTGGTTGGGCTCGAGCGCCGAGTGAATCTGCGTCAAGAAGTCCATGTAAACCGCGCCCAGGCCGCGATTCTTGACCTCCTCGCGCGTTCTGCCCAACCCGAGTTCGGAAGTCTCATCTGCGCCAATGTGTGCATAGGGACCTGGAAACACCTGCGCCAATTCGCCAAACCATTGGGCAATTTGCGGAACCGTCGCGGCATCCCCGGGAGCAAGCACGGCGCCGTGCGGGGTTTCACCGATGGCCGAGTACTGCTCGAATTTGAGGATGTTGTGCAGGTGACCAAATGCTTCCTGCTCCGGGATCACCGTGATGTGATATTGCGCGGCGTAGTCGACTAGTTCGCGGGCTTCTTCCGGCGTCATTGAGCCGCCGGGAAAGGCCGCTACGGGCGTGCTCGCATACGCAAATGTATGTTCGAAGTACGGCGAAAACGTGTTGAGCTTGTAGGCCGCGAGCGTGCGAATTTCGCGGCGCAGAAACTCCATATTCGGCAATGGGCCGCGCGACCAGTCGTCGGAGAGGCCGCGGTGCGCCATGGCCGGCCAATCGCGCAGCGTGGGCGTCAGGAGCACTGTATCCTTCCCGCTGCCCCGAACGAGTTGCTTCACAGTCTGCGCGCCGTAGAACATTCCGGCTGCGGTCTCGGCAATGACTGCGAGGCCGCCTTCGTGATCGGGGACAATTATGTAGCCCTCGTCATGCATCTCAGGATCGAAGCTCAGGTGGTTGCGTTCCAGTAGAGCCTTCGCTGCCGCCGAATCTGCGCGCTCCAGGCGGATGAATGGCGCGTCACTTTGTACCTGCCTTTTGCCAAGGGTCTGCTCGGTCAGGTCCTCGGCCGCAAAGCCGTCTTCCGCACCACCGGCAGCGACAAAAAATCCTACTCCCCCGATTGGAATTGTTTCGACAGAAACGCATTCACGCGGCGCCGGAATGAGGTGCAACTCCGCGCAGGTCGTGGGGGCAGGAGAAGAAGTTTGGCCGATCGCAACGGACGCTGCCAAGAATAGAACCAATGTAGGAATAAGTGGATGAATGCGCATCGAGCCTCGCTGAAAAAATCCTCTTTCGATGTCAGGCTATCGTACGCAGCTTGAGATGTATACGTCGCGAGAGGTTACTTTCGGTCCCTCCCTCCGCGAGGAGTTGCGATTCCCCGTTACCGCAGGCTCTTCAACGCCGGATAGAGCTTCCGCCATTGCGCATAACCGGCTTTGTAGGCGGCGACATCGGCTTCATCGGGTTCGATGCGCTGCGCTACTTCAATGGCTTGCGCGCATGCTTCGTCCAAATTTGCCCAGTGGCCTGCGCCCACTCCTGCCATTAGAGCCGAACCAAACGCGCCGCCTTCTTCCGCCGTTAGCACTTCAACCGCATGGCCATAGATACCGGCCTGAATCTTGCGCCATAATGGTCCGCGTGCGCCACCGCCGCCCAGCCTGATCCCCGATACGGGAATACCGAGTTCGGCGAAAAGCGTGAATGTATCTTCGAGCGAATAAGCCACGCCCTCGAGGACTGCGCGAACAAAATGGGCCTCAGAGTGTATGGTGGAAATCCCCGCAAAGGCGGCACGCACTTCGGGGTCAAGGTGCGGTGTGCGCTCACCGAGCAGGTATGGAGCCCACTCGAGCCCCTCGCTGCCGGCTGGAATCTTGCTGGCCGCCCAAGTCAAGGCGTCATAGTCGAGTCCTCTAAAGAAAGTCTCCTTGAGCCAGCGAAAGCTCAAGCCAGCCGATTGCGTTACGCCCATCACATGCCACAGACCGGGGACCGCATGGCAGAACGTGTGCAAGCGGCCTTTGGGATCTTTTGTGGGGGCAGCAGTGGCGGCGAATACCACGCCGGATGTACCGATGGTCGCAGAGACTGAGCCGGGCTGAAGAATCCCCATTCCCACTGCGCCCGCGCCCTGGTCGCCGGCACCGGCTACAACGGGTGTTCCTGAGGAGAGACCGGTGAGTCCGGCGGCGGTGTCGTTGATGCGCGCGCACACCTCCGGCGACTCGTAGACCTTGGGCAGCCAGCTTTCGTCAATGCCCGCAGCCTCGGCGACCTCCTTCGACCAGCGGCGATGCGTTACATCGAGGAGCAGCGTGCCTGAAGCTTCCTGCACGTCGATTGCAAATTCTCCCGTCAACCGGTAACGCACATAATCCTTGGGGCACATGATGTGGCGGATCTTTGCGAAGATCTCCGGCTGATGTTCTTTGACCCAGAGAATTTTGGTTACGGTGAAGTTGGGGAGGGCAGGGTTGCAAGTGAGCTCGATCAGGCGCTCGTAGCCGATCTTTTCCGTCAACCAGTCGCATTGGGGCTGGGTCCGTGTGTCGCACCAGATGAGCGCCGGACGCAACACAGTGCCATTCTCGTCGAGCATGACGGCGCCGTGCATCTGGCCGGTGAGACCGATGGCTGCGATGGACTCATGCGGCTCAGGGGCGGATACGAGGGCTTCGCGAATGGCCTCCTGGGCGGCGCGCCACCAGTCTTCGGGGTCCTGCTCGGCCCAGCCGGGGTGCGCTGTTTTAAATGGCTCATGCTCGCTTGCCGCGCTGGAAATCACCTTGCCGTCGGCATCGACAACGACTGCTCGCGTGCCGCCCGTACCCACATCCATTCCAAGAAACCACATATTCGTACTCTCCCTTGCTAAATCGCTTTTCCCGGCGCAGGCAGCATATCACCCCAAGGCACCGCAGCGACACTGGGCTCAGGTGGTTCAGGCAGCCGGGCGCGGCAGCAATTTGCACAAAAAGGAGTCGGGCGCAGCAGGGTCCCAGGCGCCGTTGGAAAGGCCGATAATCCAAAGCGGAGCCCGGCCGGTGTTGGCAATGGCGTGAGAGGCGCCGGGATCGACCTCCAGCATCACAGCGCCCGCGCCGGTGAATTCACTGACGGTGACCTCTGTGTCTGCCCCCTGATTCCAGGCGGCCTGCCAATTATCGGCATAGAGGACGGCGATCGCTTCCCTCCTGCGCAGATGGAAATGATTGCCGCGAATGGCGCCGGGAACGATGGTGGCAATGTGGGCATCGTCGATAGAACCGAGAAAAGCGAGCCAGGATGGTCCAGTCTGGAAGCTGGATCCGCGTTGATCGCCGGTGTCCGGCAGAGGGGTGATCCGTACTTCGGGAAGAGACATGGGGAATTGGCCTTTTCATTCAAGGGACTTCGAGCGCTTCGATGGAAGCGGGGAGCCGTGCTTATCAATGATAAAGGCGAGTTGAGGGTTCGAGGTTTCCCACCCATTCGACAGAAAAAAGTCGAATGGATGGGGCACGGGGCGTTGCCGGCGGTGCGGCCTAACGATCACTCTCCACGCAGGGCTCGGTTGGGATCGATCGACGCGGCGCGGAAGGCCGGCAATGTGGATGCGCCCAGGGCTAACAGAAGCACTCCCATTGCGGCTGCCGTCAGAACGAACGGGTCAAAGGGGCTGACGCCGAAGAGCATAGAGCGGAGCAGGGTTGAAGCTGCGGCAGCCCCGCCCAACCCAAGCACACAACCAATGCCGGCAAGCTTTGCGCCGGACTCCAGAACGAGACGGATGATTCCGCCGCGCTGCGAACCGAGAGCCATGCGGATGGCCATCTCCTGGACGCGCGAGGCGACCGAGAAGGCGATGACGCTATAAATGCCAAGGACGGCGAGCAGAACAGCCGCGAAAGCAAAGCTGGAGATGAGCACGGTGTTAAAGCGGCGAGGCGCTTCAGTTTCGGAGACTGCGTGCTCCATAGTCTGGACCTGGGTCAGGGGCAGTTGCGGATCGATGGCGCGGACCGTGGAGCGGAGAGCGTTTTCCATTTGTTCCGGCGGCAACGAGGTCCGCATCAGAATGTAGCCGCCATTCCCATTCAGATCGATGGCGGGATTTGCCAGCGAGCCGAATGAATCTTCCGCCTGGGCCACCGGACCGTAATACTCCTCTATCGAGGGGTCATCGGGCGCACCGAGCTTCACGTCTTCCACCTCTCCCACCACGGTCAGCCAAGGGGTCTGCATCTCCGGTGTGCCTATGCGGACCCTTTTCCCGATCGGATCCTGATTAGGCCAGTAGTGCTGGGCCATCTTCCGGTTCACGATCAGGACCAATGGCTGGCCGGCTTTGTCCGCCGCGGTAAATGTGCGACCGCGCAACAGCGGGATGCTCATGGTCTTGAAATAGTCGCCAATGGAATGGGAAGGCGTAGCCAGGTTCATGGGCGCGCCCTTGGGCGGGACATAACCATCCACAACGAAGGTCTGCTTGCTATTGCCGCCTGTTCCGGGGACCAGGTCAGCCAGCGCTACAGACTCGACACCTGGAAGCTGACGGAGTCGGCGCAGGAGTTCGTCGTTGAAGGCATCGATGGACGCCTGGGTGGAGTATTGTTTCTGCGGCAGCGAATAGGAAGCCGTTGCGATGTGGTCGGGGCGGAATCCGAGATCGACGGAGCGCATTTTGTCAAAGCTGCGCAGAAGCAGGCCCGAGGCGGCGAGCAGGACGAGGGCGATTGCAATCTCCGCAACGACCAGCACTGAGCGCAGGCGGGCATGGCCTCCGCCCGTGGTTCCGCTGCGGCCGCCTTCTTTCAGCGTGCTGTTGACGTTGGTGCGCAGAGCGGCAAAGGCTGGAGCCAGTCCGCAGAGCAAGCCTGTGACTACGGCTAGCAAAAGAGCAAAGCCGATGACGCTCCAGTTGAGAGAGATTTCGTTAATGCGGGGGAGGCTTTCGGGCAGCAGGTTTCTTCCCAGCCTTAGCGCCAATGCAGCAAGGCCGAGGCCCAGCACGCCGCCGCTCACGCTGAGGACGAGGCTTTCAAGAATTGCCTGGCGAATCAGTGCGAATCCGCTTGCGCCCAGGGCGAGGCGGACGGCAACTTCTCTCTGGCGGCGGATGGCGCGGACCAGCATGAGTCCAGCAAGATTGACGCAGGCGATCAAGAGAACCACGGCGACGGCGAGGAACAGCGTCCGTAATAAGGGGCGGGTTGACTCGATCGTTTCTTCGTGCAACGGACGCACAACGGAGCTGATGTGCAGGCTGGCGATCATGGCGGGATAGCCCTTCATGATTTCGACTGCGACTCGCTGCGCATCGCTTTGCGCCTGCGTTGGGGAGAGGCCGGCCTTGAGGCGGCC
>JBELAI010000014.1:0-49347 GCA_049508975.1 Occallatibacter sp. | reverse complement strand
GGGGTTGCTACAAACCTGCTGGCGCTGGCCGCATCGGGCAACACTTCCACAGTAAGCATCGCGGTTGAGCAGCATCCGTAGGGATGGTGTGACCTGTAATCGTCTGGATTGAACTGTATACAGCAGTTCACAGCCCGGTGAACGACAAATTCCGGAACTGGTTGAAAACAAAGCATCCGAACTTTTGACGAAATGGCCCGCTGTTTGCTGCAGACAGTTGGAATCCCATCTACTGGCGGCCCATAGACATGGCTGGCAGCCGGGAAGGCAGTGCGAACCGACTGGCCTATTTTTGGGGGGAGCAATGGCGGACGCGTCCTACGGGATCAGAACTACCGAAACAGAACGGCACGCGATGATGATGAAGCGTGGGTTCTCCTTCATTTCTCCTATACTTGCAGGGCTGGCGCTGGCCGTCGTGATCGGTCTTTTTACGCACAACCTGACCATCGACCCCCGGTTCAACCAGATACTGATCTTCCTGGGCGGAGCCGCGGCGGCGGTCCTGGTGCTGCGCCTGCTTGTTCAGCGTGAACGGCGGGTGGCGCTGCAACGGGTAGTAAGCGAGATTGTGGGGGAAAACATCTCTCCGGAAGTCGCGGCGATGCGCATTCTTGAGGCGCTCTGCGTTTCCCAGGGCTGGGATGTGGCCCTCAAGTGGGAAGTCAATGCCGAAGAGAACCGGCTGGAGTTTTGCTCGGGCTGGAACGCTCCGGGACGCAAGACCGAGACCCTGATCAAAGACAGCATGGGGTTGACGATGTCTCCCGGCGTGGGACTCCCCGGGCGGGCGTGGCAGGACAGTCGAGCCATCTGGATTGCAGATTTGGCCGCCGAGTCTGACAACCCGCACACCAAGTCCGCCCAGAAGCGCGGAATGGTCTCCGGCTGCGCGGTCCCGGTGCGCGTGGGCAACCGCGTGCTCGCCGTTCTGGAATTCTATTGTCATTTCTGCCTTCGGGAAAATCGCGAGACTATGGCGGCGGTTGAGACCGTGGCCGCCTCACTGGGACAGATGCTGGCGCGATCGCAGGAACGGGGCTGGGCTGAAAAGCTCTATCGCCAGCAGGAGATCCTGCTCAATTCAGTGGCCGACGGGATCTGCGGACTGGATTGCAACGGGCTGGTCAGTTTTGCCAATCCCGCTGCAGTGAGCATGCTGGGCGCGGCTGTCACCGGTCTGAACGGCTTGCCGGTGCACGACCTGCTGCACGGTTATGCTCCCCCGGGGAGCGAGTGCGGTGACGATTGCGCCCTGCTGCGGGCCACGGGGCGTTTGCAGCTCATGGCGACGTCGGGAGAAGACACCATCTACCGCGTGGACGGCACTCCGTTCCGCGTGGACTATGCTTTGACTCCGATCCTGGATCATGGACGCCTTTCGGGTTCCGTGCTGAGCTTCCGAGACATCAGTTCGCGCTATGCCCTGGATCGGCTGAAGGACGAATTCATCTCCACCGTGAGCCACGAGCTGCGCACACCGCTTACCGCCATCCGCGGCGCACTGGGCCTGTTGTCGCACGGAAGCCTGGTGACGCTGAACGACAAGTCAGCCAACCTGCTGCGGATTGCACTGGCTAACTCCGAGCGTCTGCTGCGGCTGATTAACGACATTCTGGACCTGGAGCGGATGCAGAGCGGCCGGGATCGCCTGGTCTTCCGCAAGGTGCAGTTGGCGCAGATCGTTCGACAGTCCATCGACTGCATGGTGCCGGTGGCCGAAGCTGCAGGGGTACAGCTGATTCACGATGCAACCCAGGCGGAGGTTGCGGCCGACCCCGACCGGCTGCTCCAGGTGCTGACCAACCTGCTTTCGAATGCCATCAAGTTCTCCCCGAAAAACTCCACCGTTTCCGTGCTGATGCGTCCCGACCCCAACGGCGTGACTCTTTCTGTCGTTGATCCTGGGCGAGGCATTCCCGCAGACAAGCTTGAGACGGTCTTTGGGCGGTTCCAGCAGGTGGACGCATCAGATGCGCGGCAAAAGGGTGGAACCGGGCTGGGCCTGGCTATTTGCCGGACCATCGTGCACCAGCATTCCGGGCGCATCTGGGCGGAGCGCAATCCCGTGCGCGGTACCAGCTTCCGCGTGTTCCTCCCCTACAAGCCGGTTCCAATCAATACGGAGGACCCTGTTTTCGATCCGGAGACGCAGAACGGCAGTCACATGTCGAACCGCAACGGCTCCGAAATGCGCCAGCAGAAACAAATTGCGCTTGTGAGGGATTAGCAGCCTCCGCAGCAGACTTCTGTGTCCTCTCGCCTCGATTCTGCATCAAGATATCGAGGAAACAGAAACTTGGATCATCCGACCGAATCGCTCCAAAAACCATCTTCCCGCCCTCGCGTCGTCATTGTCGGAGGCGGGTTTGGCGGGATTCACGCGGCTACAAGCTTGAAACACATGGCGGTTGACGTCACCGTGATCGACCGCAGGAATCACCACACCTTTCAGCCGCTGCTCTATCAGGTGGCCCTCGCCGTGCTTTCTCCGGCGGACATTGCTCAGGCAATTCGCACCATTGTGCGCCATCAGCCAAATACCGAAGTCCTGATGGACGAGGTCACCGGTATCGACGTCTCGACGAAGACGATCACCCTCAAATCCGGCGCGCAGGTTCGCTGGGATTACCTGGTACTGGCGACTGGCGCTACCCATTCGTACTTCGGAAAAGACGAGTGGGCGCCGCTGGCTCCGGGCCTCAAGACCATTGAAGACGCCATAGAGATCCGGCGGCGGGTGTTGCTGGCATTTGAGCTGGCCGAGCGGCAGATGCTCGAGCATGGCTGGCACCCGCCGCTGAATTTTGTTGTGATTGGCGGCGGCCCCACGGGAGTGGAATTGGCGGGCGCAATCAGCGACATTGCACAGCTTTACATGCGGCGCGATTTCCGGCATATCGACCCACGGAAATCGCGGGTGTTGTTGCTGGATGGCTCGCCCCGCGTGCTGGGTGCTTATCCGGCGGACCTCTCGGCCAAGGCTGAAAAGGCACTTCAAAAGCTTGGCGTCGAGGTGCATACAAATACCCAGGTCACGGGCGTCGGTCCGGGCTGGGTAGAGGCAGGAGGCCAGCGGATTGAGTCTGTTGTAACGCTTTGGGCGGCGGGCGTCCTGGCTTCGCCGCTGGGCAAACTGCTCGCATCGAGCCCCGGAGTAGAGCTCGACAAGCGTGGATGCGTCATGGTGGACGAGCACCTCAATCCCGCCGGGCTGCCTAATGTCTTTGTGCTCGGTGATCTAGCGCATTTTGAGCAAGATGGGCACCAAATTCCGGGAGTGGCTCAGCCCGCGATGCAGATGGGCGACCACGTGGCCAAGATGGTTGCGGCGGACCTGAAGGGTAAGGCGCGGCCGGCGTTTCACTACTTCGATAAGGGCGACATGGCGACGATTGGGCGGATGTCCGCGGTTGCGAAAGTGGAGTGGCCCTTCAAGGCGCACATGAGCGGGCTTCCGGCGTGGGTTACGTGGCTGGTGGTGCATATTTTCTTCCTGATCGGGTTTCGGAATCGGATCTCGGTAATGGCCAGCTGGATTTGGACGTATTTCACGTTTTCGCGGGGAGCGCGGCTGATTACCGGGGATCAGAGGCTGCCGGGATGGCAGGATTCGCTGGATGCAGGGCCGGTTGATCGCCAGAAACTGGCTGGCTGAGGGTTGAAGTTTCCCGCCCATTCGCAAGAAAAACGAATGGACGGGGCACGGGGCATTTGTGGCCGGTTGAAGATTGGCTTTGAGAAGGCTTTCCCGGATTTCATCCTGGACTATTATCGTTCCCTCTCTCTGGGAGGATATGCGCCTCTGTCGGTTAAACTGGTAAAGCGATGCTCGACTTGGGATTTGTCCGTAACAACCTGGAATTAGTGGAAGAAAAGCTGCGTGCTCGCGGGGCTGATCCGGCTGCGCTGCTGGGGGATTTTCGTGCACTGGACCTGGCGCGGCGGGAAGCGATCACCGAAGCAGAACAGGCCAGGGCCCGAAGCAATGAGTTGAAGCAGCAGGTCGGCGTGCTGATAATGGCCAACCGGAAAGCTGACGCGACCCCGAATTTCTCGGGTATGTCCGATCAGGCAAAACTCGCCATCTCAGTGACGGATACGAAAGAACGCCTCGCCAGTCCCGAGGTGAAAGCGCGGCTAGATCCGATAGGTGTGCTCCAAGAGCAGATACGGATGCTCAAGGAAAGGATCGAAGAGATCGAAAAGCCTGCCGCCGAGCGCGACGAGCAGTTCCGTCTTTCGCTCGCCAGCATTCCCAACCTCACGCGCGACGAAGTGCCGGCGGGCAAGTCCGAGGCCGACAATGTGGTGGTGAAGACGCACCTCGCGGACATCTCAAAGCGGACTTGGGACTTCACGCCAAAGCCGCATTGGGAGTTAGGCGAAGCGCTCGGCATTCTCGATCTGGAACGGGCGGCAAAGCTCTCAGGGACGCGGTTCGCCGTCTACTTCGGCGCGGGGGCGCGGCTGGAGCGGGCGCTGATCAGCTTCATGCTCGACATGCATACGACGAAGCACGGATACACAGAAGTGTTGCCGCCGTTCATGGTGAATTCGAAGAGCCTGTTTGGGACGGGGCAATTGCCGAAGTTCGCCGAGGACCTGTTTCGTTGTTCCGACGCGGATGCCGAGGCTGTTGCGCGCGGGGAGTTCAAGGACAGCGATCACTGGTTGATTCCGACGGCAGAAGTTCCAGTCACGAATCTTTATCGCGATGAGATTCTGGACGAGGCGCAGCTTCCCATTGCGTTTACGGCTTATACGCCGTGCTTCCGCGCTGAGGCCGGAGCCGCCGGTAAAGACACTCGGGGCATCATACGCCAGCACCAGTTCCAGAAGGTGGAGCTGGTGAAGTTTGTGCGGCCTGATGAATCCGATAGCGAGCACGAAAAGCTGACGCGCGACGCGGAGGAGATTCTGGAAGCGCTGGGGCTGCCTTATCGGCGCGTGCTGTTGTGTACGGGCGACACGGGATTCTCTTCAGCAAAGACATTCGACCTGGAGGTCTGGCTGCCGGGCCAGCAGCTTTACCGTGAGATTTCGTCCTGCTCGAATTTCGAGGGGTTCCAGGCGCGGCGAGCTAACATCCGCTACCGGCCCGCTAAGCAAGGCACCAAGGCCAAGCCCGAGTTTGTGCACACGATCAACGGCAGTGGGCTTGCCGTGGGTCGTACATGGCTGGCCATCCTCGAAAACTACCAGCAAGGCGATGGCTCCGTCGTGATTCCAGAAGCGCTGCGGCCGTATATGGGCGGCATGGAAAAGATTGTGGCGGAAACGCGGAGAGTGAAGGAATCCTGATGCCGTCTGAAACACCAGTTGTACCGACCACGCAGGGTCGCCGCACGTTGAAGCAGATTTTGCTGAGCTATTTTTATTGGACCTATTCGCGCGGCAGCATTCACTATGACGTGATGGTGACGGCGATCCTGCTGTTCATTTTCCTGACGCCGCAAATCCGGGGATGGAATTACGGCGACAAGCCGTCACCGCTGGGCGGACCAGCGCATCCTATACAGGTGATCGGGAACGACGGGCAGGGCGTAATTCTGATGGTGCGGGCATCGGACGTAAGCCTGGATCTGCACACCGCCGAACCACTCCGGGTGGTGAAGAAGGCGTTGCGGAAAGCAATTGAGCCGGTGACCGGCGATGACGTGTTTATCCAGCATTGGGAGACTGCGGTCGATGCGCAGGGGAACCAGGTTTGGAAGGTCTGGGCTCACAGGTAAGTGAGATTGGTTGATTCTTCCTGCGCTGTGGAGCGTCGAATAGCCAGGGCAGGTGGCATTCCCTCGGGGGCTAAAGTTCAGTTGGTTTTGTTGCTTTTATGTACGGGCTGAAGCCCGTACCCTTCGGCTGAGGCCTGTACCGTTCAATTCTGCGATTCATGCAGGGGTTGTCTAAAGGAAAGTCATGCATTTGAGATTCAAATATGTCCTTATGGCGGCCTTTGCGCTCGCATTTTTTCCCGCACGTGGCGCGTTGGCTGCGGCTCAGGACGATCTCAAGAGCGTTCTCGATCACCTGAACGCGTCGTCCGCGAATTTTCACTCCGCCACGGCACAAGTGGAATACGACAGCGTGCAGACCGCGCCGATTGAGGATACCGACGTGCAGACGGGTGTTTTCTATTTCGAGCGCAAGAATGGTGCTGCCAGCGTGGGGGTCCATTTCGACACTCACAACGGAAAGCCCTCAGGGAAGGCCTACACCTATGTGGGCGGAACTTTCAAGCTATTTGAACCTGGAATGAACCAGGTGACGACACATAGCGGGGCGGGTAAATACGAGAGCTACGTTGTGCTTGGCTTTGGCGCCAGCGGCAAGGACCTGGAGGCCAAGTGGGATATCAAATACGTGGGCTCAGAGATGCTTTCCGATGGCAAAAGTAGTGTGAAGACTGCCCAGCTCGAACTTGTAGCCAAAGACCCGGCTGTCCGCAAGACATTTTCCAAGGTCAATATCTGGGTCGACACGGAACGCGCCGTAAGCATCAAGCAGGTTTTCACGCTCAGCGCGACCAGCACCTGGGTCTGCAAGTATTCCAACTTCCAGATCAATCAGTCGGTCCCCAAGGACGCGTTCAGCTTCAAGACCGACCGCAAGACTGTTTACCAGAACCAATAATCCGCAAATCGGAGATCCGCAACTTCTGCCTCCTTGTCGTCATCCAAGGCGTGGGGGAGCACTTCATGCCCAGAGTCGTTCGGTTTCACCAGTTAGGCGGTCCAGAGAATCTCCGCATCGAGGAAGTGGCGCAACAGCAGCCTGGCAAAGGCGAAGTTCGTTTGAAGGTGCAGGCCGTGGGCCTGAATCGCGCCGAGTCAATGTTCTATCACGGCCAATATCTTGATGCGCCGAAGCTGCCAGGGCGCCTGGGTTACGAGGCAGCCGGCGTTGTCGAGGCGGTAGGGGACGGTGTCGATGCAAGTTGGATCGGGAAGAAGGCCGCTGTCGTTCCCAGTTTTTCAATGAACCAATACACCACGCTGGGTGAAGAGGCGGTGGTGCCTGCCGCAGCGTTGGGCGAGTATCCAGCAAATCTTTCCCCCGCCCAGGCTTCCGCCATCTGGATGCAATACCTCACAGCATATGGAGCGCTGGTGGCGCTTGGCGGAGTGAAAGGCGGCGATTTCGTCTCGATTACTGCCGCGTCGTCGAGTGTGGGGCTCGCCGCGATCGAGATAGCCCGCGACGCGGGGGCAACGACAATTGCCGTCACACGCACCTCGGCAAAACGCGCGGAATTGCTGGCGCTGGGGGCGCATCACGTGATCGCCAGCGAAGAAGAGGACTATGTGAAGCGCGTCATGGAGATCAGCGGGGGCGTGGGTGCGCGCCTCACGTTCGACCCGGTGGCGGGGCCATTCGTTGACAAACTGGCCAGCGCGGCCGCGCGGGACGGATTCATCTTCGAGTACGGGGCTCTGTCATCGGAGCCTACGCCGTTTCCTCTGTTTCAGGCGCTCGGTCGCGCATTGAGTGTTCGCGGGTACACCGTGTTGGAGTTCTCGCCGAATCCCGCGCTTCTGGAGCCTGCGAAGAAATATGTCTTCGACCGGCTGGCAGATGGACGCTTTGTGCCGAAGATTGCGCAGACGTTCGCGTTCGATGACGTTGTGGCGGCGTATCAATATCTCGAATCGAACCAGCAGATCGGCAAGGTCGTGATTACAATTCCGTAGTGGCGATCGGCAGGAACGCAGACACAAAGGAAAGGGGGCGGATTGGAGCCGTCCCCTTCTTGTGCTCGAGTTGAATCGTGGCCGGAGAAATCTTACGCTACAGCCGAAGGGGCGGTGCGCTCCTCGACTTCGAGCCTGCTGCCGACTTCCGCTGCTGCGGCGGCCAGGACACGGTGGTGAATTGTGAACAGGGCCAGTTCGAGGCGATCGCTTACGCCGGTCTTGTCGTAAATGGAGCGCAGATAGTTTTTGATCACCTGCTCGGTGGTCTTGAGGCGGATGGCGATCTCGCGATTCTTGCAACCTTGAACGATGAGCGCGACGATCCGCATTTCCTTGGGCGTGAGGCGGTCGCGGACGCGGGTTCCGACGAGATCTTCCTCGGGTGACTCGGGTTGAATGAGTTGGGGGGGGACCCAGGTGTCGCCGGCGGCAACGCGACGGACACACTCTACCAGCGACGGCCCGTTGACGCTGCGAAACACGACGCCGCGAAAGCCCTGCTGGAGATAAGTGCCGGCTGTGTCGCTGTTTTCGGCAATGACGATTCCACGGCCGCCGGTGGTTTCGAGCAGCATGCGCAGGCGGGTCAGGTCAGGCCGCAGCGAAGCGGCAAATAAGACGATGGACCCTGGAAAGGTCGTAATGGCGTGGTGCATACGGTCGAGGTCGGAGCATTGAGCGATAATCCGCATGTCCTCATCCGTAGCGAGCACTTTGGCGGTGCCAGCGCGGAAGATAGCCTGCGAATCGGCCAGGATGATCTTGTTCATGATGTTTGCCTCATCTGCGTCGTGTCCCGGAACGAACGATTTTGATGCAACTCAGTCCTGTCCGCGGGTACCGGGCAGCTTGAGATCAGGCAACTTTTTCTGCCTATAATCGCACTATCGGCAAGAAGCGCAGAATCTTGCAATTGACCCCATTCGGAACACTGGGAATTGCTCCGTTCCCTGATGGCGAGATTGCCGTTAAGAATGACTTTGAGTTGAAAAGTCCTCTTGAAGGCCTACGGCAACCCGCTTATATCATTAATCATGACCACCCTAGGCGGGCTTCCCCTGCCGGTCAATCCCCATTTCGGGGTACCCGCCGGGGGCTGCTCTACACTGAGGATATATGGCTAGGCCGATTCTGCTGGCGGTTGACGATGACGTAAACGTGCTGGAAGCGGTGGTCCAGGACCTGCGCCGGCAGTACGGGGCGACGTACCGGATCATGCGGGCAGCCAGCGGCCAGGCGGCGCTGGATACCCTGACGCAGCTCAAGACCCGCCAGGAGCCGGTTGCGCTCATCTGCAGCGACCAGCGGATGCCGGGGATTACCGGGGTCGAATTTCTGGAGCGATCGCGGGAGATTTATCCCGATTCGCGCCGGGTGTTGCTGACCGCCTATGCCGATACGGAGGCCGCCATTCAGGCCATCAATACGGCCCGCATCCACTATTACCTGAATAAGCCGTGGGATCCGCCGGAGGAAAAGCTCTATCCGGTGCTGAGCGACCTGCTGGAAGACTGGAACGCGGGCTACCAACCGCCGTTTGAAGGGCTGCGCGTGATCGGGCATCGCTGGTCGCTCAAAGACCACAAGGTGCGCACATTCCTTTCGAGCAACCATGTTCCCTATCGCTGGATGGACGTGGCCGCTGCCGATGGAGCGCTCGACCTGCTGAAGGAGCGGGATCTGGATCCTAACTTGCTGCCGGTGGTGCTGTTCCCGGACGGCAGTGCACTGATTGACCCGGAGCCTGCTTCGCTGGCCCAACGGGTGGGGCTGAGCATTCAGGCTACCCAGGATTTCTATGACATTGTGGTGGTGGGCGCAGGCCCGGCCGGTTTGGCCGCGGCCGTGTATGGAGCGAGTGAAGGACTGAAGACGCTGGTGATTGAGCCGCAGGCGCCGGGCGGGCAGGCAGGGTCTAGTTCGAAGATCGAGAATTATCTTGGGTTCCCGGCCGGCGTAACAGGGGCCGATCTGGGACGGAGAGCGCACATTCAGGCAACGCGGTTTGGCGCTGAGTTCGTGACGCAGAAGGCAACTGGGCTGCGGATCGATGGGCAATACCGGTTTGTTCAACTGGCGGATGGGCGCGAGGTTTCAAGCCACGTGGTGCTGCTGGCTCTGGGGGTGAACTACCGCAAGCTGGACATCCCGGGGGCCGACCGGCTGACGGGGCGCGGGATTTACTATGGAGCGGCGCTGGTAGAGGCTGTCAGTTGCAAGGACGAAGAAGTGTTTGTGGTGGGGGGCGCCAACTCGGCCGGACAGGCCGCGCTGCACTTTGCCCGGTATGCAAGCAAAGTGACCATGCTGGTGCGCGGGCCGGGGTTGGCGGCTACCATGTCGAAATACTTGATCGATGAGATCGCACGTACATCCAATATTGTGTTGGAGGCGAACACGCACGTGACCGAGGTGTTTGGCGAAGAGCGGCTGGAAGCGGCGACATTGAAGGGGCCGGAGGGTGAGCGGCGGGTACCGGCTTCGTCGTTGTTTGTGTTTATTGGCGCAGCGCCCGGTACCAAATGGCTACCCGCAGGTATTTTGCGCGACGAAAATGGGTTCGTACTTGCAGGGCCGGATTTACGCTCTGATGGCAAGCATCCGGATGGGTGGAAAGAGCCGCGTGAGCCGTTTCTGCTGGAATCGAGCGTGCCCGGGGTTTTTGTGGCTGGGGATGTGCGGCACGGATCGATCAAGCGGGTTGCTTCGGCGGTGGGAGAGGGATCGATTGCGGTGCAGTTTGCGCACCAGTATTTGGCGGGGTTCTAGGGCCTCTCCCATGGAAGTTGGATTGAAGGGTACGGGGTTTATCCCGTACATTGGGAGCGAATTTAAATCTCGGCTTTAGCCGCCGCAGGGATGGAAAGTTTCGAATGCCTTTCCTCAGGGGCTAAAACCCATTCACTTTCGGGCTGTGATGTACCGGCTGAAGCCCGTACCCTTCACTGAAGCCCGTACGGTTCACGCAACGCGGGTTAATGGCGGGGGTTTTAAGAGAAAGCGGAGATGAGCGAGGGCGAACAAAACATCGTGGTCGAAGCGGTTCCGTTGCAGGGGGTTGCTGACGAACTGCGCGGAACGCTTCCCTTCACCGGAACCAACTTTGAGGATCTGGGCAACTTGGGCCCGGTGGAGCGGGTAACCGCGAAGGCGGGCACGGTGCTTGTGGAGTCAGGGGAAGCGAAGCGGGCCTACTTCGTGGTGCTGGAGGGCGAGATTCGTGCCGAGCGGCTGGAGCCGGACGGGTCGCGGACTATAGCGGGGCTTGCGCGCACCGGAGAGGGGTTTGGCGAGACGCCGCTGCTGACCGGGAAAACTCACATGTCGTTCGCGGTCCACGCGGTCGAGGATTCCGTGTTAGTGAGGTTCGGCGAAGACGGTTTCTGGTCGCTGATGGCATGTTGTCCTTCGGCGCGCAAAGTGATATTGAGCAACATGGCGCAGCGGCTGCAGACCTATCAGGTGGAGGCGCTGCACCGGGAGAAACTGATCTCGCTGGGGACTCTTGCGGCCGGCCTGATGCATGAGTTGCATAACCCCGGGTCGGCGGCAAAGCGCGCATCGTCGCAACTGCGCCTGAATCTTCTTCGACTGCAGCAGTTGAGCCTGCGATTCAGCGATGAGCCTAAGACGCCTATTCAATTGGAATGCATGAGGAGCCTGCTGGAACACACTGTGCAAGGTTGTCATGCGCCGGCAATGAGTTCCATTGAGCAATCGGACGCAGAAGAGGCGATGGCGGAGTGGCTGGCTTCGGCAGGCGTTGATAACGCTTACTCGATTGCACCGGCGCTGGTGGGCATCGGGCTGAAGCAGGAGGAATTGGTCTGCGCGAAGGACGCGTTCAATACGTCGAGCTTCTCTGACGCGCTGAACTGGCTCGAGGCGCTGGTTTCGAGCGTGACGCTGGTTTCCACGATTGAAGAGAGCATCACACGCATTTCCGACCTGGTAATGGCGGTGAAGAAATTTGCGTACGACGAGAAGTCACCGGCCCGGGAAATCGACGTACACGACAGCCTGCAGAGCACGCTCACCATTCTGGGGCACAAGCTGCGCATCAAGGGGATTCAGGTTGAGAAGGAGTTCGCCGCCAACCCGGCGCTCATTCATACCCGGGGCTCTTCGCTGAGCCAGGTGTGGACGAATCTAATTGACAACGCTTTGGATGCGTCGCCGTCGAATGCGAAGATCAAAATTGCGACATGGATAGAGTCGGCGAATGGCGATGCGAGCGCGGCGGACCAGTTAGCAGTGAGTATTGAAGATCACGGCCAGGGAATTCCCTCAGAGGCGCTTCCTCACATCTTCGAGGCGTTCTTCACGACCAAGCCTCAGGGGTCGGGGACGGGGCTTGGACTGGAGATTGTGCATCGGATTGTTACGCAGAAGTTTGGTGGGGCGATTGAAGTGCAGTCGGAACCAGGGCAGACGCGGTTCATTGTGCGGTTGCCTGTGAAGGTACCGGCGGATTGCGGGACTTGCGTTTTGCCGGGGCGTTGAGCCGTATGTGGCGCACAGGGTTTGTCCAGGTTCTTGAATTTTGGAAGAGACAAGTTTGCGGTTCCGTTGGCGATCGTGTATTTCGAATGGAAAGAGTTTTTAGAAATTCAGCAGGTTAGCGCTTCGCGGGGATAGTCAGCGAGTTAGCAAGTCCGCGGGAGCATTGGTGAGCCCTGGTTTCATGCCTCCGCGGGTCGGTGGATGACTGTTACAAGGTCCTAGATTATTTCCTCTACAGGTAATCTGCAAATTCCAATCTTCGATTCCCACAGTTCATTTTTCATCAAGTTGGCGCGCGCCCTGCCGATTGAGCATATAGAGGCGCATTGATGGCGGATCGAACTGAGCTTCTGGAGGCGACACTGGATGGTCTGCCGGAGGGTGTAGCCCTGCTGGGGGAAGACTGTCGTTTGGCGTTCTGGAATCAGGCAGCGCAGGCGATCACCGGATACGCGGCTCTGGAAATGGTGGGGCGGCCGACGCCTGAATCCTTGAGGCCTTTGCTGGAGTGGTGCGTTGTGCATGGGAACGCGGAAGCGGGCGCAAACCATGGCGCAAGCGCCGAAACAGGACGGGGATTCCTGGTGCGCGCACGGCATAAGCTGGGCCACGAGGTGGCGACGATGGTGCGGCTTCGCGTGCTGAGGGATGCACTTGGCATGCGGATCGGAACCGCAGTTCTTTTTCATCCGGCGGAATGCCTGGACGCACTGCCGCACGGCGTTACCGGAGAAGACGAAGAGGTGGAGGCGAGCCAGACAGACCTCACGGAGCGGTTGGGATCGATGTTCGATGATTATACGCACGGCGGATCGAGCTTCGGCGTTCTGTGGATCACGGTTGACCAGGCACATGAATTGCACAGGACTCACGGCGTTGGCGCGTGCGATGCGATGTTCTTGAAAGTTGAGCGCGCCCTGGCACAGGGCCTTCGACCAGGGGACCACCTGGGGCGTTGGGGCGAAGACGAATTTCTTGTTATTTCGCATGAGCGCACGCCGGCAATGTTGGCTGTTCATGCGCAGATGCTTGCCGGGTTGGCCAGAACGGCGGACTTCCGCTGGTGGGGCGATCGCATTTCGCTGACCGTGAGCATCGGCGCCGCACAGGCCGAGAGTGCCTACACACTGATCGATCTGCTTGAGAGAGCGAAGGCAGCCATGTTCTCGAGTTTTCATTTGGGGGGCAATCACATAACAGCTGCGCCGGAGGGGCATTCATGTTCGCCATCATAGGCATCGTTATCGTTTTTGGAGCAGTCATCGGCGGATTCCTGATGGAAAAGGGTCACATTATGGTCCTGGTGCAGCCGGCGGAATTGCTGATCCTGGGAGGCGCAGCTATCGGCACGCTTCTGGTGGCCAACCCGCTGCATATCATCAAGGGTGTGGCTGCGGGGTTGATGGGAGTGCTCAAGGGTTCCAAGTTTGACAAGAAGCACTATCTGAGCACGCTGAAGATGATGTACCAGTTTCTGAACAAGGTGCGCAAAGAGGGCTTGCTCAGCGTTGAGATGGATGTTGAGAAGCCGAAGGAGAGTTCAATATTCAAGAACTATCCGGAGTTTCTGGGCGACCATCACGCGCGTGACTTTGTGTGCGACACGTTGCGCACGGCGATTACCGGTGGCGTGGAGCCGTTCGACATGGACCAGATGATGGAACTGGACATGGAAGTGCACCACCACGCGGAGATGCAACCGGTGAATGCTCTGAACACGGTCGCGGACGCGTTGCCCGGCCTGGGCATTGTGGCCGCGGTATTGGGCGTGGTAATCACGATGGGTTCGCTGGGAGGGCCACCAGAGGAGATTGGCGAGAAGGTCGCAGCGGCGCTTGTGGGCACGTTTCTGGGCATCCTGCTGTGCTACGGCGTGGCCGGGCCTTTGAGCTCGAACATGAGCAAGACGGCCGACGAGCACAACGAGTATCTGCATGTTTTGCGAGTGCTGATGCTTTCGTTTTTGAAAGGCGCCGCGCCGATGATTGCGATTGAGCTGGGCCGCCGCGCGATTCCGGCGCATGTACGGCCCAGCTTCGACGAAATGGAAAAGGGCTGCAAGGGCGGGGGCGCTGAAGCGGCAGCCGCTTAAGCGTTGAAACAACATCCTGAAGGAGACTCAGCATCATGGCAGCGAAGACACAACCGATCATCGTGATCAAGAAGAAGGGTGGCCACGAGGGCCACCACGGAGGCGCATGGAAGGTTGCGTATGCCGATTTTGTGACCGCGATGATGTCGCTGTTCATTGTGCTGTGGCTGATGGGATCGAGCTCGAAAGTTAAAGAAGCAGTGGCCGGTTACTTCAACGATCCCCAGGGAACTGGCAAGCTTCTCGGCACTACCATGAGCGGAACCGGGAAGACCATTCAAGAGGTCAGCACGGACGATCTGCAGAAATTGAAAGACAAGCTCGAACAGGAGATCAAGGCGCGAAAAGATCTGGAGAAGCTGTCAAAGCAGATTGAGATCACGATCACGCCGGAGGGATTGCGCATTGAACTGCTGGAAGGCAAGGACGGGACATTCTATGAGATTGGCAGCGCAAAACTCAGCGCCAGCGGGCAGGAATTGCTATCCCTGCTGGGAACGGAGTTGAAGACCTTGCCCAATTCGCTGCTGATTGAAGGTCACACCGATTCCACTCCTTATTCTGACGACAACAGCTATAGCAACTGGGATCTTTCGGCTGACCGTGCCAACTCTGCGCGGCGGTTATTGCAGCAAGACGGTGTGCGCACCAACCAGGTTACGCAGGTGCGCGGATACGCAGACCAGATGCTGCGCGTAAAGAGCAATCCCACGGATCCCTCCAATCGCAGGATTTCGATCCTGGTGAAGAACGACAACGACCCGGTACCGACTCTGACAGCGGAGGGGGTTGTGAACGGATCTACGCCGCTGCCGGGAGCAACAGCCGCCAAGCCCAAGACTGCGGTGGGTGAAGTGAAACCGCAAGCGGCGCCTCCGCCTCCCGCAACCAAAGAGGTGACTCATCCTGTGGCTCCTCCAAAACCTGTGACTCCGAGTCCAACTGCGGCCAAACCCTCGGCAGGTACGCCGGTGGCCAAACCAAGCTTGATGGATAGACTCAAGAGCATGATGCCGGGGGCTAAGAAATAGGACTCATGAACGTTGAGTTCACGCAGTAAGCGGGAAGAATTCGGGGCGCAGGCGATGGGAATGGTGTACTCTTGTCTGCGAACAAGAAAGCGTTTACTGCGAGGTTGCTCTTCCCATGACCATTGTTGCAGGCGTTGACTTTGGGACGCTCAGCGTTCGCGTTACTCTCGTCGACAGCGAGAAGGGACCGATTGGCACTGCATCGGCATCCTATCCGCTCCATCGCCGCCGCGAAGATCCAAATTTCGCGACACAGTCGCACAGCGATCAGATGACGGCACTAGCAGCCGCTACGCGCGGGGCACTGCGAAGCACCGGTGTGAATGGAGACACGGTTGCTGCGATCGCTCTCGACACTACGGGCTCAAGCGTGATTCCCGTGGGCGCGGGACTGGAGCCTCTGGACGAATACTATCTCTGGTGCGACCATCGCGGTTTCGCTGAAGCTGAACAGATCACAGCCACGGCCCATGCGCTGGGCTTTGAAGGGATCGAGTGGTGCGGCGGCGTCTATTCGCACGAGTGGGGGTTTTCGAAGCTGCTGCATTGGCTGCGCCACAATCCGGAAAAGCGCGCGCAATTCGTAACTGCGCTTGAACATTGCGATATGGTGGCGGCTACATTGAGCGGCACCACCGACGTCAGTAAGCTCAAACGCAGCGTATGCGCGATGGGACACAAGTGGATGTGGAATCCGAAATGGGGTGGACTGCCTCCGGAGGAATTCCTCGTCGCCGTTGATCCGCTGCTCACCGGGGTGCGCGCGAAGCTGGGCGGAGAATACCTGACGAGCGATCACATTGCGGGCCATCTGTCGGCGAAGTGGGCTGAGGCTCTGGGGCTGAGGGCGGGGATACCGATTCCTGTGGGCGCATTCGACGCGCATTGGGATGCGATTGGGTCGAATATCCGCGAAGGGGATGCGGTGAACGTGGTAGGGACTTCGACGTGCATCATCGCGATGGCGCGCGAGCCGCAACTGGTTCCGGGCGTGTGCGGCGTGGTGCCGGGGAGCGTGCATCCGGGCTACACAGGCATTGAGGCGGGGCTTTCGGCGACAGGGGACATTTTTGACGCGGTGGCGCGGCGAGCGGGAAGGACAGTTGCGGAGCTCTCTGAAGGGATGGATGCTTACAAGGCGGGGCAGACGGGACTGTTGCGGCTCAGTTGGGATAATGGCGACCGAACAGTGCTTGTGAATCCTGAATTGGGCGGGGTGACGCTGGGTTGGAACCTGGTGCACACGGCGCAGGATGAGCTGTTCGCGGCGATTGAAGGTACAGCGTTCCATACGCGAATTATTCTGGAGCGCATGGCGGAGCATGGGGTGCGCATCGATCGCGTGATCAATGCTGGAGGTATTCCGCAGAAGAGCGAGGTGCTCAATCGCGTGTACGCCAACGTGCTGAATAAGCCGGTGCTGGTGCCGGCGGGGATTCCGACCAGCCTGGGCTCGGGGATTTTTGCGCTGATGGCGGCAGGGGCTTACAAGACGATTGAAGAGGCGCAGGCGGCGGTGTGTTTGCCATTGCGTACGGTTGAGCCCGATCCGAAGGCTGCCGCTGTTTATGAGCAGCTTTACCGGCTTTATCGCGATGTGTATTTCGCACTTGGGCTGCGCGATGCGGAACCAGTGGCTTTGGGACGCGTGTTGCCGGAGTTAAGAAGGATTGCGGCTCAGGTGCGGAAGGGCGATTGAGGGTTGAGGTTTCCCAGGTCTCAGAATCGAAATCTGGGGCGCCCGGTTCTTGCGTAGAAACGAGGGCCGGAGCGGTTGCTCCGGCCCTCGATGTGTTGATGGATTGCGACTCGGCTAGAAGTCGATACGCAGGCTGAATTGCATGCGGCGGGAGGTAGTTAACGAAGTATTTGCGACGCCCAGATTCCCTCCGGTGAGTCCGCCACCAATCGAGGCGGGATCAAAGCGAATCGTATTCGTGACGTTGTAGACCTCCCAGGCAAACTTCATCCTTGCGTTCTCCGGCAGCGACCAGGTTTTTGCAAGACCGGAATCGATGTCGAAATAGCCATCGCCACGAAGATTGTTCCGTTCGCCGGCCTCTCCTGGATACGGCAGACGAACGTTACCCGCCGGCCCGGATTGGTTCGGAAGGGCAGCCCCGCCCGAACTCACATCAGCATTGATATTGTTTGGATTGGCGAAGTACTGCGGGTTTCCATTCTGGTCATAGTGGCGGTGCGTCGGCAGATTTCCGGTTTTAACGGCGAAGCTTTCAATCTGCCAATCGGTAGTCCAGCCGGGTTCGGCGAGTGACCAGGGCAGACCGCTGGTTGTGCGGTTGATTCCCGACAACTGCCATCCGCCAACAATCGCGTCCGTAAGGCGATTGGCGCCGCCCAGAACCATTTTTCCACGGCCAAAGGGAAGCTGATACACTCCATCGACGATCAGAAGGTGGCGCGTGTCGAAGTCTGATGATCCCCGATTGAGGCCGGGCTTCCAGGTATTGAGGATATCGCTGAAGGAGCCGCCGCTAAACTCCGTGGCACGCTCAGCGTCCGATCCCATGTCAATTGAATGGGAGAAAGTGTAGCTGACGTCCATTTGGAGGCCGTGGCTAGTGGGATGCCTCACGATAATTTGCCCAGCCTGGTAGTAGCTCATGCCTACGCTTGTCAAGGCGTAGAGTGAGGAGAACTGGTCTTGCCAGAAGTGCGGCTGCCAGTTCGAAGGTGCGGGATAGAATCCGAAGATAGGACCATAGAAGTCAAGATCGGCGAGGGCAGACGTTGCGCCAAGGTTCGAGCGATATGGAGCCCATTCATTGTCATAAATGGCCTGGGTCGCGCTTTCTCCTGGGTATTCAAGATTCTGCATGAACGAGAACACATCCTCGAAGTACGGAATCGCAGCGATAGCAGGGGTTCCGGGGACGCCGGTGCCCCCTCCATTGGAGTTTCCGTAGACTCCATTATTCGCGTCCACCGCTTTGGAAAGCTGAGTACCGGCTGCGTAGTAATCTCCGCCGCCGCCTGGGTCTACGTAGTCAACAGGCTCAGTGAGATCCCGGCTCTGCATGAGATGCCTTCCAAGCGTGCCAACGTAGTTCGCCTCGACGGTAAAGCCCTTCCCAATTTCGCGCTGTACGGAAAAGTCCATTGCTTCCGAATAAGGGGTCTTGATCTTGCTGTCGAGGCCCCAGGTAATGGCAAATCCAGCGGCGCCGGTGGGAGGTGTGTATGGGAAGGTGGACGTAGCGGGTGCCACGCCGTTGCTGAAGGGCAGAGTGTTGCGGCCGACGAATCGAGGAGAGGTCTCATATCCGTAGGTACCGGCTGGATTCGTGATCGAACTGCTGACGCCGAATGACCCGTGCTGATCGAAAATATTGACCAGCGCCTCCCCGAAATGGTCATAGTAGATTCCAGCGCCCGCTCGAATTGACGTCTTGGCATTGGGCGCATAGGCGACGGCAAACCTGGGAGCTATGTTGTCTTTCGACTTCGGATAGAAGCCTGGCTGGTTGTAATAGGGGCCGGTTGGCGAGAATGTGAGGTCTGGCTCGTAGATCTGGCCTTGCTGAGCTTGCGCCTCGCGTTGCAGGAAGAAGGTGTGGGTATCGATGGTGGGCGCCACCTGCTGCCCGCTGGTCTCATGGGGAGTTTGCAAGATGCTGTGGCGAATGCCGAAGGTGAGCGTAACGGTTGGAACGGGTCGCCAGGAGTCCTGCAAATAGTACTCGAACTCGTTGGCAGAGAAGTGACGATCGATTGGCGCACCATCCGCGAGTAGAGTGCCTTGGGTTGCACTGGTGATTTTGTAGTTGTAGATGTTAGTGACGGAGGGAATGGTGCCCACGAGGTTCGCGTATGCGATGAGATAGGAATTGGTAAAGCCGCCATCCACCGGCAACGCCCCAATCGTGGTCGGATTGGGAGGATTGCCACCCAGCCAATAGGGATTGGAGTCGGCGCCGCTATACGAGTTGACGTCCGAGGTGCGGTTCTGGTGAATGAGACGCCAGTTGCCTCCGAATTCGAACGAATGCTTGCCCTTTGTCCAGCTCAGATTATCGACAATGTTGTTGACGGGGACCCAGTTGATCGTGGTTCTATCCTCCGACGTGGCGGTGGCCATGAAGCGAAAGTCTACATAATCGCCCACGCCCGCGCCGTGATTGCTGTTGCCCTGGCGGATATAGCCGTAACGAACGTCGTTCACCAGGCTATTCGAAATCGCCCAGGTATCGCCAAGGATGAATCCCTTCGTGTTGTCCTCCAAGATGTAGGACGGGCCCTGGCCGGGGAATTGTTCAGTATTGGCAAAGGTGTCCTTTTGCAGGTTGCCGCGACCGAAAATCTTCTGCCTGTCATTTGGAGTGAAGTCAATCCTGACAATGCTGGTGTTCTGTGTTTGCGGGTTCGGTGACGCAAACGCGTAGGACCCGGTATTCAGCGCGTCACCCTGATTGAGCCCGTTGGCCGCGGGCATCAAATTGAAGTACGCAACGGCGTTTGGATTGTCGCCTGGGCCGGGTGCATACGCCGCAGTGTTGCAGACCTGGCATCCCGCGTCCAGCTGGGCTACCTGAGCAGGGGTCAATGTCACATTCACAATGTTCCCAGAGGCATCGTCACCCTGGTAGGAGAGGTTTCCGGCCTGGTAGGAGGCGGTCGGAACAATCTGCGAAACTTCAGCACTTTCCGCCTGACGCCTGCCTTCGTAGTTGCCGAAGAAGAAGAGTTTGTCCTTGATAATGGGACCGCCCACAGAAGCGCCGAAGATATTGCGTATAAGCTTGCCGGGACGGTTGGGGAGCTGGCTGTTGAATTCCGCCTGCTTGTTGAACCAGTCGTTGGCTACCGTGATGGTTGGGCGATTGTATTCATAAGCGGAGCCATGAAACTTGTTGGTACCGGACTTGGTAATCATGCTGACCTGGGCACCGGCAGAGCGGCCTGAATCCGCATTGGCATTGCCAGTGGTCACGCGAAACTCTTCCACAGAGTCCTGAGTCTCGCGCAGAACGCCGGTGAAAGCATAGCCATTGACCTGGTCATTGTCGTCGACACCGTCGAGGGTGACGTTTCCCTGATCGGAACGTACACCGTTTACCGTGCCGCTGCGGCTGTCGTTGTTTGCCTGAGCGGGCAAATAGAGCACGCCGGGCTGAAGCGAGAGCAAGTCAGGCACGTTACGAGTTTCGCTGGGCAGGGCCTGAATGAAATCGTTGTTTGCGGAATTGCCGAGAGACGCGTCTGTGGTATTGAGCGTCTGGGCGCCGGCGGAGACGTCTACCGTTACGGCGCTTCCCTGCACGCTCAGCGTAAAGTCGATCGTTGCGGGCTGGTCTACCAGCAGTTCGGCGGTTCGGTTTTGCACGGCAAAGCCTGTCGCTGTAACCGCGATGGCATAGCGTGCCGGAACGACCACCGGGAATATGTACAGGCCGGAGGCATTGGAGACGGCGCGGTAAGCCTCGCCATTGGCGCTGTCGGTGAGGACGATGGAAGCTCCGGGGACCATGGCGCCGCTGGTGTCTTTGACGACGCCGCGGAGTGAGGTGCTTGAAGTCTGGGCGGAAGCCAGGGTGGCGATGAGAAGGATGCAACACAGCATCCATCCCCATAGGGATCTTTTCACGGCTACTCCTCCTGAGAAAATGTTGAAATGCGCCTGCGGCGCGTACGCCACAGTGTCTGGGTTTTTTAGCTGTTCTGGAATTCGTCAAGGCCTATCGAAGATGGAGCTTGCATCTTGAAGGGCCACTTCTATTCGGTGACTCGCGCCCGCAGACCCAATGGACCGCCCTGCGGAATCCAGCTTCAGAAATGGCGCATCGGGGGTAGCACCATATTCAAGTGATTACCATCTTGTCTGATATTGATCAAGTGTTCAACAAAAATCTTCCCTCCTTTCCATAATTCGAAGGTAGCGATTAAGAAAACTCAACCAAACGAAGCTACTGCTGCTGTTGCATCTGCTGCAAATCCATGAAGGGGACGGTGACCTTGGGAGGCTGCTGGGCCTTCTCGACGAGTACGCTCCAGTCTTCCGGGATGGGCAGTTGGCGGTCCAAGGCCGGAGGCTCATCGCCGGCCTCTACGTGCACGGCTACGTATAACTCGCTCTCTGTGCTGCCGCGGAAAATTCCATGCGTGGGCGGCACATCGGCATAATCGCGGCCGACGGCGGTGCGGATATGACGATGGTGCGCGATCAGGTTGTTGGTGGGGTCGAAGCCCACCCAACCGAGATGCGGCATCAGGACATCGACCCAGGCGTGGGTAGCGTCGGGGGTGGAGCGGTCGTGGTCTTCGCGGCTGCGATAGAGATAGCCGGATACGTAGCGGGCGGGAATGCCGACGTGGCGCAGGAGGGCGATCATGGTGTGGGCGAAGTCCTGACAGACGCCCTTGCCGCTGACGATTGCTTCGTCAATGGGCGAGTCGACGCGCGTGGAGCGGGGCTCATAGTCGAAGTAATCGTAGAGGCGCTGATTCAATTCCCGCACCAGCATGAGAGGGTCGTCGCGGCGAGTGACGCCCATTTGCGTAGCGAGCAGTGTGAGCGCGGGTGTTTCCACGGCAAACTGGCTGGGCAGCAGCATCTCCCAGTAATCGCCTGCTTCGATGAGGTCGTCGAGAGCATCCCAGGCGTCGGGCGAGAGAAATGCGGGGACATCCGGCAGGACCTGCTGTTCTACCACTGATTCGGCGACGATCACGAGTTGGTTATGGTCGCCGGGAATATCGAAGTGCTGCACGTTGTTGCCGAGGTGGTCGCGATAGGTGAAGACGCGGCAGCGCGGGCTTACGGAAAGGGAGAACGTGAGGCAATGCTGATTGGTGTCAGAGCGCGGGTGCATGCGCGTTTCCATGATGCTCTCGCTGATGGGGTGCGAGTAGCGGAAGCGCGTCAGGTGCCGGATGGAAAAAAAGTTCATGCTCTTCCAGACTCCCTCAGGGGCTAAAGTGTCTGCGTGAGCCCCGCGATTTTTGATGCCTGCGGCACGACTGAATTCGTGCCCTTTCAAAACAGGTGGAAGTTACTCAGCAATCGTCGTGCCCTTTCAAAACAGCGAAACGCATTGCGCCCTAAGTGGCCAGTGCGGACTGGATGGAATAGTGGATGTAGTAGCGGTAGATGAGTTCGTGAATACACATGCATTGTTCCCGAATGGTGTGGAGGAAAGCTCCGGTATCGCCGGCTAGAATTTCACCGATGGTTGTGTAGCCGAGCATGGCGTGAAGGCGTCCGATTACGGCGGCCAACTCGTCTGGTGGGCGGCGGCCGCCGGTGCGCTGAATGGACTCGATGGCGTGGCGAGTGCCGTCTACGCAGTAGCGGATGGCATGAGGAAAATCGCGATTGAGGAGCAGAAATTCAAGGATGCGGTCGGGGGAAAGATCGGCAGTGTAGACCTGGCAGTAGGCCTCGAAGGATGTACAACAACGGAGAAGGCCAACCAGTTCCAGGTATTGGTGTCCGGAGTGGTCCTTTTCCTGCTCGTGCAACAGCTCCGGCTGATAGATCTCGAGCAGTGTCGCGGTGGCGTAGGCGCGTTCGAGATAACGACCGAGGCGGATGAATTGCCAGCCCTGCCCGTGGATCATAGTGGTATCGCTCACGCCTTTGAAGAGGTGGATGCCGTCGACGACGGACGCGAGCGAGTCATTGATGCTGGAGCGGAATTGGGCTTGGGCATGAGGCGAGTGCATCTGGTGATAGAGGCGGTTGAGACGCTGCCACTGCTCGCTGGAGATTTCTTCGCGGACCTGACGGGCATTTTCGCGCGCGCCGTTCAAGCAGAATGTGACGGAAGCGGTATTGACGTTGTCAAAGACTAGCTTGCGCGCCATCGCGTCGAGGTCACCGTTCCACTCCATGCCCTCCACTTTGCCAATAGAGGTCATCATGCGCTGCCAGCGCATTTCGGCGCTGGTATCGCTGGTATCGAGCATGAGACTCATGGTTACGTCGAGCTGACGCACGGTGTTCTCCGCCCGTTCCAGGTAGCGGCTCATCCAGTAGAGACTGTCGGCAACGCGCGATAGCATCGTCGTACTCTCCCGAACTCCGTGTCTGCTTATAGGTACAATTGCTTGCATATCGTTCAGACTTGGAAACATCCGTCAGCGGCTAAAGCCGTGGCCTTGGGGGTGTCATATTGGCACGACTGAAGTCGTGCCCGTTCAAACAATTTCCATTCCTATTCGAGGACCCATGTGTCCTTACTTCCGCCGCCTTGCGAGGAGTTCACCACGAGCGAGCCCTTTTCCAGAGCCACGCGCGTGAGTCCCCCCGGTACGATGTTGACTTTGTCGCCAAAAAGAACGTAGGGCCGCAGATCCACGTGGCGCGGCTCTAACTGACTTCCAATGAGGCACGGAGCTCGGGAAAAATCCAGCGTGGGCTGGGCAATATAGTTGCGGGGATTGGCTTCGATCTGGCGGGCAAACTCCTCACGCTGACGCGCCGTCGATTGAGTGCCGATCAGCATGCCGTAGCCGCCGCTCTCGCCGACCGCCTTTACCACCAGCTTGTCGAGGTTGGCCAACACGTGCTGCCGCGACTTTGGTTCGCCGAGCAGATAGGTCTTAACATTCGGCAGGATTGCATCCTCGTTGAGGTAATAGCGGATAATGTCGGGCACATACGCATAGACCGCTTTATCGTCGGCGAGACCGGTACCGAAGGCGTTGGTCACGGTGACATTGCCAGCGCGGTAGGCGTTGAACAGGCCGGAACAGCCCAGCGATGAGTCGCCACGGAAGATGAGCGGATCGCTGAAGTCGTCGTCGACGCGGCGGTAGATTACGTCGACGCGCTTCAGGCCGTCGGTGGTGCGCATGTAGACGATGTTGTCGTGCGTGACGAGATCGCGGCCTTCTACCAGGTCAATGCCCATTTGGCGGGCGAGATAGGTGTGTTCGAAGTAAGCGGAGTTGAAGACGCCGGGCGTGAGGAGCACGATATTGGGCTCGGGACGGCCTTCGGGTGCGAGGGACCGCAGCGTGGACAGCAGCAGTTGCGGATAGTGCTCAATGGGACGGACACCGTAGCTGTGAAATAGCTGTGGGAAGGTCCGCTTCATGACGCGGCGGTTGGTCAGCATGTAACTCACGCCGGAGGGGACGCGAAGGTTGTCCTCAAGCACGACGTACTCCCCTGTGTTCAGGCGCAGCAAGTCGGAACCGACCACCGCGATGTAGACATTGCGCGGAACCTGCAAGCCACGCATCTGGCGGCGGTAGTGCTTGCAGCTATACACCAGCTCGCGCGGGACTACGCGGTCGTTGAGGATTTTGGCATCGGAGTAGACGTCGCGGAGGAATTCGTTGAGTGCGGTGATGCGCTGGGTGAGTCCGCGCTCAATCCGGTCCCATTCGGCCGAAGTAACAAGCCGAGGCAGCAGGTCATAGGGAAAGATGCGCTCGGTGCCCTCGTCCCGGCCGTAGACGGTGAATGTGATGCCCTGGGTGAGGAAGGACATTTCCGCGGACTGCTTGCGCCGCTGCAACTCTTCCTGAGGAAGGCGGGCCAGAGTTTCAGCCAATGCCTGATAGTGCGCGCGCACGTCCCCGTTGGGTTCGCGCATCTCGTCGAACGCCTGGTCGAGCGGATAGTCTCCGAACAGCGAATCCATCTCCACGGGTTGACTGGCGCTCATTGGACGGCGGCTTTCCTCAGCACAGATTCAGGACTTATGCGGAGGTTGGGTACGGCTTCCCGGGCAATCGCGCCATCCTGTTTGCCCCGGTCCCCCAGGTCGCTCCGTTAAACCCTGTTCTCTAGCTTGTAACACATGGGGTATAAAGGAGCCATCAGGAAAGGGTGAGGGGGATCAAACCGGCGTGAAGGGAAAAGCCGAGCGAAGCTAGGCCGCTTGCTTCCTTTTCCGCACGCGAACGGGGCGAATCAGGATTTCCGCCGGGATTTTCAGCTTTTCGTTCAATTGCCGGATCATTGTCAGCGAAAGCGCCCGATCCCGGCGAAGAACTTCATGAACGCGGGTCCGGCTGCCGATGATCCCGATGAGTGCCTTCTTATCCTCGCCCTGTTGCTCCAGCCTGAACTTGATTGCCTCGATCGGATCCGGCATATCCATCGGGAAGTGCGCCTCCTCGTAGGCCACAACGAGGGTCGTTAGAATCTCCAGGCGGTCTCCGTCGGCAGTGCTTTCCTCAGCATCCCAAAGGCGCTCAATTTCCAGCAAAGCAGCTTCGTGGTCCGCTTCAGTCTTGATGGGTCTTAGTTGCATGTTGGACCGTCCTTACGTCGATTAAATCGTATTCCTTGTGCGTTCCGAGCCACTTGATGAAGACAATGGCGCGCCGATAATTCACCGCAACCACCAATCTATAGGCATTCCCCTTGATATTGAAAACCACTCGGTCCGCTCCAACGATGCTCGCATGAGCGTAGCTGGCTTTAATGTCGGATGAGTCCTTCCAAATCGCCTGCGTGGCCTCTTGAAACCATGAATCGAGTCCAGCTTTCACGGCACGCTGGTCCTTGTGCCCCTTCAACGTCTCGACAAACCGCTTAATCGTGCTCCGAGATACGATGCGCACATGGACACCATAGCATGTTCCCAAAATGGGCACAAGCAAGATCGTGAAGATGCGCTTTCTGAGGCGTAGCTGAATTCCAAAATGGCTTGCCTTACTGGACGATTTCAGTAAACGTGGCCGTTGGTGTGCCCCAGAACACTGGGCCGGTTGCGGTTATCGTCACTTTTCCAGCGGTCGATGGCAGTTTCAGTTGCACGGTTGCCGTGCCGTTGGAGGCGGTGCGGACAATTCTCTGGCTGAGCGTTCCGGCGCTGGCGGTAAAGAGCAGATCCACGTTGCCGGCTGTGGCGCCTGTCGAACTGGCGGCGCCGGGTGCGTAGGTCGCGGTCAGGGTGATGGTGCCGCCCGGCGCCGCGGTCTGATTGTCGCCGGTCTTAGTCAGCGTGCTCGCGGGGACGGTGGCCAGCACCCAGCCTCGTTGTGTCTGTACGGTGCCGCTTGAGTCCTGACCGGTCACAGTAAACGAGTACAAGTCGGGTGTCGCAGGAGTCTTTATAGTGATCAGCCCCTTGGAAGTGGATGTGATGGTCGGGTTGGTCAAGGCCACTGTTACGCCGGCATCCGCGGTAGCCGAGGTCAGAGTGACCGGACCCGTTCCTGAAGTCAGCGTTGGCGCAATGGTCGCGGTGCCGGAGGTGGGTGCAAGCAGCGTATCGGGGTTCAGGTCCCACTCCTCCGCCACTGTATGGGTGCTTTTGCCGGTGGCCACAACAAGCGTAGCCGTGTAGGGTGCAAACGTCTGCTTCGGGTTCCAACTCTCGGTCGCCGAAGCGACAATTGCGGCGGGGCTGGACTGGGAGAGTGTGTAGGCCTTCATCGTTTGCGGGGTAAAGCCGTTCACGTCGAAACTGGCCGCCGCGGGGTTCACGGGGTCCTTGTTGATGACCATCAGCGTGAGGGTATCTCCGGCTGCGTCGGTGGCCGCGTAGGCGCTGAAGAAGTCGGGGTTCTGGGTATTGATTGCGGAGACGGAAACCGTTCCAAACCCTGTCTGTTTCCCGTCCGCATTCCGATAAAGTAGCAGCGCCTGGTAGGCTGGGGAAGTCTGGTCCGCAGCAACCCAACGCGATGCGCCCCACATCTGCTCCCGGCCCAGAATTCCGTAGGTGTCGGCGTCAACGAGCGCGGTCGAGAAATCGTCTTCACCGGCCAACGCTCCGTTCCATTCGGTGAAACTCACCGGGGTTCCGGGATAGATTGAGTTGGCAATCGCGCGCATGCGTGGGATGACGAAAGCCACTGTCTTCTGCGGCTGTGTGAACGTGGCCCACTCCTGGTTCACGGTGCCGGACTCGCTTACATAGTGCGGGTCCCACCAATCGCGCGTCTCGCGCAGAGCCGCCGCTCTGATCTGCGCGGTGGTCATTCCGCCAGTGGAGGGTCCATTGAAATAGGCGTGCACATCGAACACATCGAATGACCGCGATCCCTGCACGGCGTCGTTGAAGAGGATTTCGTTGACAAGCCAGGGGAGAAAGTCGAGACCGCCGTGGGCGGCCTTGTCGTTGTTGTTGGCGCCATTCCAGTAGAACCACCAGCTATCGAACACGGGAGCAAAGCGGACCGCTGCCGCGTCGAAGGACTTGATGGCATGGCCTTCTTTCACGATGTCGGCTGCCAGTTCGTCGTAGCCGGTAGCGGTGGGATGGACATCGCGGTGGGTGCCGCTCCAGATTTCGGGCTCGTTGTCCAGTTGATAAAAATGCGGCTGCTTGCCGTAGTCGGGCGCGATGGAGGCAATCCACTGGTTGCGATAGACGCTGCCAGCGGGGTCGCCTGTGCCTGGACTGTCGAGAAGGGATAGATCGGCGTCGGTGGGGTTGTTGCCGGTGATGTTCGTCGAGCAATTTGTCTGGATGCCGTCGCCGGCGTCGGGGCGATAAGGGTCGGTGGAACACTGCGCGCCATACTTTGCGACGGAAAAGCTGTTGCTCGTCGAGTCCCTTGCTACCCAGGGCAGCATGGGGATGGTCATGAGGGGCGAACCGCCGGCCGCGACCACGCTGGAGATGAACGAGCCTGAACCGGGCCCGGCAAGGCCCGTGCCGTTCCATGTGTAGTTCTCGAAGTACCAGTCGAAGTCGAGGTTGGTGACATTCAGTTTCCAGTTGTAGCGTGAACTGTTGTTGCCGCCCCAACGGCTGAGCGTGACGCCGCCGGTGGTGATATAGGCCTCAGTGGGAGGGAAATTGGCTCCGTAAATATAGGGGCTGATGGTGTGGCGATTCGTCAGGGTGTTTACGGTGACGTCAACGAAGGAGGGGAACGGTAAAACTGGCCCGGGTGCGCTCTGGGCCGAAACTTGTGCTGCGAAGGTGGGGACCAAGAAAAGAGCTGCCTGGAGCGCGAGAAGCAGAGGGGAGTTCCTGCGCATGGGGAGGCCTCCGTTTGGATTCATGCTACATGCGCGAGTCTGTGCCGTGAAGTGAATTCGTCTGGTGCTTCGTACCACGAAAGCGGTAGGGATCGTGCTATCCCACCCTTGCCGCAAAGACAACGACGCGGCGAGGGCGGGGCACCCGGAATTCTCACGATTTATTCAAGCGATCTAGAACAGATTCCACAACGACTGGTTGTAGACGGCATGGTGGAACTGCACTTCTGAGCCTTTCACTATGGTTCCCAGTTCGCGCGGGGAGCGGTTGGCCGCGGCTTGCTTGAGATCGGCATAGCGGCCTTGCACGTCATCGCCAAGAATCTTTGATATCCATTCCGAAGACTTGAAATCCTCGATTGCCTTCTGGATGTTATCCGGTAAATAGCGGCCACCGGCACGGAGGTCTTCGGCGTTGGAGATTTCCCCGTCAATGCCGGTTTTGAAGATGCCATAGAGCGCCAGGTAGGGGTTGGCGTCGGGGGCTACTGCGCGAACCTCGGTCCTCATAGACCGGTGGTTGCCGATGGGGACCCTCACCATGGCGCCGCGGTCGACGGCCGAGGCTCGAATTTGATTGGGCGCTTCAAAATGCGGGTCGAGGCGGCGATAGGCGTTGACGCTGGGGTTGAAGATGAGGCAGAGATCGAGGGCACGGGTCAGTATGCGGTCAAGGAAATCCCATCCGAATTTTGAAAGCTGTTCCTCGCCGTTCTCGTCCCAGAAGAGGTTGGTTTTGCCGCTGGAAACGGAGACGTTGGTGTGCATGCCGCTGCCGTTCACGCCGACAACGGGCTTGGGCAGGAAGCAGGCTGTGTATCCCATGTTGTTGGCGATCTGGCGGGTGAGCAGTTTGTAAAGCTGGATCTGGTCGGCCGCGGCTACGACCTCAGAGTAGCCGTAGTTGATCTCGAACTGGCTGGGGGCAACTTCGGGGTGGTCCTTCTCGTTCTGGAAGCCCATGGCGCGCTGCACTTCTGCCGCTGTGTCGATGAACTGGCGCAGCGGGTCGAGCGGCAACACGTGATAGTAGCCGCCGGTGTTGATGAACTCGAACTTGCCGGTCTCGTGGTACTTCTGCTCGGCATCCTTGCCGGCGAAGAGGAAACCTTCGATCTCCGTGGCTGCGTTCAGCGTGTAGTTTTTCTCCGCGAACAGCTTGTCGGAGTAGTTCTTGAGTACGCCGCGCAGATCGCCGGTGTAGGCAGTGCCGTCCTTGTCGAGAACCGTGCCGAAGACAACCACTTTGCCGTTGCCGAAGACGTCGGCGGGGACCCAGTAGAAGGCGCTCCAGTCAATGCCGAGGCGGAGATCGCTTTCCTTCTGCGCGGTAAAGCCGCGAATCGACGAGCCGTCGAAGGTCAGGTTCTCGTACGCTCCGAGGAGGAATTTCTTGTCGTAGTCGAGCAGGTGCAGGCGGCCTTCAAGGTCGCTGAAGAGTACCGTCACAGCCTTGATACGCTTTTCATCGGTGAGATACTTGAGGCGCTTCTCGCGAATGTCGTCGGCGGGGACTCGGCTGGTGCGTTCGGACTTGGCGGTGAGGTTGAGTTCTTCCAACTCCTCGTAGGAAAGAGCAAGGAAATTGCGATACTCGGTGGACATGAATCTCCCTTCTGTTGTGAAACGTTCAGCCAGATTTTACAAGGACACTTGCAGATGCCGAAAATGGCTCGCTGTAATGGTAATCCTTTACGGTTCGGCGCATTTGTGACAAGGTACATTTTGCGGTGGTTGGCGGGGGAATCGGTGGCCGCTGAGGTAGTCTGAAAGCTTAGGAGATATCACCGCCCATGAACGGATTGTTTCGCTTCCCGGCGTCTGTGCCGGCCACCATTTTGCTTGCCTCCGCAATGGTTCCCGCGTTAGCGCAGAGTGGCCCCATTCAGATTGTTGCCGACCTGTCTGACGCGCCGCGCATGCTCTTTCACGCTGAAATCGACCTGCCTGTGACCGCTGGACCGCTGGCGCTTACCACGCCGAAGTGGATTCCCGGCAACCACATGCCCACCGGCCCTGTGGACTTGATTACCGGCGTTGTGTTTACCGCCAATGGCGCGCCAGTCCAATGGCGGCGCGACGATGTGGATCTGTACCAATTCCACCTGGTAGTACCAAACGGCGTGACAACAATCCACGCGCACCTGGACTGCATTGTTACGGAGCGGGTCAGCCAGAAAATGGCCGTGCTGGAGTGGGAGCGGCTGCTGCTCTATCCCGCGAACAAGCCGGTCCACGACATTCCTATTCAGCCGTCGTTGATTGTTCCAGCTGGGTGGGGCATTGGCACTGCGCTCACGCCTATCGGCCCCGGTCCCTACCCGGTTCCGGCGGCGGGCTCGACCACGCACTATGAGGCCACTAATGTGGAACAGCTTGAGGACTCGCCGGTCATTGCGGGCCAATACTTCCACGAATTTGCTCTCGCGCCGGAGATTTCACCGAAGCATTTTATCGATGTGGTTTCCGAAGCGCCGGAGGACTCGAATTTGCGCGCGTCGCTGCGAGCCGAGCTGAGCAACCTGGTGCGCGAAGCGAGCGCGCTCTATGGGTCGCATCACTACTACGCTTACCACTTCCTGCTTACGGAATCGGATGGAGCCGGCGAAGAGGGCCTGGAGCACGGGCAGTCGTCGGACAACGGCGTAGAGGAAAAGGGTTATGCGGACGACGCTCACCAGTTGCTGGATGCCGATCTGCTGCCGCACGAGTTCACGCACTCGTGGAATGGCAAATACCGTCGGCCCGTCGGGCTATATGAGCCTGACTTTGCCACCGCGCAACAGGGCGCGCTGTTGTGGGTTTACGAGGGCATGACGCAGTATCTCGGCAATATGCTCGCCGCGCGCACTGGGATTATTACGCAGGCCCAGTATCGCGATAAGCTGGCCTTTACCGCGGCCATGCTGGACTATACGCCAGGGCGGCAGTGGCGCACGACGGGGGACACTGCGATCTCCGCCAGCGTTCTCCGCTCCGGCAGCTTCGCATGGTCCAACTGGAAGCGCGGCCAGGACTATTACGACGAAGGAGAGCTGTTGTGGCTGGACGCGGACACGCTGATCCGCAAACTCACCAAGAACAAGAAATCTCTGGATGATTTCCAGAAGATATTCCTGGGCAAAGGCGGAGATACCGGACCGCTGATTGTGCCTTACACGTTCGATGAGGTGGTTGAGGACCTGAACGCCGTTGTGCCCTATGATTGGGCCGCGTTCCTGCACGATCGCGTGGACAAGATCAACCTCAGGGCCGATGTGGCCGGCATTGAGATGGGCGGCTACAAGCTGGTTTTCAAAGACAAACCCAACGCCGCAGAGCGTACGATGGCGACCGTAGCGCCGCCGCAATATAAGGGCCCGGACTGCTGGTTCTCGATCGGGCTCCGCATCGGAGACAACGGCGCGATTTCGGACGTGCGCTGGGGAGGACCCGCGGACAAAGCGCGCATGGCGCCCGGCGAAAAGATCATCGCTGTGAATGGACACGTGTTCTCCGGCGATGTGCTGCGAACGGCCATCCGCGAGGCAATGGGCGCCACCGAGCCGATTCATCTGATTGTGCAGGCCGACTCGCTTGTCTCCTTGGTCGATCTGAACTACCACGACGGTGAGCGGTTTCCAGCATTGGAACGCGTGCAGGCCTTGCCGGCATTCCTCGACGACATTACCAAGCCTTTGACGGTTCCTGAGAAAGCGCCGGCGGAGACCAGGAAGGATGAGGACAGTGAGTAGCGATTCAAGGCGGCTGAACGCTGTCGTGAAGTACTCTGAATAGACAGGAGACATTTGCTGCCAATGTTTAAATCGCGCTTCTTCACGTTTGCCGTTTTGGCTGTTCTTCTTTTTGGAATCGACGCCGCACGCTGCCAGCAGCCGGCTCCCACAGCGCCTGCTGAAGATTACGTTCGCGCACACTACACGAAATATGAGTTTCGGATTCCGATGCGGGACGGCAAGCGGCTGTTTACCGCGGTTTATGCGCCGAAGGACGCTGCGGGAGGGCCGTATCCCTTCATGATGGACCGCACTCCTTACAGCGTCGGCCCATACGGCGAAGACCAGTATCCGCGCCACCTTGGCCCCTCAGAGGAGTTTGAAAAAAGCGGTTACATCTTCGTTTACCAGGATGTGCGCGGGCGCTGGATGAGCGAAGGGGAGTTCGTGGAGATGCGTCCGCATATCGACGAGAAAAAGTCACCGCAGGATGTCGACGACGCTTCGGACACTTACGACACGATCGAGTTCCTGCTGAAGAATGTGGCGAACAATAACGGCAAGGTGGGCATCTGGGGCATCTCATACCCTGGGTTTTACACGTCGGCTTCGATCATCGATTCGCACCCGGCGCTGGTGGCCGCCAGCCCGCAGGCGCCCATGACCGACCTCTTCATGGGCGACGACGGATATCACGGCGGCGCCTTCATGCTGGCGGCCAACTTCGGCTTCTATGCGCCGTTCTTTCATCCGCAGGATGGGCCGCAAACACCGAAGCCGACCATTCCGTTCGACTATGGAACGCCGGATGGCTACAAGTTCTTTCTCAATGTCGGGAACACCGGCAACCTGGACAAGGGGTATCTGAAGGGCTCGAACTGGCTATTTATGGACCAGCTGAAGCACGACACGTACGACTCTTACTGGAAGGCCCGCGATCTGTCTCAGCATATGAAGAACGTGAAATGCGCGGTGCTGGTTGTGGGCGGCTGGTATGACGCGGAAGACCTCTCCGGTCCGTACCGCACCTTCTATGCGATAAACAAGTTCAACCCGGAGACGCCGACCACGCTGGTTGAGGGGCCTTGGGTGCATGGCGGCTGGGCGCGCGGGGATGGGAACCACCTGGGCGATGCGCAATTCAATTCGAAAACGGCTGAGTACTTTCGGGCCAATATCCAGTTCCCTTTCTTCGAGCATTATTTGAAAGGCAAAGGGGCCCCGCAGCCCAAGGCAATGGTTTTCGAGACTGGAACCAATGTGTGGCGGCACTTTGACACCTGGCCTCCGAAGGCTGCGACCGCGAAGACTCTCTACTTCCATGCAGGCGGCAAGCTTAGCTTTGAGGCGCCTTCAGAAGCCAAAGGTGTGGACGAATATGTGAGCGATCCTAACCACCCTGTTCCGTTTGTCGGCTACACCACGGACAGCGTGCCGCAGCGCTACATGATCGACGATCAGCGGTTCGCGAGCTACCGGCCGGATGTGCTGGTCTATGAGACGGAACCGCTGGATGAAGACGTGACGATTGCCGGGCCCATCTCGCCGAAACTGAAGATTGCCAGTTCCGGCACCGACTCGGATTTTGACGTGAAGTTGATTGACGTTTATCCGGAAAACTACCCCGATGCTGACGATTCGCAGATGGGTAAGCATGTTACGGATGCGCCGCCGGTGCATATGGGCGGTTACCAGCAGATGCTGCGTGGAGAACCGTTCCGCGCCAAGTTCCGCAACAGCTGGGAAAAGCCTGAACCGCTGACGCCGGGCAAGGAAGCCGAAATCAACTTCGCCATGCCTGACCTTTTTCACACGTTCCGGCGCGGCCATCGGATCATGGTCCAGGTGCAAAGTTCGTGGTTCCCGCTTACGGACCGCAATCCACAAACATTTACCGATATTCCGTTCGCCAAGCCCGAAGATTTTCAGAAGGCTACAGAACAGGTGTTTCATCGGAGGGATGCGGCTTCCGGGGTGGAAGTGCTGGTAATGCCGTAACAGTGACTTGGCAAGTCAGCTAGTCAGCGTGGTTCCGCCGCCAGCAAGTCAGCGGACTTCATCACTCACTCGCTGACGTGCAGACTCCCTCAACTCATCGGAGCACGGCTTTCGCGGGGCCCAGGTTACGGAGCTTGGTGGAACCTCGAGCATGGCTTCACGGAGATCTCAGCTTCGCTTGCTTTTGGTGCGGCGTGGGCCCGGGGGACAGCTCGACTCGCGAATTACGAGCTCCGGCAGAATCGGCACGGAGTCAGGAAACGTGGCTTGCCCGCGAATCCGCTGCAGGAGAATGCGCGCGGCCACTCCGCCCATCTGCATCAATGGCTGGCGAATGGTGGTCAGGCTTGGGTTGTGGAAGGCCGCGCTCTGGATATCGTCGAACCCTACCACCGAGACATCCTCGGGCACTTTCAGGCCGTGGTCCACGAGCGCACGGATGGCTCCGAACGCCGACACGTCGTTGTAGCAGAGTAGTGCGGAAAAATCGACGCCCCGGTTCAACAGTTCCAGGGCTGGCCCAAAGCCCATCTCCGGTGTTGAATCCCGCAGCTTGATGGTCACCATCAGTTCCGGTGGAACTTCAATCTTCAACTCCCTGGCCACCGCCATCTGGCACTCCCAGCGGTCGTCGGCGTCGGAGCTGTGGCTGCCTCCGCGCATGAATGCGATCTTGCGATGCCCCAACTGGACCAAGTGGCGCAGGGCGAGTTCCGCAGCCCGGCGCTGGTCTAAAACAACATTGGTTACGCCCTCAAAATTGCGATGACCGGCCACGGCAACCACTGGCAGTTTCAGGCTGTGCTCGAGGACTGTATCGATGAGGATGAATCCCTCCACACAGCGGTCGAGCAGAAGACGCGGGTACTCCTCAATCAGATCGGGCTTGCGGCGATGGCTCGCGGTCAGATAGAAATAGCCTTCCTCCAGCAGCAACTCCTCCATTCCGGAGAGCACCTGTGTGGCGTAGTGGTCATTGAGGTCGGGCACCAGGACGCCGATTGAAAACGTTTGCCGTTTGCGCAGCGATCGTGCATAAAAGCTCGGCCGGTAATCGAATTTGGCTGCCGCCTCGGTCACCCGGTCGCGGGTTTCCTGGGGGATGGAACGAACACCCGGCGCATTGTTCAGCACCAGCGAAATAGTCGCCGGCGAGAGGTCCAAATACTCCCCGAGGATGCGGAGGCTGATGGTTTGACCGGGCTGGGGCTCGGTTCCCGGTTTGGGGCGCTTGACCATGCACAACTGTTGTAACATTCTGCGCGGCTTATGCACAGTGATTTCAAGGGTTTTCAGGCAGGACCAGCGTGGACAGGCGTTGCAGACTGGCCATGACGTCTTCGTGCCCGATTCCAAAGTCGATCAGGCAGGCTATTTCATCCGCTCCGCTCTCGTAGAGATATCGTGCCTGTTCGGCACAATGCGCCAAGGTCCCGACGAAACTTAGCGGACTCTGCAAGTCGTTGTTGACCTGGGTCCTGATCATGATTTCGGTCTCGCGCTGGTTGAGTTCAGAAAAGCCGCGCTCGTCTCGCTTGCCAGCGGAATTGTCTTTCTGCATCTCGATGTTGATCTTCAGATAGTTGGTGAGTGCGGGTCGGGCAATCGTCCGGATCGCTTCATGATCTTCCGCGACGAATGTATGAGCCATCAGGGTGACGTGACCGCGACGGCCATGATGGGCAAGTATCGCCTGCCGATAGATTTTTACTTTGCGAACGAACTCTGCCAGGTCGTGCCGGAGCGCGAAGTTTGCAGTTAAAACGTTGAACCCAAGGGTGCCGGCGTGGAGAAATGTATCGTCCGACTGACCGGTGAGCCATATGGGCAGCTCCTTTTGAATGGGCGCGGGGAGAATGCCAACCTCGGTCGCGATGCCTGCACCATTGGGCAGGGATACTTTTTCCCCTCGCCAGAGCCTTTGAATCAAGGCGATCTTCTGGAACATGTCCTCGTAGCGGGTGTTGTAGGTGCCGGGCGAAAGCACGAAATCATTGACGTGCCAACCGGAGGCAGCCGCGATGGCGACACGGCCGTTGGAGAAGTTGTCGATCATAGCCCACTCTTCGGCCACGCGCAGAGGGTTTTGCAAAGGCAGCACCACGCTGCCGGCACGAATGGCGATGTGCCTGGTTAGAACCGCCAGCGCGGCGCCCGTCACGGTGGGGCTCCCATAGAGCCCGCCGAAGCGCTGAAAGTGCCGTTCCGGCGTCCACACGGCGGTGAATCCGTGGTCATCGGCGAACTTTGCGGCGTCGAAGAGCAATCGGTATCGATCGTGCTGCCGCTCAGCGGAGTCGGCACTGAAGAAAAACAGGCTAAGCTCAGGTGTCATCTTGCTCGATCCCCTGTCTCTGTTTTCCGATTTCGGTTACGAATCACTATAGACCCGATCGGCAATCCTTTAAACAGGTTTTGGTGGAGATACCTGCCGAATCGATGGCTCGCGAGGCGGGGCGTGCCTCGCCCTTTATACTGAGATGTTTGATGAATTGAGGCACGTGGGCCAATGGATTGCCCGCGGAAGAGGAGAATCATTGGCGGAAGCAGAGATTGGGATTATCGGCGGAAGCGGGCTTTATTCGATGCCTGGATTTACCGACGTGCGCGAGGAGCGCGTGGAAACGCCGTTTGGCGCACCTTCTGACGCTTTTGTGCTGGGAGAATTGGAAGGGCGCAAGGTCGCCTTCCTTGCACGCCATGGGCGAGGACACCGCATTCTGCCGTCGGAGTTAAATTTTCGCGCCAATATCTACGCATTCAAGAAACTCGGCGTGGAGCGCATTCTTTCGGTCTCCGCAGTCGGGTCGCTGAAGGAAGAGCATAAGCCCACGGATTTTGTTGTGCCCGACCAGTTCATCGATCGTACATTTCATCGCATCTCGACATTCTTCGGCGAGGGGATTGTGGGGCATGTGGCCTTTGGCGATCCGGTTTGCGCCACGGTGGCCAAGGCGGCTGTCAAGGCGTGTACAGCAGTAGGCGTCGTGGGCAAGCTGGGCGGCACGTATGTCTGCATGGAGGGTCCGCAGTTTTCGACGCGCGCGGAATCGAATCTGTACCGCAGTTGGGGCGCGGACGTGATTGGCATGACTAACCTGCAGGAGGCGAAGCTGGCACGTGAGGCCGAGATTTGCTATGCGACCGTGGCCATGGTCACCGACTACGATTGCTGGCGGGAAGGGCACGATTCGGTCACCATCGAAGAGATTGTCGCCGTGCTGCACCAGAACGCGGAGAACGCCGCTAAGGTGGTGAAGGCTGCGGTGGCGGCTCTGCCGAACGAGCGCATGTGCGCATGTGCTTCTGCCGCGAAGTACGCGGTTCTTACACAACCGGATGCTATACCAGATGCGGCAAAGGAAAAAGTCGGCCTGTTGTTTGGGAAGTATCTTGGCTGGTAACAGAAACCGCTGAGCATTCAGAATTGGCAGATAAACACTAAACAGAAAAGAGGAAGAAAAATGGCTATAACCGTGGTGGGCAGCGTTGCCTACGATTCAATTGAGACACCCGCAGGACGCAAGGACCGTTGCCTGGGTGGAGCGGCAACTTATTTTTCGCTGGCCGCCAGTTTCTTTACCGATGTGCGCGTGATCGCTGTTGTGGGTGAGGACTTTGGGCCTGAACAGGAGGCCGTTTTCGAGGCACGCCACATCGACACCCGCGGCATTGAGCGTGCAGCGGGCAAGAGCTTTTTCTGGGAAGGTTCTTATCTGGAAAACCTGAACGAAGCCAAGACGCACAACACGGAACTCAACGTATTCGCTTCGTTTGAGCCGAAGATTCCCGATGCCTACCGCGACTCGGAATTTCTTTTTTTAGCCAACATCGATCCTGTGCTGCAGCGGCGCGTTCGCGAAGAGATGCCGGGCGTAAAGCTGGTGGCCGGCGACACGATGAATTACTGGATTAAAGATCATCGTCCTGCTCTACTTGAAATGCTGAAGGGCCTGGACATTCTGCTCATCAACGACACGGAAGCGCGCATGCTTGCGGGCAACAACAACCTGGTGCAGGCGGCACGCGGCGTGCTGAGCCTGGGGCCGCAAACGCTCATTGTGAAGCACGGCGAGTATGGAGCGACGGCCTTCTTCAGCGAGCACAGCTTTTCGAAAGAATCGCAGAGCCCGCTCCATGCATTCCGCGCACCGGCATTGCCGCTGGAAGAGGTAGTCGATCCAACGGGCGCGGGCGACAGCTTTGCAGGAGGCTTCTTTGGCTATCTCGCTTCGCAGCCCGAAGTCACGCCTGCCGTCTTCCGGCGCGCCATGTTTTATGGCAGCGTGATGGGCTCCTACGCGTGCGAGCGGTTTGGAACCGAACGGCTGCAACAGCTGACGCGCAAGGAAATCGACGATCGGTTCATCGTGTTCCGCGAGTTGACGCACCTTGACTGATGGGCCCATTGCGCACGAGGCCAGTTCGCGTACGACCATCACAAAAACGGAATGGTTGGCGGTACTGGCCACGTGTGCGACGGCCTCGTTGATCGCAATTGTGTGGGGATGGCGCAACGGCACATGGCTCAACTATGGCGATGCTGTTGCCCATCTGAACATTGCGCGGCGCGTTTTCGATTCGCACCAGCCGCGCTTTTCGCAGCTCGGCTCAGTGTGGCTGCCGCTGCCGCATATTCTTTTCATCCCGTTTGTTCAGGTGTATAGCTGGTGGGCGGATGGATTTGCAGGCGTGGTTCCCTCCGCATTGGCTTACCTCGCGGCTTGCGCGGGAATCTACAGGCTGGCGCGACGTTGGATGGCTCCTTCCGCAGCGGCGCTTACGCTGGTGTTTTTCGGCCTCAATCCGAATTTGCTTTATCTGCAGACTACGGCTATGACAGAGCCGCTCTTTGTCTGCGAATTGATCTGGATAACCCTTTGCCTGGTGGAATGGCGCGCAGGCCTGGACGCGGACACAAAGCAAAACAGCCGTCGGCTTTGGTTGATAGCGGTGTTGCTTGTGGCTGCTGTTTTTACGCGCTACGACGGTTGGATCATGGCGTTCCTGGCTTGGGTCGCGATCGGCATAACGCTTGCACGGCGCCGTCAACTGAGCTCGCGTGCATTCTGGATCGCGAGCTTTCTGGTCGCTGCTGCACCGGCTTTCTGGTTTGTGTATAACTACGCGGCGTTCGGCGATTGGCTCTTTTTTGCGCGCGGGCCTTACTCTGCGAAGGCCATTGAGATACGCACCTCCATGCCGGGATTTCCGCCGCATCCCGGCTGGCATAACCCGTGGGTCTCGCTCATTTTTTACGTGAAGGCTGCGGAGATGGACGCTGCTGCCGCAGCCTGGGGCAACACGCTGCTGGTGCTGGCCCTGGTGGGCGCTGCTTGGGGCTGGATTACCGCACGACGGCGAACGCTGGCATGGACACTCTTGCTGGCGCTGCCTGTTCCCTTCTACGCGTATTCAGTTGCGTATGGATCGGTGCCTATTTTTCTGCCCGTCTGGTGGCCGCACTCCTACTATAATCTGCGCTACGGAATTGAATTGCTGCCGGGGATCGCGCTTAGTCTCGGATTTGCGGCGCAGATCTTCATTGCTGCGGTGCGGCAGTTCAAGCCTCTTCCCTCGCAGATGAAATGGGCCAATTTCACCGCAATTTTGCTGCTGGCGCTGGTTGGATTGAATGCGTTTCAAATGCTGCGCGAGCGTCCGCTGGTTTACGTTGAGGGCACACGAATCGACGCGGCCCATCGGCCTTACGAGCTCCAGATCCCGCCGGTTCTGCGCTCACTTCTCGCCGGCCGGCCGGGCGGGGTGGTCCTCATGATTACCTCCACCGACCCACAGATTGTGGCTTTGACCGGAATTCCGCTGCGCCAGACGATCAACGAAAGCGACCTCGAAGTCTATCGCGATGCTCTGAAAGCTCCGTCTGCCCATGCCTCTCTTGTTCTGGCATTCGATGGGGACGAGGTCGACCAGGCCGTACACGATCACCCGGCCGGGCTCACCGTGTATCGGCGCTTTTCGACGCCCGGCCAGCCTTCGGTGACGCTTTACGTCTCCGGTACATCTGGTGCAACTAGGTTCCGCAATCACACTGACGGAGTGGTAGCATCGCTCAAGGATCCTCCATGAATACTGCCCTGGCACAGATCGCGCAGCCTTTCAGCTTCAACATGCTGGAACAGATGGTTGTGGTCAATGGCGCCGTCGGCCGACTGCTGCTGGCTGCTCTTCTGGGAGGCGTGATTGGCCTGGAGCGCGAGTTGAGCCGCAAGTCTGCCGGCGTGCGCACCAACTTGCTGATCTGCCTGGGAGCTGCGTTTTTTACGCTTCTGTCGCCGGTATTGGCGGGCGAAATCGGAAACAACAAGGGGCAGGTGGCCTCGAATATCGTGCAGGGCATCGGCTTCCTGGGCGCAGGGCTCATCATTCACAACCGCACTCGCGTGAGCGGGCTTGCCAGCGCGGCGAGTATCTGGGTGGTTGCGTCCATCGGCATGGCGTGCGGCGCCGGGCTTTATGCAGCCGCCGCCGTGGGAGCCGTGATTGTCATTTTCGCGCTGGCGGTGGTGGGCTTTCTCGAGCATCGTGTGAGCCTCAAGGCATACCCCGTGACTTATGAGATCCGCGGTCACGATCAGCCGCAAATGCTGCAGTCAATTCTTGACGCGATGGATGGCATTCGTCAGCGGCTCACCGACATTCAGACAGACACCATCGGTGAAATTCAGCGCATCAGTTTTCCTCTTGCAGCCACCAAGCGCCAGCATGAGCGGCTGAGCGCAGAACTCCAAGCCAGGCCCGACATCGACACGCTGTTTACCTTTCGTGATCCGGAGGACGATTGATCCCTTTTACGAAGGCCCACGCCTGCGGCAACGACTTTCTCATTGTGACCGAGAACGATGCAAGCGGCTACAACTGGGTGGAACTCACGCGGCGCCTGTGCTCGCGCACGACCGGCATTGGCGCGGACGGCGTGGAGTTTTTTGACTGGACCGGCCCTAAATCCGGCCGCATCCGGCTGCACAATGCCGATGGCTCCGTTGCGGAGATAAGCGGCAACGGCACACGCTGCGTGGCCGCGTGGATGGCTCATGTAATTCGCGCCCAGCCCGGCGAGGTATTGGAGATTTTAACGGGCGCAGGTCTGCGTATTTGTCAGATTAATGGCCTCAGCGCATCGGCCGGATTCACGGTGGAAGTAACCACGGGCATGGGAATTCCCGCTTTCCAGCCGCACACGGTCACGATCGCGGGAGGGATGCGCGTTGTGGGCATCGAAGTCAGTACCGGCAATCCGCACTTCGTGGTAATCGTCGACAACCCGGAGTTCACCGTCGCTGGTAAGGCGTGGCAGGCGGTTGGCGCGGAGGTCTGCGTGCACTCCGATTTTCCGCAGCAGACGAATGTCGAATTTGTCCACATTCTCAGCCCTGAGCAGATCGAGATTCGTATCTTCGAGCGTGGGGTGGGACCGACGACCTCTTCGGGAACCGGCAGTTCCGCAGCGGCCACTGCGGCACGCGCAGTCATGGGATGCCGTACACCACTCACAGTTCTAGCGCCCGGAGGCTTGCAGACTGTCAGTTGGGAAGGCCCTGGAGCGGAATTGCGGCTCACTGGGCCAGCCACGCTGATTGCGAGGGGAGAGGCCTTCTACGCATGACCACACTGCTCAAGCCCTCCGCAGTGCCTGGTGACGCCATAGTGGCGGTTGTCTCACTGGCATCAACACCGAAGCCTGAACGAGTCGAGCGCGGAATAGAGGCGCTACGCGCGATTGGCTATGCACCGAAGGCCAGCGAACACATTCTTACGCGTGGCCCGCTCTATTTTGCAGGAACGCCGGAGATGCGGCTGCGCGATCTGCATCATGCTTTCGCCGACGACGATGTGCGTGCCATCTTTTCAACGCGTGGCGGGTACGGCTCCAATTACCTGCTCGATGCGCTGGATCTGGATCTGATTGCGGAGAGCGCCAAGCCGCTGATTGGGTATAGCGACCTGACAGCGGTTCACCTATGGCTGCTTGATCAGATTGGGCTGCCGGCTTTTCACGGACCAATGTTGTCTGCCGATTTTGCGCGCGAAGACGGCGTGCATCTCCCCAGTTTGCAAGCGGCGCTCAAGGGACAGACTTATTCCGTTGGCGCTGCGGAGGGATTGCGGACACTGCACCCAGGGCGCGTGCGCGGCACTCTCTACGGAGGATGCTTGAGCATTCTGGTTGCGTTGCTCGGGACGCCGTATGAGCCGCAGACCGAAGGCAAACTTCTGTTCATTGAAGACGTAAGCACCAAGCCTTACCAGATAGACCGCATGCTCTGGCAACTGCAGGAGGCGGGAAAACTCGACAAGGTGCGCGGGATTGTCTTCGGCGAAATGCTGGATTGCGTTTCACCTGGGGCGCAGCCAGAACTGCTGGAGGAAGTGATCTTGCGTGTGCTTGAAGATTTTCAAGGACCGATAGCAATAGGCCTGCGCAGCGGGCATGTTTCGCGCTCCAACGTTACGCTCACACTGGGCGTCGAAGCGGAATTGCACGCGACAAGCCAGGCCGAATTAAATCTGTTGCAACCCGCGGTAATTCTTTGACTCTTATGAAAACCTCGCGTCACATTCATCTCAGTGGAATATGCGGCACTGCCATGGCTTCGCTTGCCGGGCTTCTCCAGTTACAAGGTCATCGCATCACCGGTTCTGACAAGGCTGCCTATCCGCCGATGAGCGATCTGCTGCACTCGCTCGGCATTCCGATTCTGGAAGGCTTTGCCGAATCCAATCTTTTGCCAGCACCGGATCTGGTGGTCATTGGGAATGCGCTTTCGCGCGGCAATCCCGAGGTGGAGTATGTGCTCGATCGGCGTATTCCTTTCACCTCTCTGGCCGCGCTGCTGCATGAAGAATTTCTCGCCGGGCGCGAGTCGCTGGTGGTTGCGGGGACGCACGGAAAGACTACGACGACAAGCATGCTGGCGTGGATCTACCAGGTTGCTTCGAAAATCGATGCGCGGCGCGAGCCATCGTTCCTCATCGGCGGCGTGGCGGAAAACTTTGCTACCAGTTTTCAACTGCGGCCTACTCGCACGTTCATTATTGAAGGCGATGAATACGATACCGCTTTCTTCGATAAGGGACCGAAGTTTCTTCACTACTTTCCGGATGCGTTGATTCTGACGCATGTGGAGTTCGATCACGCGGATATTTATGCGGATCTTGAAGCCGTGAAAACCGCATTTAAACGGCTGGTGAACCTGGTGCCGCGGCGCGGGCTCATTGTGGCCTACGATGGAAGCGGCGATGTGACGGAATGCGTGAAGCCTGCGCTGTGCCGCATTGAGCGCTACGGATTCTCTGACGGCTCGGACTGGCAACTTCGGAATCTGCGGCATGAAGATGGGCTGACGCGATGGGATATCTGGCACCTGGGCGCGCTCTGGGCTGAGCTTGAGATGCAACTCGCCGGCGAACACAACGCGCTAAACGCCACGGCCGCGGCAGCGCTTGCATGCGGCCTGGGGATCGGCAAGGAATCAATTGTGGCTGCGCTGGGCAGCTTCAAAAGCGTCAAAAGGCGGCTGGAGGTTCGCGCCGTCGTCAACAACATCACTATCATCGACGACTTTGCGCATCACCCCACTGCGATTCGCGAAACTTTGCGGGCACTGCGGTCTGTCTATCCGAAGTCACGTCTATGGGCCGTGCTTGAGCCGCGCTCCAATACGCTGCGGCGCAAGGTGCTGCAGGCTGATCTCGTGGCCAGTTTGCGGCTTGCCGATCGCGTTGTGATGGCGGGTGTTTATCAGCTGCAGCGCATTCCCAACGCGGAGCGGCTGCATCCGGAAGACGTTATCGAGTCTCTTCATGCAGAGGGCGCACAGGCTGAGTTGCATCCCGATGGAGATGCGATCGTTGACGCCATTGCGCCGCAGCTTGAGCCTGGAGATGTTGTGGCCATCCTTTCCAACGGCGCTTTTGACGGCATCTATGAAAAGCTTCCGGCACGGCTGCGGGAACGCTTCCCTGCCATTGAAACACGCTTCCCCGATAGAGCCCAAGGGGAAGACTCCGAATGATCTCATCGCTCCTCTTCCTGGCAACGATGGTCGTCACGGGCATTCCCACGGCGGTACTGTTCATTCCCTGGTGCTGGCTGACGGGCAACGTGATGCCGCTCTATCGGGGTACTCGCTTTATGCTCTCCAGCAGTTGCTGGATGGCTGGGGTACGCTTCCATACCGAAGGGCGGGAGCTTGTGCCCAGGGACCGCGCCTGCATCTTCATGTCGAACCATGTCTCGAACCTCGACCCGCCGGCGCTGGTGTCGCTGATTCCCGGACGTACCTCGGCGTTCATGAAGCGATCGCTTATGGAGATTCCGATCCTTGGCACGGGCTTTCGCCAGGGCGAGTTCATCGCAGTGGATCGCACCGGCAATGCGGCAGACGCCAAGGCAAGCGTAGCCGCAGCCCATCGCGTGCTGGAGAACGGCGTACACATCACCACGTTTGTCGAAGGCACCCGCTCGCCGGACGGGCGTATGCTGGCTTTCAAGAAAGGCCCGTTTTACCTGGCAATGCAAACTGGCGCGCCGTGTGTGCCGGTCTCCATCCACGGCACGCAGAAGATCCTGGGCAAGGGCAGTCTGCGCATGCACCCCGGACCGGCGTATGTGGTTTTTCATCCGCCCATCGATCCGGTCGGCTTCAGTTCGCGGGACGACCTGATGCTGGCGGTGCGCAGCGCCATCGCTTCCGGATTGCCGGAGTGGATGCGGACGTAGGGACGCTCAAATGAGCCTCAGCTCGTTGACTGGACATTCATGATTGTTTCGCTTGTCGTTTTCGTCGTTATTGTCGCCTTAAGCATTCCCTCGGCGATCGTTTTGATCCCGCTGTCCATTCTAACCGGCAATGTGGAAGCGCTTTACTGGATGGGCTGTTTCATTGTTCGCGTCGGCTTTTTCGTGGCTGGCATTCGCTTGCGGACGGCGGGGCGAGAGAACGTTCCCGCTGAAACGGCCTGCATCTTCATGTCCAACCATGTCTCGAATCTCGACCCGCCGGCGCTGATGTCCCACATGCCTGGGCGCACTTCAGTATTCATCAAGCGCTCGCTGATGAAGCTTCCCATCCTCGGCATCTGCTTTCGGTTGGGCGAGTTTATTCCCGTGAGCCGCGACGGCAGCGTAACGGGTGCGCAGGAGAGCGTTGCTGCCGCGCGCCGCGTGCTTGAGAGAGGCACGCACATCACCACGTTTGTTGAAGGCACGCGTTCGCCGGATGGGCGCCTGCTGCCTTTCAAAAAAGGCCCGTTCTACCTGGCGATGCAAACCGGCGCGCCTTGCATTCCTGTTTCCATCTTCGGCACGGAAAGCTTGATGGCCAAGGGCAGCCAGCGCATTCGGCCCGGCGCGGCTCATATTATTTTTCATTCGCCCGTGTTGCCGGCCAATTTTGCAACGCGCGAAGAATTGTCTGAGGCTGTTCGAGCCGCTATTGCGTCGGGGCTCCCGGAATGGATGCGGGGATGAGCGCGGTTTTCGTTCGGGTATAGTTTTCGTAGAGCATGCTTCATCAAAGAGCACCAGATCTGGACATTTATCCGGCAGGGGTTAAAACCCTCCATTTTATTGGCAGTTTTCGGCACGACTGATGTCGTGCCCTGAAACAAAGCAAGTTTGGGAAACATGCTCCAGCCAGCTTGTTGGAGAAACTTCGGATGCGATCAACTCTTCTTTCGCGTCGCAGATTCATTGCCAACGCAGGCCTTGCGGCGCTGGCGCTTCGGTGCGAGCCGCTTTTGTCGCTCGCGGATATTTCCCCTGCGATTGTTCGCACTCCATTGGGAAAGTTGCGTGGAGAGCAATACGACGGTGGGGTGCAATTCCGCGGCGTTCCATTTGCTGAGCCGCCTATGGGGCCGCTGCGTTTTCGCGCGCCAGTGCCCGTAAAGCCATGGACGGGTGTGCGCGACGCGACGCGCTTTGGTGCATCCGCGATGCAACCAGGCGAACCTGGCATCGAGCATAGCGAAGACTGCCTGTACCTCAATATCTGGGCTCCGGAGGGCAAAGGCCCGTTCCCGGTCTACGTGTGGATTCATGGTGGGGGGTTCACCGCCGGCTATGCCTTCGAATCGATGTACGACGGAATGGAGATGACGAAGGAAGGCATACTCTGTATCTCGGTCGCTTACCGGCTGGGCGTCTTCGGCTTTCTCGATCTTCAACCGCTGCTGGGCGCGGAATACGCCGGGAGCGCTAACAACGGGCTTCGCGACCTCATTGCCGCACTCGAATGGATTCAAGAAAACATTTCCGCATTTGGCGGCGACCCTTCACGCGTTACCATCGGCGGCGAATCGGCTGGCGCCAAATTGGCGGACATTCTGATGAGCGTGCCGAGCGCCAAGCCGTTCTTTCACCAGGTGATTTCGGAGAGCGGTGGCGCTGAGAGAGTGTGGAACCGGGCGCAGAGTGAATCGGTCGCGCATGGATTCGCCGAGCACTGGCAAACGCGCACGAAGAGCGATCCAACAGCCATGCTCACAGCACAGCCCGATACGCTAATCAGGGCGCAGCAAGAGTTTATTGGCGCATGGCCGCAGCATTTTCCGCTGCGCTGCCAGATCGATGGGACGCTTATCCCGCTACGGCCGGTTGAATCGATTGGAAGCGGGCCGAGCCGGGGCAAGCGGCTGCTTATTGGCACCAATCGCGATGAGAGCGCGATGTTTATTGGGCCGCATCCGCAGAAGGACCCCATCGCCGCCGACCTGGGTAATCTATTGCCGGAGAAATTCACTCCGGTCCTCAAGAAATACCGCGATGTTTACCCGCAGATGAGCGATGAGCAACTGCGCATTCGCGCTGTCACCGCTGAGGAGTATTGGATCCCGACAGTGCGTGTCGTCGATGCTCACCTGAAAGGCGGAGGCAGCGCGTGGGTGTATCGCCTGGACTTTGCAGAGACAGGCGGATTCATGCGCGGATATGCCTTCCACTCGCTCGATGTGCGGCTGGTGTGGAATCGGCCTTCGCCGCTCGCGGATAATGCAACGGCCGAGACTGTCCTGGCACACCAGATGTACCAGGCCTGGATCGCATTTCTGCATGGGCAAACGCCGACAGTTCCGGGGGTACCGGATTGGCCGGAGTACAACTCCACGACGCGGCCAACGATGGTCTTCGATACGCAGAATCATGTGGAGCAGAAGCCGCAGGAGGCGGAACTGCGGCTGTGGGATGGGGTGCTTTAGGGTTGGTAGGAAGAGCTGAGGTTTCTAAAATCTCAGCGAGTCAGCATCCGCGTCGCGGATACGGCGTGTCAGCAAGTCAGATGGTTTCTTTGGCTATTCCAACCGGCATCCGTTCCTTCGAGATAGCAATCGCGTCGCTATTGCTGGATGATGGCGTTATAGCCGTCGTTGAGGAGCTTCTGACGCCATTTGTCGGCTTCGTCGGCAGACTTGAAGGGGCCGATTTTTACATGGATCAGACCGTCAAGGGGTTCGCGGCGGGCAAATACCGCATAGCCGCGCTTCCGCAGTGCGCTTACCAGCACATCGGAATCCTCGGGTTGAGAGACTGCGGCAATCTGTACCATCAATGAGGCGGCAGAGCCCATGGCCGGGGCCACTGCGGCTGTTGCAGGCTGGCCCGTCTGGATCGGGGCCGGGGCGCTGCCGAATGCGGGCTTAACTTGCGGTGACGCTGCAGATGAATCGTCCGCTGCCGCGACCGCCGCACTCTGCACGCTCGTTCCCGCGGGGTTCGAGCCGCCACTTGCCTGCTCATCGGTCGACGCGGTGGGTTGCGCCGCAACTGGTGCTTGCGTATTTCCGGAAGGCTTTGCCTGGCCGCTGCCAGGCTGCACCGGCGGGGCAATTGAATCGGACGGCAGAGAGGCGGAAGTATCCGGTGAACTATGGTGGCCTGTAGCGTATCCCAGACCAAAACAGAGCCCGCATAGCAAGACCAATCCGAAGAAAATCAGCAGCAGCGAAGTGGGGCTCAACGTCAGTTCAGTGTCTTGAGAGGTTGCGGACTGCCCCAGATCCCTGTAGTCGAAAACTCCGCTCATATACCATCCCCGAAGTTAATCCGATTTCGCAATATGTATCCTCTCATCTATTTAGACGCGGCTGCGACGCGTTCTTACCTGCTACGCAGCCATATGCACCAAGCCGATTACTCTTTCGGCTTTTCCGGAGATTTGTCGAGCGTAGCTTTGGCCATAGCCGCAGCTCCCATCTTGTTGAACAGCGTCATCATTTCCAGCGGCAACGGGAAGACGATGGTAGTGTTCTTTTCGACTCCAATCTCGGTAAGGGTTTGCAAGTAGCGCAATTGCAAAGTCATGGGCTCGGAGGCCAGCAGTGCCGCGGCGTCGACCAGCTTTTGGGCGGCGTCGAATTCGCCACCTGCGTGAATGACTTTGGCGCGCTTTTCGCGCTCTGCTTCGGCCTGCTTGGCCATGGCGCGGAGCATCGACTCAGGCAGGTCCACCTGTTTGACTTCCACCGAGGTGACCTTGACGCCGAATGGCTCTGTGCGCTGGTCGATGATGGTCTGAATCTTCAGGTTCAGCTTGTCACGGTGGCTCAGCAATTCATCGAGCTCGACTTCGCCGAGGACGGAACGAAGCGTGGTCTGCGCAAACTGCGAGGTCTGGTAGACGTAGTTGGCGACCTTGATGGCGGCGGCGTTGGGATCGACCACGTAGAGCGTCACAACGGCGTTTACCTTCAGCGTGACGTTGTCGCGGGTGATCACGTCCTGCGCTGGAACTTCCAGCACGTCTTGCCGCAGCGAGATGCGCACCATCTGATCGAACGGGCGGAACACCAGGATGATTCCCGGGCCCTTGGGTACGGGCAGAGCGCGGCCGAGACGGAAGATGACGCCGCGCTCGTATTCGCGAAGGATTTTGATGGAATTGAGCAGGTACAAGACAACAATGGCGATGAAAACAAGAATTGGAGTCGCTAACATTTCACTTCCTCACTCAGCAAGGATTCTACTCCTGCAGTGCTCTGTTCATGCCTCGGTCTAACTATGCGCATCTGCCAGGTGACTGCGGCCTTCAGGCTCGACGCGCAGCAGATACTGGTCATGACCCACTACGCGAAGCGCAGCACCTTTGGCAACCGGCTCGCTGGCGATGGCTTGCCAGATCTCCCCTTCGACGATCACATGGCCTTGGGGAGCGAGCGGCTCCATGGCCTGGGCTGCGCTGCCGACAAGGGCGTCCACGCCGAGGCGGGACTTCATCTTCCTGGCCCGTATAGCGAGTCGAATCAGGAAAACGGTGATCACGCCGAAAGCCAGGCTCACACTCACGGCGGTCCACGGGCTTACCCCCAACTCAGGCACGGGAGCAGCCACGAGGGTCAGCATGCCGAATGCCAGGCACACGATTCCCGCAACGGCCAGCGC
>JBELAI010000139.1:0-15181 GCA_049508975.1 Occallatibacter sp. | reverse complement strand
GCCGCGCTCGAACTCGGTGCAAAAACTCTCTACACCCTCGACCAAAAGCAGCACCAGGCCGCACAGGCGGCGGGCCTGAAGGTAAATCAGCTACCCAAGCCTTAGCGGCTTTATTTCGGCAGAGCAAACGCAACGTAAGCCCCGCCCTGCGGAGATTTCGGGTCTCTGGCGCTGCTGGCGGCAATCACCACATACTGCTTGCCGTCCACCATGTATGTGGCAGGCGTAGCCACTCCGGAAAACGGCAGTTTCGCCTCCCAGAGAAGCTTCCCATCGTGGCTGTCGAACGCTCTGAACATATGGTCGAAAATTGTAGCGCCGATAAACACCACGCCGCCCGCCGTCACAATTGGTCCACCATAGTTCTCAGAGCCGGTATTCTTCAGTCCCTTCGCCGCCAGCTCCGGATACTCACCGAGCGAGATCTTCCACAGGTACTTCCCGGTCTTCAAATCGATGGCATTCAGGGTCCCCCACGGCGGCGCGATGGCCGGATACCCATCCGGGTCTAGAAACCTGCGATACCCCGTGAACGTGTATCTCTCCTCGGTCGCGTCCGCGTAAATGGCCGCAGTGGTGGCTCCCTCAGCCACTCCCAAAAACCGCAACAGTGCGGCCAGTTCGGGTCCCTGCACATCGGGCGTTGGAGGCATCTGATTCTTTCCGTTTTGAATCAAGTCGACAATCTGCGAGCGGCTCAAACGGCTGCTCACTCCAATCAACATCGGAAACGCGGGGGCATTTCCTTCGCGATGATCTCCGTGGCAGATTGCGCAATGATCCTGATAGACAGCCGCTCCCGCCTTGTCTTCCGGCGCCTGCGCCACCATCCCCTGCACCGGCAGAGGACCCGACTCCTTGCCCGCCCCGGCTCCAGCGTCTGTACGCAGATACTCAATCAACGCATTCAGGTGCGCATCGTCGATATTAGGGAACGAAGGCATGCGCCCGTTGCCCTTTTTCACGTTGTCAGTCACCTTCTCGATCGACAGCCGATTCAGAATCCCAACCAGCGACGGAAAGTCGGGCGGCGCACCGGCGCGGTTCGGTCCGTGGCACATGGCGCATTGATTCTGATACACCACCGCGCCCGTGCTCCCGCCATGAGCAGCCGGAACCAGCCCGCCCGTCCAGGCCATCTCGCTTGCGTTCACATAAAGCACGTTCGTCGACGGATCAATCGCCGGGCCGCCCCACTCCGCCCCGCCGTCGAACCCAGGAAACACGACCGTCTGCTTGCCCACCGACAGCGGGATAAACTGCCCATCGCTGGCGAATGTACTGAACTCCTTTGCCGCCCAGACATGCGCCTCGGGAGTGCGCGTCGTCAGCATGTCGGCCGTCAGGCGTTGGCGTGCAAAGGGCTCCGGCGCATCCGGCATGGGCTGCGTTGGCGCGGCCACTTCGCCCGGTACCGTGCTTGCCGGATAAGGCACCTCGTGAATTGGAAACAGCGGCTGTCCAGTCACGCGATCGAACAGGTAAAGGTAGCCCTGCTTGGTTGTCTGCGCCAGCGCCTGCACTATCTTACCGTCGCGCTTCAGTGTGAACAGCGCCGGCTCCGACGGAAAATCGCGGTCCCAAATGTCGTGGTGCACGCCTTGAAAATGCCACAGCCGTTTTCCGGTATTTGCATCAAGCGCCAGCAGCGTATTCGCATACAGATCGTTGCCCAGCCGGTCACCGCCATAGAAGTCGAAGACCGCAGATCCCGTCGGCACATACACAATTCCGCGCTCCGCATCCAGAGCCATGCCCGCCCAATTATTTGCCGCCCCCGCCGTCTTCCACGCATCCGGCGGCCACGTCTCGTAGCCCGGTTCGCCAGGGTGCGGAATCGTATGAAAACTCCACCGCAACTTGCCCGTCAGCACGTCGAACGCACGCACATCCCCCGGCGGCGCAGGATGCGTCTCTGGATTGCGGCCGCCCACGATGATCATGTCCTTGTAAATAACGCCCGGCGTAGTCAGCACAACCGACTGCTCTTCGTAATTTCCGCGCAGTTCTTTGCGCAGATCGATCCGGCCCCCTTCGCCGAAGCTTTCAATTGCCTTTCCCGATTCCGCGTCCAGGCAGTAGAGAAAATTCATGATGCCCGCAAACACGCGTCCCTGCTTGCCATCGGTCCAATATGTCATACCGCGCGCCGGCTGCGAACCCCCAACGCCGGAGTCGAATTTCCACTTCAGCTTCCCCGTAGCTGCATCCAGCGCCACAACTTTCTGCGTAGGCGTGTATGCATAGAGCGTCCTCCCAATCACCAGCGGATTGTCCTGAATGCCGCCCTTTTCGCCTGTATCGAAGCTCCACGCCATCTTCAGATCCTTCACGTTGGCGCGAGTAATTTGCTTGAGCTGCGAATAGTGGTCACCGTCCAGCCCACCGTTGTAAACCGGCCAGCCCGTCGCGTTCTGCGCAGTGCAAAACCCGCACATCATCGTTGCGATCATCGCTGCCGTCGCCAAACTCCGATACATTCCCGTCATTCTTCTTCCTCGATACACGACCTATGCTCTACGAGTTGTACTTCAAAATTGTCATGAACCCAAAATCCATATGCAGTTGCTGATGACAATGCAGCAACGTATCCCCAGGATTATCAGCCACAAAATCCACCGCTACGGTTTCCAACGGCATCACGTTGATCACATCCTTGCGCAGCCCGCTCAATTCCTTCTTCCCAATCTGCGCCACTTCAAACGTGTGCCTATGCAGATGGATCGGATGCTGATCGCCACTTCCATTCCGCAACAACAGCCGGTACCGCTTGCCCTTGGTCACGCGAATCGGGTCCGCATCCGGCCACGACTTATTGTTGATTGTCCATGTATCGAACTTCGATCCCTTCTGCGGTCCAACATCGCGAAACGTCAGCGTCACAGTTTCATCTGGAGCAGTCGCCGTCGTCGCCGAAGCAAACTGTGTGTAATCCCATTTCGCCGTGGTAGCAGGGTCCTTCCAAACCGGTGTCCCCGACTTTCCCGCATACTCCACCACCACGCCCAGCCCCATCGTGCGTGCCTCGGCCAGCGTCGATCCCAGCACCCACACACCCGGCGCGTTCATCTCGACCACGGCATCCACGCGCTCCGCAACTGCCAGGGACAGCACCTCAGCCGCTGTCGGATTCGGCACCGGATTCCCATCCATCGCAATCACTTTGAACGTATGCCCTGGCAGCGCCAGCACCACGTTTTCGGTCGCGCTCGCATTCAGCAACCGCATCAACACGCGCTGTCCCTGCTTCACGCGGATCGGCTCACCCGCTCCCAGCATGTGCTGATTTACGGTTGCGTACTTGTAACCGACATCCGATCCCGCAGTCAGCGGATGATTCTGCGACTCAGACCGCATCGTCTCCACCATAGGCACAAACGATCCGCCCCAATGATGGATCGCAAGAAAAATCTCCAGGTCGTACTGGCCAGCATCGGCCTTCCCATCCACTAGCAGAAACCCGAACTGCCCGCTGTAAGTCCCGAGCGACAGATCTTCCCCTGCTCCAGCATGTGTGTGGTACCAGCGAGTCCCCGCAGGCCGCGGCGTAAATGTGTATCTCAATTGCCCGCCCGGCGCGATCATCGGCGACCCCTCTTCCATCGCGCCGTCATTCAGTGAATCGATAGCCAGCCCATGCCAATGCACTATGTCAGGATGATCGCCGCCGTTCGTCACGTCGATCGTGACCGGGACGCCTTCCTTCAACCGCAGCAATGGCCCCGGAACTTGCCCGTTGTAGGCCGTAGTGTTGATCGCCACGCCTGGCGCAATCTCCAGGCTGCACGGTTGAATCTTTAGCGTGTAATCGGGCTTCGTCTGCGCCGGGTTCGGAATCGCCGCAGCACGCAGTAGTGGTGCGGAAAACGCCCCGGCCGCAATCGCGCCGCCCACTGCCCTGCCTGTGCTTTGAAGGAATTCTCTCCGGTCCATCGAACCGCGTCGGATCATCTTGGCCCCCGTGTCATTTTCATTCGGACCAAGAGATTGTTTCATGGCGATGCGGGTGCGGAAAAGCCATGCGCGATTGGATAGTTCCTAAGGGTCCTCGAACAACTGCCTCTCAGGCAACATGCTGTGGTGCAGGATTCGACAGATGAGAATCCCTTCAGCGTCGGGTCGGTAGATGATCACATGTTTCCCATGTTCGATGCGCCGGTATCCCGCGCGAATCTGGTCGAACGAGCGCCCCATCTGCGGAGTTTGCACCAGCCGCTTGAAGCAATCGTCAAGGCCATCGAGATAGCGCTCCGCCTGCTTCAGTCCCCAACGGTCCAGTGTGTAGTCGGCAATCTCAATCAGATCGAGCCGTGCTTGCTTGGAAAACCGATAGCCAGGCAACGGCTACACCGCTCCCATAACCAAGGCCCGCCTGCGAATCCGCTCGCGAACCTCGCCCATTACATCGCCCTCGGCAACTCCGCTCTCTTCGCCAGTCAGGACGGCGGTTTTCAACGCCTCAAGCTTGACATGGTCTTCACGCTCGCTCCACTCAAGCGCGCGGAGACCTGCTCGCATGACCTCGCTAGCATTGGCGTATTGGCCGCTCTCGATCCTGGTAGCCACATACAGATCCAGTTCAGGTGTCAGGTTGATGTTGCGCGTAGGCATGGAAACCTCCGGAGTGTTTCCATTTTAGCGACGATTGGCAATAGTTGGCAACCGCGAAGCCACTAAACGCCTTCCGTTCCAAGTTTCCGACCTTACGCCGCGCGCTTCGCCAAAAACCGCTCCATAAACTTCGTATCGAATTCCCCAGCCCGGAACCCTGCATCCGCGAAGATCTCCTGATGCAGCGAAATCGACGTCTCAATTCCCTGCACCACGAACTGGCTCAACGCGCGTTCCATCTTGGCGATGGCTTCCGCGCGATCCACACCATGAACAATCAGCTTGGCAATCAGCGAGTCGTAGTAGGGCGGTACGACGCCTTCGGCATACTGCGCCGTATCCACGCGTACCCCATTCCCTCCGGGCACGTTGAACGCGGTAATCTGTCCTGCTGAAGGGGTGAACTTCTGCGGATGCTCGGCGTTGATCCTGCACTCAATGGAATGCCCGCGTATCTCGATCTTCTTCGGCAAAATCGTATCCAGCCGCTCGCCCGCCGCGATGCGCAACTGCGCCTTTACCAGGTCAATGCCGGTAATGAATTCGGTCACAGGATGCTCCACCTGGATGCGCGTGTTCATCTCGATGAAGTAGAGCTGCCGGTCCTCATCCATCAGGAACTCAATCGTTCCGGCATTCTGGTAACCGATATCCGCCAAGCAGCGACAGAGCGTGGCGCCAATCTCCTCGCGCATCTGCGGCGTCACTTGCAGCGACGGAGCTTCCTCAATCAGCTTCTGATGCCGCCGCTGAATCGAGCACTCTCTCTCGAACAGCGTGGCCACATTCCCATGCTCATCCGCCAGCACCTGAAACTCGATATGCCGCGGCTGCTCAATGAATTTCTCCATATAGAGCTCGCCGTTGCCAAACGCATTTGCGGCCTCGGTGCTGGCCGCATGAAACAGGTTCGGCAACTCATCCGCGTTGCGCACAATCCGCATGCCGCGGCCACCACCGCCGGCCTTAGCCTTGAGAATGACGGGAAAGCCAACCTTCAGTGCCCATTCCTGAGCTGATTCCGCCGATTCAATCACGCCATCCGACCCAGGCAGAATCGGCACGTTGGCCCTCTTCATCGCCTGGCGCGCCTTTTCCTTCTCGCCCATCAGACGAGTCACTTCCGGCGGAGGTCCAATAAATTTGATATTCGAAGCGCGGCAGACTTCCGCGAAGTTCGCGTTCTCGCTCAGCAATCCGTAGCCGGGATGAATCGCCTCCACATCGGCAATCTCCGCAGCGGAGATAACCGCCGGCACATTCAGGTAACTGTCCGCCAGCCGCGGCGGGCCGATGCAGATAGCCTCGTCGGCAAAACGAACATGGAGCGAGTTGCGGTCCGCCTCGCTGTAGACGGCGACCGTGCGAATGCCGAGTTCCCGGCAGGCGTTCAAAACGCGCAGTGCAATTTCACCGCGATTGGCAACCAGTACCTTACGAAACATTCAATTCCTTCAAGCTACACGGATCGAAAACAGGGGCTGGCCAAACTCGATTGGCTGGCCGTTGGATACAAGACATTTCACGATCTCGCCGGCAGCGTCGGATTCGATCTCGTTCATCAGCTTCATCGCTTCGACAATGCAGATCACCTGCCCCTTGTCCACGTGATCGCCAGGGGAAACAAACGCCGCCGCGCCCGGCGAAGGCGAACCATAATACGTGCCTACAATGGGAGACTTGACGATATGAAGACCCGCATCCGGGTCCGCAGCCGGGGCCGCCGGCGTGGAAGCAACGGGAGAATGCGCCGTTTGCGCTGCCGCCGCTTGTGCCACTCCCTGGGGCGCCGACGCAAGCAGCCTGGCCAATTCGCCGAGTCCGACGGAGCCACCAGCCGGCTGGCTGAACTTGAGCCGAATCTTCAGGTCGCCCCGGTCAAGATCGAACTCGGCAACCTGGTGTTCCTTCAGGAACTCGATCAGTTGTTTTAGGTCTGCAATATCTTCTGGTTTCATTCGTTCCTTAGCGACCCCCGGTGCAAGCAGGATCGGGTTTTTTAGAGCTCAATCAAGGCTTTGGGCGCGGGCGTAAGCACCTGGCCTCCAGCGAGCGTTACCGCCACCATATCTTCGATGCGGATACCAAACTGGCCTGGCAGATAAATCCCCGGCTCAATGGTCACGACCATTCCCGCCTGCAGCCTGTTGGTCTGTCCTGCGCCGATTCGTGGCGACTCGTGAATCTCCAGCCCGACCCCGTGGCCGGTAGAGTGGGAAAATGCCTCCGCCAATCCTGCCTTGCGCAATACGCCACGCGCTGCCTCATCCACGTCTCCGCAGCGTGCCCCCGGTCGTACCGCAAGGACCCCCGCCTCCTGAGCTTCCAGCACTGCTTCGTATGCCGACCGTTCCGTGGCATTCGGTTTTCCGAGGAATACCGTACGGGTCATATCCGAACAATAGCCTCTGAGGATTATACCGAAGTCGAGCGTCACAAAGCCTTTGCGCGGCAGCCGCGTATCGGTCGCCCGCCCATGCGGCAGTGCCGACCGCACGCCGGAAGCAACAATCGTCTCAAACGACATACCCTCTGCGCCAAGCAACCGCGCCTTGTACTCCAACTCCGCGGCAACTTCTATTTCTTTCAGGCCTGGTCTGAGAAAGCCGAGAATGTGCTCGAAAAGCGTGCAACCAATCAAAGCTGCCTCGCTCATTACCGCGAGTTCCTCGTCGTCCTTGATGTTCCGTAGTGGCTCAACCAACGGAGCAGCCAGTGGCGACAAGAAACTGCGGCGAAGATTGGTCGGCAGGGCTGCTTTGAGACGTGTAAGTTCGGAGACCGAAGTCCACGCCGGGTCGAATCCCGCCGTCTCCGCACCCGGTTGTGCCGCCAGCCATTGCACCGCCGCTACCGCCGGAGATCCAGAGATAGTCTGAACATTCGCCGACTTCACCTCATCGGCAGCTTGAGCGGTATAGCGCCCGTCTGTGAAGAGCCGAGCAGCCCGCCGCGTCACAGCCAGCGCAGCGCTGGAGCCGGTAAATCCAGAAAGGTAGCGAAGGTCAGGGAGATGAGTAACCAGCAGTCCGGAGAGCCCGGCCTTAGTCAGTCGGCGGCGTAACCGCCCGATGCGAGCAATGTGGTCCACCCGGTCAGTTTTATCACGGAGAGGCAGGGACTTGGGCATCAGGACTAGGGACGACAGCGAGCGTGGAGCAACAATTCGCCTTCAATGCGGAATTCAAGGGCACCCGCCAGGAAACTCTCGAGCAGAACGGGCCCCAGGGAGACATTCCCTATTCTCTATTCCCTGCACTTACACCGCTGGCCGCACCGGCTTCTTCTGATGCGGATCCAACTCGGCATCGGCCGCATGCATGTCCGACTGCCGATCCATCCACTCGTCCAGCCGTGACCGCTTGAAGCGCCACCGGTTGCCCAGTTTGAACGCCGGCACAAACCCTTCCGATGCATATTTGTACAACGTATCCGGGGAAATCCCAAGGTAGTCCGAGGCTTGACGAATGTCCATGACCTCGCGTACTTCTGGGACAAGAAGGTTAGAACGAGCGGCGGCGATGCGCATGATTGGCTCCAGGAGGCAGAACCGCCTCTGCAGAGATTCCGGTAGACTTGCCGGTAGTCTTGTATATAGCGCGGAGTCGCCTGTGAATTCAAGGGATTTCCGGTATTTGCAGGAAATTAACCTGCTTTTCCCTCGACCCTTCACACCTCCGGCACCAGGAATTCCAATCCACTCTACTGCCAGTTGCGCCCACCGATCTCCAATACCCCACCCCTAGGGTTGTTAGGGCAAATGGTGCACATACGCAGGAATTTACCCGGATTCCCCACATCGCACCGTGAATTGGAAACAGGAGCGCCGACGAGGGTCTTTCCTCGCCAGCGCTCTTCTAGCCCCTATTCCCTATTCCCTAGTCCCTAGTTTTGGTCCTCGCGCCGATGCAGCGTCGGCGGCCCGTCGTCGGAATTCTTGTCGTCGGTCGCGTTTGGATCGGTGCTGGCCCGCCGCAACGAAGGCTTCTTGGTATCCTTCGAGTCGGTCAGCCGCCGCTTGTTCTCAATCCGCGCCAGCCGCGCCTTGATGTCATCGAACTCCGAAGTCGTCACCGTGTACTCATCCCGCGCCGGCAAAATCCGCGCAATCTCTTCCTGGGAATGCAGAATGCGGTCCGGTGTCTGCGGGTGATCGGCGAAGGCCTTCGCCACCAGTCCCGGCTTCCGCTTCTCCAAGGCCTGAACCTTTTCGAAGAAGCTGATGAATGCCTGCGGGTCGTACCCTGCGCGGTACATATACTGCACGCCCAGGTAGTCGGCCTGCGCCTCAAAGTCGCGCGAGAATTTCAGGAACGTCATCGGCACCGCCAGGCTGGCCGCCTCGTAAATGCCATACCCTGTCCAACCGCCGATAAAGATCAGCGGGATGGTGCTCAACTGCGCGTAGTTCATGCGCGTCTGCTCACGCACCGCATGATGCGCGCAGACGTGAGCCGTCTCGTGGGCCATCACGCCGGCCAGTTCCGCCTCCTCGTCCGCATTCAGAATCAGGCCCGAATTGACATAGAAGAAGCCGCCCGGCAGCGCCATGGCGTTGATCTCGTCCGAATCGATGACCTTGATGGTGAACGGCACCTTGCAATCGGAGTTCTTGACGATGTTCTGGCCAACCCGGTTCACATACTCCACCACAATGGGGTCGGTAATGAACTTGGTGCTCTTCTCGATTTCCATCGAGTACATCTTGCCCATCTTGATTTCGGTGTCGACGGAATACCAATTCCCCATGCCGCGTGCGCCAATGTCGCGATTCCCCACAGCGCTCACGTCGTCGATGCTGCCCGCCTTCACGTTCACCTTTTGGCTTCCGACCTCGACCACCTTCTCCGGATGCACATCGGTAGCCGCTGTGTCGCCGCCCACCGGGGTGGTCCCAGGCGCCGGTTTATCCGAAGACGTGCTTGCAGGTGTGTCGCCGCCAACAGGCGCAGTTCCAGGCGCTGGCTGAGCCGATGGGGTCGATGGAGCAGTCTGCCCCGCTGCAGCAGGAGTCTGCTTTGAGCTGGCCGCCGCCGGCGGGGTATCCCCAGCAACGGGTGTGGTGCCAGGCGCCGGCTGGGCTTGAGGCGTACTGGCCGGCGCAGTGGGCGTCGTGGTTGACCCGGTTGATTGCGCCCAAAGTCCGGCGGACAGCGCCAGTGCCAATGCAGCCAGCGACCCTGCTCTCAAGCCTTTCAGTGCCCTCTCCATGACCCTACCTCCAGCACGGCCCCCGAACTTGCCGCTTCGCTCCTCTGTTTAGACGCTAGTATCCTCCTCTTGGGCATCAACTGGGAAGAATAATTCGAGTATCCCTCGCGCACCGTCGTGCAAACTTCCGGTATCAACCGGAATTCCTGCCCCCTCGAACCGCTTCGCAATCTTCTTGGAGCTTCTTCCCGTCTGAATTAAAGTGGAGAACACGTTGAAGTAGGGAGGATTCTTGCGTCGGAACGCTATGAAACTGGCTGCTTTCGCTTTCTGCTTTGTCCTGCAGGGATTTGCCCAGCCATCCCACCCCCACCCGCCTCCACCGCCTACAGTGGGAAGTTTGTTTGGCGGCCACGCCCATGCCCGGCCAGTACCGGCCAATGTCGAGAAAACTCCAGAGGTTACCCTCGACGCCACCAGCCTGGGCTCCCCGCTGGTGCTGGAAAAAGGCTGGCGTGTCGGCATCACCGCCAACCCGGCCGCGTCCGCACCCGATTTTGACGACAGCACCTGGGCCGTCCGCGAAGCCCAACAGGCATTCGCCGACGTCCCCGACGAAGACCACCCCGCCGGCGATGACCAGCCCGGCCCTGACCACAATTCCGGGCCTGACCAAAACTCAAGCCCTCCCAGGGGCCACCAGCGCCCCTTTGCCTGGTTCCGGCTTCACGTCAAGCTGGCCCCCAATCATGGCCCACTCGCCCTCCTGATCGAGTTGCCTGTCTCGCAAATTACCCCTCTGCCTTCCAACAGCGCCGCCGGCCCGGGGGCGGATGTATTCGCGAATGGCAAAGAAATTCTCGCCGAAGGACCCAACGGCGACGCTCCGCAAAATTATCAGCAGATCTCCCGCCTCTATAGCATCGACATCCCGGCCGATGAGACCAACCTGGTTCTCGTGGTGCGAACCCCCTACTTCCCATTCGGCAATTCGGCTTATACCTCCTTTTTCTCCGCTCGAACACTGCACCTTGGTCACCGCCAAGAGCTCGAACGCCGGCTCGAGCTCTGGAATACACACGGCCTCTTCGAACGCCTGCCCCGCGTGGTCAACTCCATCCTCCTCACCGTGCTCGCTCTTTTCCTGCTGGTGCTCTACTTCACGCAAAAAGGACACGTCGAGTATCTCTGGCTCGCGCTTCATGAGCTGGTTCAGGCGCCCATCGGTTTTGTCGAACTCGCAGGCAGCTCCGCTCGCATTGACAGGCTTTGGTACGCCGCCATCGTCCTCGAGTTGGTCTTAATCTCGGCCTACCTCTACTTCGAGTTCCTTATCGCATTTCTCTCCCTGCGCCGACGCTGGTTCATCCTGCTGCTGCGCTACACTTCGCCCGTGATTCTCGGAGTCGGCCCGATTCTGCTCTTCGTCGGTCACGGAAGGCATTCCGTCAGCCAGGCCGTCATCGGGATAACTCTTGTCGTCATCTGGGCACTGTCTCTGATTTGGCTCCTGGGGTGGCTATCCTTCGTCTCCCTCACGCTGATCTACGCCACCATACGCCGCAATTTCGAGGCCGGCCTCCTCCTGATTCCGCTGGTGCTCAGCATCATCGGCATCGCTGAACCGATCGTTACCGGAGGGATGAGCGAATGGAGCGGCCACGATTATCACTCCCCGCTTACTCTGATGGCCGGTCCCGTTCCCATTCACTTCGCCTCTATCGCCGACTTCACCGGCATCCTGGCCATCGTCGTCATCATCTTCATCCGCTTCCTCCGAGTGCAACGCGACCAGGAGCGCGCCTCCAGTGAACTGGCCGCCGCCCGCAGCGTTCAGGAATTGATGATTCCGCAGGAGAAGATCCAGACACCGGGCTTTGAAGTCGACTCCATCTACAACCCCGCCAACGAGGTCGGTGGCGACTTCTTCCACGTCCAGCCCACCGAGGAAGGCGGCCTGCTGGTCATCATCGGCGACGTTGCCGGCAAAGGACTGAAGGCCGCCATGAACGTCTCCATGCTTATGGGTGCTCTGCGTCGAACGCCTGAACGAAGCCCAGCGAGGATCCTCGAGTCGCTCAACCGCGTACTCACCGGCAGCGAGAGTTTCACCACCTGCCAGGTTGCCCTCTTCAGCGCCAATGGCGAAGTCGTTCTGGCCAACGCCGGCCACTTGCCGCCCTATCTCAACAGTCAGGAAATCACACTGCCCGGTGGCCTGCCGCTTGGCGTTTTGGATGACAACACTTACGAGGAGGTCCGCCTTTACCTGCACCCCGGCGACCGCATTCTCCTCATGTCCGATGGAGTGGTCGAAGCCCGGCAGCCGTCAGGAGAGCTGTTTGGATTCGAGCGCGTTCACAACCTGACCGGCCAATCCGCCTTCTACATTGCCGATGCCGCCAAAGCCTTTGGCCAGGAAGACGACATCACCATCCTCACCATCCGCCGCCTCGCCCAGGCCATGGCCGCGTAAACAATTCCCGAACACACGGTGCTCGGAAAGAAATCTCCCGGCGCTTTGCAGTTCATTCCTCATCTTCGGAGCACAATCAAGAAAGGTCGAGCAAGACCCCTTCAGAAAAGCCCATCGCGGAGGAAAAAACAAGCCAATTTCCGGATATTTTCGCATTTAAATGAAAACAAACATGTTACGTATGAAATGGCCCATTTTGACCCCCTTAAACAAAGCACTTACGTAAAATAGCCTCCCGAGCCATTCGCAAAACAAAAGACTTACGTCCAGCTCCAGCAAAACGAGAGGGACTATACTCTGGGTGCCCCAGGTCTCGATTTTGAGACCTGGGAGACTACCAATCTGTAAGCCTTCCGACGCGTTCGCTCTCCCCTTCGTCGGGGTAAGCGCTACTCGCCGCGCAACGCCTCCATCGGCTCAATTGCCGCCGCCCTTCGCGCCGGAATCACAGACGCCGCAACCGCCAGCAGGAATATCGAAACCGCCGCAAGCACGATCACCGCCGGATCAAACGGATCGACCTCAAAGAGCATCGTCCGCAACAATCGCATCGCAAAGAAGGCCGCAATCACACCGATTCCGCACCCAACCAGCCCCAGCTTTGCCGCGGATGCCAAAATAAGCCGGATCACGCTACTGCGCTGCGACCCCAGCGCCAGCCGAATCGCCATCTCCTGCGTCCGCAGCGCCGCCGAAAAAGCAATCACGCTATAAATCCCGAGCAGCGAAAGCAAGACTGCCGCTCCCGCAAAACTTGAGATCAGTGCGACATTGAATCGCCGCGGCGCCTGGCCCTCCGTGACCACGCGGTCCATCGATTCAACATCGGTAAGCGGCAGTTGCGGGTCGATCGAATGAACCACGGACCGAAGTGCATCGGCCATCTGTTCCGGCGGCATCGCAGCCCGCAATACGATGGAGCCGCCGTTAGCCATGAGCATCGTTGGCGGAGCGAAAGACCCCGCCCCAGCCTTCACTTGGTTCGCAGGAATGTAGAACTGCTGCCCCGTAGCGAGATCGGCCCCATACTGCTTCACGTCGCCAATTTCGCCCACCACGGTCAGCCACGGCAATTGTGCTTCCGCAGGCCCGCGGTGCAGGCGTTTCCCAATCGGGTCCTGCCCCGGCCAATATTGCTCCGCCAGCGCGCGATTCACGATCACCACCAGCGGAGCATTCGCATCGTCCGCCCGCGTGAAAGCGCGTCCCCGCGAAATCGGAATCCCTTGCGCCTGAAAATAGTCGCCCATCAACTGCGGCACCCATGCCAGGTTCAAACCCGCACCCTTGGGAGGAACATACCCCTCGGGCGTAAACGTAGCCTGGTACTCCAGGTCGGAAGCGGGCAGAATCGTCGTCACCCCAAACGCCTGCACTCCAGGCAGTTGTTCCAGCTTGCTGCGCAGCGCCATATTGAATGCGTCGATTGAAGTCTGTGTCGAATATTGCTGACGCGGCAGCTTGTATGACGCAGTCAGCGTGTGATCCGCGTGGAATCCCAGATCGACCGACCGCATCTTCTCAAAGCTGCGCAACAACAGGCCCGAGCCGGTCAGCAGTACCAGGGCCACTGCGAGTTCCATAACCACCAATGCCGACCGCAGCCGCGCATGACCGCTTCCGCCGGTCCCTGTCCGTCCGCCCTCTTTCAAAGCCTCGTTTACGCTGGTCCGCGACGCCGCAAACGCGGGAATCAGGCCGCAAAGCATCCCCGTAAGTAAAGCCAGTCCCAGCGCAAAGACCACTACCGGCCAGTCCAGCCCTATCGAACTCACGCGCGGCAACGTCTCCGGCAGAAAACCGATCCCCACCCGCAGCGCAAACCACGCCAGCGCGATCCCCAGCATTCCGCCGCAAACGCTCAGCAGCGACGCCTCCAGCAGCGATTGCCGAACGATAGCCGCCCCACTGGCGCCCAATGCCAGCCGCACAGAAATCTCCCGCCTCCGCCGAATCACCCGCACCAGCAGCAATCCTGCCAGGTTCGCGCAAGCAATAAACAGCACCACCAACACGGCAAAGAAAAGCGTACGAACCAGCGGCCGCGCCTGCCCTACCGTGCTCTCATCCAGCCCCGCAACAGCCGGGTGGATGTGGCGGCTTCTCAGCGCAGGCGGAAAGTTTCGCATGATCTCTTGCGACGCTCCAACCGCGTCCTCCTGCGCCTGCGCCGGAGACACACCGGGCTTCAACCGCCCTACAAAGTAATACGCCCAAGCCCCCGCTCCCTGCACCAACTCGGCTTGCGTGAAGCTCATCGGCACCCAAAGCTCGCTGCGGCTCAACTGACCCGGCACCAGCGGAAACTCGAAGTCGCGCGGCATCACTCCAATAATCTCGTATGGCTTGCGGTCAAGCTGAAAGGTCTGCCCAATTATGTGCGCATCGCCGTGAAAGCGGCTCCGCCACGTCTGATAGCTCAGCACTGCCACCTGCTGTCTTCCCTCATCTTCCTGCTGGGTAAATGCCCGCCCCATCATGGGCGACACACCGAGCGTAGGAAACATGCCGGCAGTCATTCGCGCCCCATTGATCTTCGCCGGATCGCCAAGCCCAGACAACTCATAACTGGCTTGCGTATACCCGCCCGCGCTGGAGAAAGCATGCGTGTCCCGTATATAGGTCTGAACCCCAGGCGCAGTCACGCCAGGCGTTTCGTCGCCGGCATAAGTCACGCCCTCCAACTTATCGCCCAGTGCCACCAGATTTGCCGCCTCTGGAAACGGCAACGGCCGTAGCAGCACACCTTCGACAATGGAAAAGATGGCCGTAGTAGCGCCTATTCCAAACGCCAGTGTGAACACAGCGGTAAGCGTAAAACCGGGTGACTTCAGCAACTGCCGAGCCGCAAGCCGTATCTCGCGAAATAGGAAATCCATTCAAACCTCCGGGCATACCAATACGTGCTCTCATTAAAGCAAGTTTCTCACCAAATCTTCCAGG
>JBELAI010000138.1:0-15204 GCA_049508975.1 Occallatibacter sp. | reverse complement strand
CCAGTGGAGCAGCCGACGAAATAGGAGTACGCCGCGGGTTTGCTGTAATAAGTTGCGATGATCTGCTTCGCCAGTCCAGCGACTTCAGCGTTGGCGAGAAAAGCGAAGTCGAGATAGGCCTGCTGGTCGCGCATGAAAGAAAAGTCGAAGGCGCCTGTTTTTGCTTTGTGTCCTGTATCGGTGCTGGCCACGGCGAATCCGCGAGAGAGCGCAGGCTTGTCGCCGGAGTAGTTCGCGCCAACTGGATAGGAGACGATGCCATTGCCGCCTCCGCCGCCCTGCATCATGAAGTCGCCGTTCCAGAAAGCAGTCTCGGGCAAAGCAAGAGCGAACCCGATGCCGAACTCCTGGCCATCTGCGCCCCGCCGGCGATTGATGACACCATCGACTCGGCAATGTGCGGGCAACGGGCCAATGCCCGCAGCGCCGGGGTACGGCGGTGGGACGGTGGTTCCGGCGGGAACGAGCGCGGCCTTGGTGATTTCGACACCGTCGATCTTGAGGCCCCCGAGGGCAGCGCAAGGATCGGCCGATTGCGACTCGGCAGCTAGAGGCGCAATCAGCACAGCCGCCAGCAGAAGCGATAGTTTGCAATGTGTCATAATCGGCCTTCTTTCGCGAAGCAGATGTGACCGCGGCGCGGAACCTACTTTGCGAGGTCCAGCGCAGACGCAGATTACTTGATGGTTGCCTTGACTTCCTTGCCTTCGTAGCGGACTTCTGCGTTCGCCGAGCCTGTCACCTCAGCGCCCACGCCGTGTCCGCCCGCAACCAGGACGACGCGAAACCTGCGACCTTCGACGATCCCCGGAAATGAGCCTTCACGAGCGCCGATTGTAAGTAACGAGTTGCGATCGTCCCAGCGAATTCGGATGATGGAGTGCTCGCCTTTCTCGTACTCGTAGCTGTCGCCCGCATCTTCGTAGAGATCGAATTCGCCATCGGCCCCCCGATAGATGCGGAGCTCGATGGGCCCGGCGGGATCCTGCGCGGCGTACTCGATTTGCGGACCCATCGGGACGATGGAACCCGCGCGCACGAAAAGGGGCATACGTTCAAGAGGTGCATCCGCTTCGATGTCCTGGGCGCCGTTGAGCGATTTGCCGGTCCAGAAGTCGTACCACGCCGGGGCTGCCGGCAAATAGACGTTGCGTTTGGCTGTGTCGGCTTTGAGCACGGGATTGACGAGGATGGCCGGCCCGAACATGAACTCGTCGCCGAGATTCCAAGTGTTGGGGTCGGTGCGCCAGTCCATGACGAGGGGGCGCTGGATCGTGTAGTCCTCGCTCGTTACTTTCCAGGCCAGCGAATAGATATACGGCATCAGGCGATAGCGGAGCTTGTCGTATCTCACAAGGATAGGCTCGACTTTGTCGAAGCTCCACAACTCGTTATGCGGCCGGTGGCCGTGGGTGCGGAAGATAGGGCAGAATGTGCCGTACTCAAACCAGCGCGCGTAGAGCTCCTGGAACGCGGGATCAGCGAGAGGGTCGTCGTGCGGCGGCCAGTATCCGCCAATGTCGGTGGTCCAATATGGAGCCCCGGACAAGGCGAAATTGAGACCGGCAGGGACCTGGTGGCTTAAGCCCCAGTAGGTGCCGTAGACGTCTCCCGACCAGACGGTGGCGCCGACGCGCTGCTGGCCCAGGAACGCTGAGCGCGTGAGCAGAAAGACGCGCTTACCCGGGTTTTGTGCTTTCCAATGATCCTGCACACCAAGAGTATGCTCGAACGGGAAGACGTTGGTGAATTCAGCGCCGTTGCCGACGGCGAGCTGGCGGCTGCTTAGGATGGCATCGCCCATGTGGGGCCAGTATTCTTCGGGCTCGGCGCTATCAAGCCAGAAGGCGTCCCAGCCCTGCGCCAGCAGCTTGCCGGGCAGATGCTCCCAGTAAATGTCGCGCGCCTCGGGGTTGGTGGCGTCGTAGACGTGTGCGCCAGCCACGAGTTCGTGCTTTGCATCCAGAATCTTGTACGTTTCGGATTCCGGATCGAGCAGGCCCCAGACAGAGATCATGGCGTGTACGTTTTCTTTGTGTAGCGCGTCGAGGTCCTGCGCCACATTGTGATAGTTGGAATTGAAGATTGGGTCGCCCTCGGTCTTCCACCAGAACCAATCCTGCACAATGGCGTCGAGCGGGATATGTTCTCCGCGATAGCGTTGTGCGATCGCGCGAATCTCGTCGAGAGACACATAGCGGTCCTTCGATTGGAAAAAACCGTAGGCCCATTTCGGCAGCATGGGTGCGTGGCCGGTCATGGTGCGGTACTCATGGAGAATGGTGTCGATCTCGGCGCCGTAGAGGAAGTAGTAGTCAATCGACTTGCCGGCAATGGAACTCAGCTTCAAATCCAGCGGAAAGCGATTATCGAAGTAGGTAAGCGCCGCCGTGTTCCACAACAATCCATAGCCCTTGCTTGAAATCAACAGCGGGATCGCGACATCGGTGTTGTTTTGGCCTAACTCCACCGTGGCGCCCCGATAGTTGAACATGCCACTCTGATGCTGACCCAATCCGTAGAGAGCCTCTGTAATCGTTGGAGAAAAGCGGTCCGTGACGCGGTAGGTGTGAACGCCATTGAGCTCGACCGGCTCATAGGTACGCGGTATGCTGTTGCCTTCGTTCAGCAGCGATTCTCCACTAGCTGTCCGGAAAGTGAGATTGCCGCGCTCTATATGAACTGTGACCTCGAGCTTCGGGGTTTTCAGGGTGGCCACTTTCGCGTCTTGTGTGAAGGTGAACTCCGCTCCGGGGCAGGATTGCAGTGCGTCGAGCATCCACGGGCGCGGCGAAGCGGGAGCGGAAGGCTCGGGTGTAGCAACGACGTGAATCACCGAGTCAGTACATACGGTGACCTCGAGAACTTCGTTGCCCGCAGTCGCGAGGAGGCCATGGCTAGTTTGCTCGACTTGCGCAGGCGGAGGACCAAGCGCCTTCTGGCCGGGCATCTGTGCCGCCCCAGTCACCGAGGCTGCGAGCCAAAGAGTTACGACGGGCAAACTTCTCCCTGAAGCCCAACATAATTCGAGAATTCCTTGAGTCCGGTGCATTTTCGATCCAACTTTTCCTTCGCCTGCATCTTACAGCGTGGTTCGTGCCAATGAGCGCCCTGGGGTCGCGGCTGGCGGTGACCGGCATTCGCCGCATGCTAACGGCAATCTGCCGTAAAGCAGAGGTTCTTGCTGAAAAACGGGAGTACATGGTTCTGGAATCGATCCGCGACCGCGCTGGTGTGCGTGCCGGAGTAGATTTCAAAACTGTTTGCGATGCCGTAGTTATCGAAAATTGTATGCAGCTTGGTGGCATCGAATCGCAGTCCATCCTGATCGCCTACGTCCATTGCGATGGCGCGGTACTGTTTCAGATTGCCGATATATTGATCGACAAAGGACAGCGGTGAGTTGGCCGTGAATTTGGCCGCGATCTCCGGCACCGGAACGCCGTCCTTGGTCGGCAGGTCGAAGTAGAGCGGAGGGTTCTTCGGATCGGGCGCCCACGCCGCTGCCGTTGCATACTGCGCAGCAGCGAAACCAGGCGACTGCGCCGCCAGGTCGGCTGGGGACTTGGCTTCCGCAACCTTCTTCTCACTGGCAATCGCCCGTTCCTTCATCTGATCGGCGGGGCCCGGTCCGCCGCCGGCCATCGGAGACATGCAGCAAGGACTCATGATGTAGAGAGCGCCGAAGACCTCAGGGTGCTTCATGCCGATGCGTGACGCACCGTACCCTCCCATGGAATGGCCGACGAGGCCACGGCTCTGGCGATTGGGAATGGTGCGATAGTGCGCGTCCATGTAGGCCACTACATCGCGAGCGATGTAGTTCTCGAAATCACCGGTAGTGGCAGAGCTGGAATACATCGAGCCGTTGTAGACGGTCTTGGAATCCGGGAGGACGACGATCATCTCCTGTGCCCCCTTTGCGAATGCGCCTTCAACGGTCTGCGGAACGTGAATCTCGTGCGACCATTGTTCGGCGCCAATCGAATAGCCGTGCAGCGCGTAGACCACCGGATAATGGCGCTTCTTATCTTTCTCATAACTCGGCGGCAGGAAAACGATTGCGTCGCGATCGACGGCATCGCCTTCGAGATTGCCTTCAAGAGCCGCGCCGTGAATCTTGATGTGCTCCACGGTGACGGGCTTTGCGCCGGAAACCACTTCGGGAACGATCGTCTGTACCTGGGCCGCGAGAATCGATCCCGACACGACCGCCAAACTGATTGCGCACGCAATGAATTGCATCTGTAGTTTCATCTGTACCCTCTCTTGGGAACCCAGTTACTCGACCGGGTAGGAATAAATGTTCACGCTGAACGGGCGCACGGTAATGGTGTCGGGCAGAGCGCCAAGTGTCTGTTCCTCCACCTGGACTTCCGGCTTCTTGTCCACCTGCACCGTCGCATTGATGGAATCGGGAGCCATGCGCCACAACTTCCCGGCACTCACGAGCTTGCTTCCGTTGATTGCGATCCGTATGCTCTGTTCGGCGTCGGATGGATTGAGCACGGCGATGCTCAGGGTTTTGCGATCCTCACTCAAAGCGGCACTGACATCGAGAGGATAGGTATCGCTGCCGGGATTGATAGCGGGCTGATCGCCGCCAGCCGGGAAGGTTGGCTTCGGCTGCGGCGAGTCTCCGGTCACCTCGACCGGGATGACGCCAAAGTGATCGCGGTACATCTTGAAGAGCATTCCGGTGGGGTTGAGGATGGCTTCGGTGCGGTTGGAACTCATGGTCGCGGTCGCGAAGGTTAAGGCACCCATTTGGAATACGTCGGAGTGGCGGAACATCTCGTGGAAGGCCCAGGCGTAAGCGGGGACAGTCTTGTAGGAGTTTGGTCCGCCGCCGAAGTATGCCCATTCGTCGATGGCGATGGGGACCGGTTTGGCGCGTAGGGCCGGTATTAGCTTCAGGTATTCCTGGTAGTGCTCGTATTTGGCGCGCACCTGGACTGCGGGCGCACGCTGCCACTCGATAAACGATAGAGGCGGATCGATAGGCACCTTCTTTTGCAACTTCATATCAGTGTGCTGCGTGCCGGATGCGTAGTAGTGCTCGCTGATCATGTCAATGTTGTCGAGGCAGTTGAGGATCATCTGGCCGGTCCAGTCCGCTGTCGATAGATAGTCGGGGACATATTGACCGTTGATACGTCTCGCCTGGTCCGCGCCCTCCATAACATCGGGCATCGCGCCGCCAGCGATGAGCTTAATGGACGGATCGACGTTCCGCATTTCCTTGGCGAAGAGGTTGTGCTTCAGCTCAAATTGCGGAAGCGGCATGGAGCCCATCTGGTAATCGCCCCAGGGTTCGTTGCCAACGCCCCAGAAAATTACGTGATACGGCGCGGGATGGCCATTCGCGGCGCGCCATTTGCCCATGGACGTCGTTGCGGCGCCGTTGGTGTATTCGACCAGATCGCGTGCGGACCAGGCATCTCCGAAGCCTGCGTTGACGGTGATGTAGGGATCGACGCCAAGAAGTTGGCAGAGCGTAAGGAATTCATCGGTCCCTACGTCGTTGGGCTGCACCGCGTGCCAGACGGGATCGAAGATGGGCGGGCGCTTGTCGATGTCGCCGACTCCGTAACGCCACTCGTACGAGGAGACGAAATTGCCGCCTGGAAAGCGGAGGACGCCGAAGCGCAGTTGCTTGAGCGCGGCGATGATCTCGGGGCGGAAGCCCTCGATGTTGTCCGCGGGCATGAGCGAAACCGTGCCGACATGGAAGGAGCCGGCACCTGTGCCGGTGATTTCCAGAGTTGCGTCATCGGTGTCGGCAGCAGCGGCGTAGCGCAACGGGAATTTGCGGAACGCGGCGCCGAGCGTGCGAATGGTGACAGTCTGACGATCCCCTGGCTCCTTGCCCCAGATTAGAGTGGCCTTGACCACAGCGCCGGGAGAGCCGGCCAAAACGATGCGTCCCGTATAGGCGTTGCCTTTGCCAACCGCAATTCCGGATTGGCTGAAACCGTGCGGTTCTTTCGCACTGAGCTTGACCAGCGGCGTGTGGTCTCCGGTGTACGGTGTCTTGGTGTCCATGGTGACAACGTCGCCGCCGCCGATGGGAGCCCACCACCGCGTAGGGTTGCGGTTGAAGCGAGGGTTCCCCGCCGCGTTGCCCATTACCGGTGGTGGCTTGGGCGCGCTGGTTGCGACCGGATAGAAGAACTTGCGATCGATGAGCATCTCCGACCAGACGCCGGTGTTGACGATGTCGCCGCCGTGCTCGAGAAACTGGCCGTAGATGTTCTTCGAAATGGGCGCGCCGGTCTTCGTCGTGTCGACTGTGGCATTGACAATGCGAGTCTGGGACGAAGCGGCGCAGGGCAGCGCAAGCAGAAACAGGAGACAAACTGCCGGGTGCTGAGAAAGCGTTTTCGCGAGTTCAAACTTGAGGAACGAGTGCATAATCTTTTTCTCCCAATGCTGGATGGAGCAAAATGCCGATCTGCGTGCGATCGGCGACCGCCGTTGATACACTATCGACTGCGAGGATCGTCCACGGCTCTAAATCGAGCCCGACTCGCGATTAAGGCTCAATCGAGACGATGGTCACGGATCGAGGAGCTACTGTGAGTGAGAGTTTGCCGTCCCGGATCTTCACTGCTGTCGGCTTCGGCACAACTGTGTTCGGCGATGCAAAGGTGTTGATACTGTCGACTGCGGCTCCCGTCAACGTCTCAGCACTGGCCGACTTCGCCGTTATGCCAGGCATATCTGCATCGACGGTGACTGGAATTTCCGCGTCGAGGTTGGTGATTTCAAGCAACAACTTTCCATCCGCGGCCTTTGCGGCGATGGCATCAATGCGCGGCAGGGCTAGGCCGCCTTGCTTGTAGGCGCCCGCATCGAAGGCGACAGGAATAAATGTGGCACCCTGGAATGGAACGTACATTTTGAACACGTAGTAGGTAGGTGTCAGGACCAACTTCTCCTTGTCCGTGAGGATCATCGCTTGCAGGACGTTGATCATCTGCGCGATGTTGGCCATACGGACGCGATCGGCGTGACGGGCGAAGATGTTCAGGTTGAGCGAGGCGAGTATGGCGTCGCGGACGCTGTTCTGTTGGACGAGAAATGCAGGATTTGAACCCGCCAGAGGAGCGTGCCAGGCTCCCCATTCATCCACAGTCAAGGTCACTTTTCTCTCCGGATCGTATTTGTCCATCACGGCTTCCTGCTTGCGCAGGAACTCATCCATGAAGAGCGTCGATTTGAGAATCTTCGCATAGTCGTCCAGCCCAAACTTTTCGGAATTCGTCGATGGAGGCCAGCCGTTGGGAACTGTGTACGAGTGGAGCGAGACGCCGTTGATGTCCCAGGCCCAGGTATGCTTCTTCCAGGCTTTCATTACGGCTTCGGTCCACTCGGTATCTGGCGTGCCGGGACCCACGGCGATCTTCAGCATCTGGTCTTTATCGCGCTGCTCGGGATTCATATTGAGCACGAAGCGGCTGTACACCTTCATTTGGCTCACGTAGTAGTCGGGCGTCATGGCGCCGCCGCAATCCCAACTCTCGTTGCCGATGCCGAGGAATCCGACTTTATAGGGCTCAGGATGGCCGTTGGCGGCTCGCTCTTTTGCAAGTGCCGTGGGCGCTGCCGCGGTCATGTATTCGAGCCACTCGGACGCCTCCTGCGGTGTTCCGGACCCGACATTCACGGACACATACGGCGTGCTGCCAATCTGCTGAATAAAATCCATAAACTCATCTGTGCCGAATGCATTGGTATCAATGACATCTCCCCATGCCGAGTTCACAGTCGCTGGGCGCTTGTCGCGCGGGCCGATCCCCTTGCGCCAGTGATACTGGTCTGCGAAGCAGCCGCCGGGCCAGCGGACGTTGGGGACTTTGAGTTCCCGGAGTGCGGAGACCACGTCATTTCGGATCCCGCGCGTATTTGGGATGGGCGAATCCGGCCCAACCCAGACGCCTTCGTACAGTCCGTGTCCAAGGTTCTCGGCAAACTGTCCGAAGAGGTTGCGATCGATCATGGCTCCGGGGTTGGAAGCATCAATGGATAAATGGACATTCTCTGCCGCTACGAGTGGCACAGGAGACACCAGCAGAAAAAGAACGAAGCGAATTACGAACCCAACCCCAGCACAGCCCTTCATGGTGACTCCGTTGTGAACGCCGCGGATCGGCTCGAATGAGCCCGCCCGCCGGGAGGACAGATCGCAGAACGCGCAATCGATCAGCGTAAACGTTCTCTCGGATTCGGACTATACAGAACCTGTCGGATTATAAGCAAGTAATAAATCGATGTACTTAACGTAAAAAAATAGACTATCCTTCGACCACCCGGATCGGGTACCATGCCGGTTGTTCCGGAAAAACGCACCGCAAGCGACGTAATCTGCGAGACCCGGAAAACGATTCCCGCTAGTGGGTTCGATCCCGATTGAACCCGGTTGACGGGTCAACTTTTGAGGCGAGCTTTCAGTTGGCGGGATTCAATAATGGGGAGGAATCGATGAAGAGAATTGCATTCGCGATACTGCTGCTTGCGAGCTACTGCCACGCACAAAGCGCTGACGGTTTTCAGCCCGCTTCCACGAACGTGTGGGGCGCGGAATACCCTCGCGTCGACGCCAGCGGCCGAGCCGAATTCCGTATCAAGGCCCCGAATGCCACGGCGGTGAAGCTCAACTTTTGGAGCAACCCGAAACTTGACATGGTGAAGGGCTCTGACGGGTTTTGGACCGCCTCCACTCCACCTCTCGTACCCGGATTCCACTATTACAACTTCGTCATCGACGGAGTAGACGTGAACGATGCGGGAAGCCATGCCTTCTACGGAGGGGGCAGAGACGCAAGTGGAATTGAGATTCCCGAACCTGGCGCAACCTACTATCTGCCGCAGGATGTTCCGCAAGGCGCCGTTCGCGAGATCTGGTATTTCTCCAAGGTCACCGGGAACTGGCGGCACGCCGTTCTCTATCTGCCGCCGGGCTACGACTCGCAAACAAAGTTGCGCTATCCCGTGCTTTATCTTCAGCACGGCGGCGGCGAAGATGAGACTGGCTGGATAAAGCAGGGTCATGCCAACTTCATCCTCGACAACCTCATCGCGAACGGAACTTCGAAACCGATGATCATCGTGATGGCGTACGGATATGCACGACGCGCCGGTCATGTCGATCCCGACCTGACGGGAAAGCCTTTCGGATCGCCCGAGATGATGAAGGCCATGCAGGAGATGGCACAAACATTTGAAGACGATCTAACCCAGGCCCTGATTCCATACATCGACTCGAACTTCAGGACCGTCGCCGACCGTGATCATCGCGCCATGGCCGGACTTTCGATGGGCGGCATGCAGACGTTCCAGGTCACATTCGATCACCTCGACCTCTTCTCCTACATTGGCGGATTCAGCGGCGCGGGCGGAATGACGATGTTGCGCAGCACAGAGAAGCCAGACTTGAAGACGGCATTCAACGGTGCTCTGGCCGATCCCGTGGCCTTTGCCAAGAAGGTTCACCTGCTCTGGATCGGCGTAGGAACTGAAGAACCTGCACAGATGCACGCCGGCATCGTCAAGCTGCACGATGCTTTTACGGAGGCCAACGTCAAGCACGTCTTTTACGAGTCGCCAGGCACCTCGCATGAATGGCAGACGTGGCGCCGCGACTTGAAAGACTTTGCACCGCGGCTTTTCCAGTAGGCCAGCCCACCGGCCGCTGCGGCGCCGTAAAGCCGCCGAGATGAACGCAAGTTTCAAACAGTGTCGGCCTGCGTGTACCGATCGCCTCACTAGATTTTTTTGTGAACGAATAGCGCGGCCAAAAGACCGTTGCCTACGTCCCCAACTTGAGGTTCAAAAATGAAGAAACGCATGACCCAGATGTTGCAGGGATTTGTCCTGGGAGCTGGATCGTTTTCCCTCGTCCTGGCCGTACAGCCCGCGGTCGCTCAAAGCGCGGCCACTCCGCCGTATTTGGACACCGGTTTGACGCCTGAACAAAGGGCTGCCGACCTCGTGCACCGGATGACTCTCGCCGAGAAGGCTACGCAAATGCAGAACAATTCTGCCGCAGTGACGCGTCTCAATGTTCCCGCATACCAATGGTGGAGCGAAGCTCTCCATGGAGTCATCAACGAGGGCGTAACCGAGTATCCCGAGCCTATCGGCTTGGCTGCCACCTTCGATGCACTGGGAATTCACACCATGGCGGCCCAGATTGGCATTGAGGGACGCATCAAGCACGTGCAGAATGTGCGCGAGGGACACACCGGCATCATGGGAGGCCTGGATTTCTGGTCCCCGAATCTAAACATCTTTCGCGATCCGCGCTGGGGCCGCGGTCAGGAGACATACGGCGAAGACCCCTTCCTCACGGGCCGCATGGGCGTTGCCTATGTGACCGGATTGCAGGGGGACGATCCGAAGTATTACCTGGCTATTGCGACACCGAAGCACTATGCCGTGCACAGCGGGCCGGAGCCGACGCGCCACTTTGCCGATGTGGATGTGAGCAAGCATGATGAGGTCGATACCTACACGCCAGCCTTCCGTGCGGCCGTTGTGGAAGGCAAGGCCGGTTCGGTCATGTGCGCGTACAACGCCATCAATGGCGAGCCGGCATGCGCCAATGAGTTCCTGCTGCAGGACGAGTTACGCGGCAAATGGGGATTCAAGGGATATGTGGTCTCAGACTGCGACGCTGTGAGGGACGTCGCCGCCAATCATCGCTATCGACCAACACAGGCACAAGGCGCTGCCATCTCCGTCATCCGCGGCATGGACAACGAGTGCGTTACCTTTACTTCGAGGTTTGGCGAGCCGGTCGAAAAGGCCTATATCGATGCGGTGCAGCAAGGTTACCTGCCGGAACGCGCGCTCGACACGGCGCTGATTCGTCTGTTCACCGCGCGGATAAAGCTCGGCATGTTCGACCCGCCGGATGTGGTTCCCTTCACCAAGATCGATGAGAAGGAACTGGATAGCGCCGAACATCGCGCGCATGCTCGCAAGCTCGCCAATGAATCCATGGTGCTGCTGAAGAACGACGGCATGCTCCCTCTCAAACCGGGGATAAAAAACATCGTTGTCGTTGGTCCGCTTGCGGACCAGACGAGGCCGCTGATCGGAAACTATGCCGGCCAGCCCACGCACATTGTCTCCATCCTCGACGGCCTTCATGCTGAGTTCCCAACTGCCGCCATCACGTTTGTCTCCGGAACCCAGTTCCTGCGTACTGATGGGACGCCCGTGCCCGACAGTCTTCTCACCGCTCCCGACGGCAAGCCCGGCCTCAAGGCTGACTACAACGAAGGGATGCGGAGAGGGCCACCGGTCCCTGGAACCATCACTACGCCGATCGCCAGCCGCACGGAGCCCAATGTCAATCTAACCGACAAAAACCTGCCCCCGGAGATTGCCGGCAGAAAGACCTTCGGCGTGCAATGGTCAGGATTCCTCACGCCAACCGATTCGGGCGACTTCATCCTCGGTATTCGCGCCGCGGGTTTCGCAAGGCTTACCGTCGGCGGCAAGCAGGTAGCAATGGCGTTCGGTGGAGGCGGCGGCGAAATCTCATCGAGCGTTGGCCGCGTTCACCTTGAGAAGGGCCGCAAGGTCCCGCTCGAGGTCTCCTACGGCAGCCGCGACGGCAGGGCCCATGCGGAATTGGTCTGGACGAAGTACAGCAGCGCGCCGTCCCCTGAAGCCACCGCAGCAGCGAAAGACGCCGATGCAGTCATCGCAGTCGTGGGCATCACAAGCCAGCTTGAGGGTGAAGAAATGCCAGTCACCGAGCCGGGATTCCTCGGTGGCGATCGCACCAGCATCGATCTTCCCCAACCGGAAGAAGAACTGGTCGAAGCAGTGGCAGCCACGGGAAAGCCGCTGGCCGTTGTCCTCATGAATGGCAGTGCCCTGGCTGTCAACTGGATCAACGGGCATGCCAACGCCGTTCTTGAAGCATGGTACCCCGGTGAAGAGGGCGGAGCAGCGGTAGCTGAAACACTGAGCGGCAAAAACAATCCCGCAGGAAGGCTGCCAGTTACGTTCTACACCGGCGTCGACCAGTTGCCCAACTTTGAAGATTACGGGATGGCCAACCGGACCTACCGCTATTTCAGCGGCAAGCCGCTTTATCCGTTCGGATACGGACTCAGCTACACGACCTTTAGCTACAGCGGTCTCGATATCCCGCAGGCTGTTTCTGCCGGCCAGCCAGTCGGTGCAGATGTAACAGTCACCAACAGTGGCAAGGTTCCGGGCGATGAAGTCTTGCAGGCCTATCTCAAATTCCCCGACGTCAAGGGCTCGCCTCAAATTGCACTTCGCGGATTTCAGCGTATACATCTTGAGCCTGGCACGAGCCAGAAAGTCCATTTCGATCTGAAGCCTCGCGACTTGGGAATGGTGACTGAAGATGGGCATCCAATCATCGCCCAAGGGGATTACACAATCAGCATCGGCGGAGGGCAGCCGGACACAGGTGCGCCGACCGTAAGTGGCAAATTCCATATTGACGGTCAGGTGGACTTACCCGAGTAGCGTCAGCAAGCAACAGACTGGGCAATCATGACTCAACAATCGAAAAGGAGAATGCAGTGAACAAACTTCGCAACACAGTGGTTTTGACAATATTGGCGGCGGGACTTGCCCTGACTGCATGGGCCGCCGATCTGACCGGACAATGGACCGCAACCTTCAACACGCAGATAGGCGAGCAGCATTACACTTACACCTTCAAAGTGGACGGCGAAAAGCTCACCGGCACGGCGAAGAACGACCGCGGGACAACCGACATCACCAACGGAACGATCAAGGGCGATCAGATTTCTTTTGATGAAAGCCTGGACTTCAATGGACAGACCATTGCGATCAAGTACACCGGCACGGTCTCTGGCGACTCGATAAAGCTGCACCGCAAGGTGGGCGATTTTGCTGAAGAAGACCTCGTCGCGAATCGAGTCAAGTAACAGCGGCAAGCCCAAAGGGGGATTCGTGCACAGACGAGACTTCTGCAAACTTCTTGCAATCGCAGCGGCATCGAAAACTGTCCCATCCTATGGACAGGCCGCACCCGAAAACCAGCCTGTGTCGCCGGGCGGGTTCAACCGTTACACGCAGGATTACGCTCAATTTTGCGCATTGCCGCCGGACAAGAGGGCCTTCTACAAGGTCAGCGATGGAAAGATCGTCGAGGAGCGGCTCGATGAGTCGGCCTGGCAACAATCGGCGTGGAACTACAACCCGGTAGCGCAATCCATCGCAGGCGGCCTCTGGGACGATGTGCCCGTGACGTCCTCGATTCCCGATCTGGCAGGAGATGGGCCGTTCAAACCCACGTGGGATTCATTGCTCGATTACGAGGCCCCGGAATGGTACCAGGATGCCAAATTCGGCATCTGGGCTCACTGGAGTCCGCAGTGCGTGGCCGAAGCTGGGGACTGGTACGCACGCAACATGTATGTCGAGGACCAGCGGCAATACAAATATCAACTCGAACATTACGGGCCGCCATCGCGATTCGGCTACAAAGAGCTTTGCGCCCAATGGACCCTGCTGAATTGGGATCCGGATGAGTTGATCACGCGCTATAAAGACGCCGGCGCGAGGATATTCATCGCGTTGGCCAATCACCATGATAATTTTGACGCCTGGAATTCGAAGCATCAGCCGTGGAATGCCGCCGCGATCGGTCCCCATCGCGATGTTATCGGCACCTGGGCCGCAGCCGCGCGAAAGCAAGGTCTGCGGTTCGGTGTCACGGTACATCAGGCGCGCAACTGGTGGTGGTTCCAGCCTTCGCATGGCGCCGACAAGTCCGGACCATGGGCCGGCCTTCCTTACGATGGCCGTCTCACGCAAGCTGATGGAAAGGACCAGTGGTGGCAGGGCCTCGATCCCCAGCGCCTGTACGGCGTGAAGCACCCAGCGACCGCACTCCCCGACACGTCCTATGTGAAGAATTTCTACGACCGGACCCGCGATCTCATCGACCAGCACAACCCCGACCTGCTGTACTTCGACGATTCGCTGCTACCGCTCGGTTGGGGCGGGATGAACATCGGAGCATATTTCTACAACAACAGTGTGAAGACGCACGGCAAGTTGGAAGCCGTGCTGAACGTCAAGGATGTTCCTGACAGGCTGGCCAAGGCTGTTGTCGCCGATTGCGAGAGCGGGCTGACTGCGGAGATCATGAAGCATCCCTGGCAGTCGGAGACCTGCCTCGGCGCCTGGCACTATCTGCGTTTCCTCTACGAGAAACCGGGTGAATATGGCGGCTATCTGCCCCCGCGCGACGTTATCCATTGGCTTATTGACACCGTGAGCAAGAACGGCACATTCATCCTCAATGTCCCCGGCAGGCCTGACGGAACCATTGATAGCAAGGAAATAGCGGTGCTGGATGGCATCACGGCATGGATGCAGACCAATGGTGAGGCAATCTACGAGACTCGGCCATGGAAGGTCTACGGCGAAGGACCCAACAGCATAAAGGCCGGGTCCTTTCAGGGCGGGAGCATCAAGAAACTGGGAGAGAGAGATATTCGCTTCACGCGCAATAAGGCGAACACCGTGATCTACGCGCTGGTGCTAGGCTGGCCGGCAGAATCGTTCACGGTGCAGTCTCTGGGACTTTCAGCTGCGACAAGACCAGGCAAAGTCGCGAAGCTCGAACTTCTCGGGACCGACCAGCTGGTGAGTTGGAAGCAGCAGACGGATGCCTTGAGGGTAGAGCTTCCAAAGCTCTACAAACCAGCGGCAGATTATGCGGCTGTGCTCAAAGCGACATTGTCCTGAGCGAGAATAGGAAGGGGACTTCGTTGGTCGCCTAACCAATCTTTCCGAGCCTGATTTGATGCCAAGGCAACGGGTACTGGCACTACGTCGATTGTCGAAATCACAACTTCAAACTCCGGAGAAATATAAATTCATGCTTCGATCTTTCATGCGGCGCCTGTGTATTGTCGGGCTTGGTTTTCTCGCAGCCTCGTTCACCTCACTCGCTTCCGCTCAGACAAGTCAAAACGCGTTGCGTGAAGTCGCCGCCAACGTGAAAGACACGCGCGGCCCGGTTGATCGCTTCTTCGACCTTTCAATCGGCTCCGATTATCCCGGAACGTTGATTCGGGATGACAGCCAGGCGCAGCTCAAAATTGTCACAGACGAACTCGGTTTTCGCTATATACGATTCCACGCCATCTTCCATGATGTTCTAGGAACGGT
>JBELAI010000137.1:0-15288 GCA_049508975.1 Occallatibacter sp. | reverse complement strand
AGCGAGCTGAAGCTGAGCGAGTGCCAGGACAACCAGACCCTCATTGCCGCTCTAACCCGCCTTTGGGCGAGCAAACCGACTGGCGAGGAGTTCAATCATCCCTACTTCATAGGCGTCCATCTCGACGGCCTGGTCCCCGACCGGCTTCACTCCCTGAACCTCTTCGACGGCACAGAGGACGAGCAAAGCCGCGCCAAGCTACTCGCCGTGATGGACCAGATCAACAACAAATACGGAATGAGTACGTTAGCGCCTGCAACCATGCTTACAGCCTACAAGTCCGCCCCCACCAGGATCGCTTTCCATAGCATTCCAGAGCTGTTCTGATCGACAATTCTACCGGAGTTTGCAGTCTAATTCGCGCAAACGCGCACAATTGAATCATGGTCGCCAAAGCATCCGAAATCTCCCCCTTTTCCAGCCCCAACTTCGAGCTGCCCGCCGCCAAAAAAACACCCATTTCCCCGATTTTCTTGTATGCAACTGATAACAATAGCGTTACGTCAATTTTAGCCAAAAACACCCTCTGAAACAAACAAGTTACGTAATATCCATTTTTTGGTATTTTCAATTCTAAAGGAGTTACAGAGACAACCGTCCTCTGGGGTAGTCAACGAAACCAGCTAACCCACATTGAACAATTTGCCCATCCATTTTTTGAACGCGTATGCTCATGGCCATGCCCGCGCTTCCTATTCTCGTAATTTCCCTCGCGCTTTCGAGTTCAGTAGTCTTCGGTCAAGCACCAACCGCAACGCCGTCTTTTGATGTCGCATCAGTGAGGCCAAGCCAACACTCAGTCGGCCCCGACTACAACAACCAATTGACATATACTCCCACCGGGTTCGCAGCCAGAAACGTCACCCTGAAGCGCCTCATAGCGGAGGCTTACCATCTGCAACTGAACCAGGTATTCGGTCCCAGCTGGCTTGACCAGAGCGAATACGATATCGACGCAAGAGCGGCAGGCGGTGCAACCAGGGAGCAAATGGCCCCGATGCTGCGAACCCTTGTCGCCGAGCGCTTCAAACTGACACAGCACACCGAAATGCGAGAGATGCGCGTGTACGAACTGGTAGTCGCCAAGTCGGGCTCCAAAATTCAACCGTTTAATGAGGGACAAACCGAAAAGACGCAAGCCGGATTTCATTTCCACGGAGATTTGCGCCAGTTTGCCGACCTGCTTGCCGTCCAGTTATCCATACCGTCCGCGGACAATCCTGCCGAACCTGCCAGGGCGAGTACATCGCAGACTCCAGTGCTGGACAAAACAGGGCTCCCAGGCATTTTTGACTTCAGCGTGGACATCCACCCTGAACTGGGCACGGATGGATTCACGTCATGGCAAAGGGCGCTGGAAGATCAGTTGGGGCTGAGAATCGAGAGCCGCAAGGGAAACGTAGCCGTATCGGTCGTCGATAAAGCGGAAAGAGCCCCCACCGAGAACTAACCAATCCTCAAATCGCCTCCCCCTCACCGAACTTTTTTCACCCAATCGCGTACTCTCTGCATCCCCGCGCCCGCATTTCTGCGGATAAGAGAGTAGAAGCGAAACTTATGGCCCACGATTGGCAGCCGGACTTCGAACAGCTCGTGGACCAGCACCAGTCCATGGTCTTTTCGTTGGCGCTGCGGATGACCGGAGATCGCGGGCTGGCGGAGGAAATAGCGCAGGATGTTTTTCTTGAAATGGATCGCAACCTGGGCAGGATCGAGAACGCCGACCATGCCTGCTTCTGGCTGCGGCGGGTGACAATGAGCCGTTCGACAGACGCGATGCGCAGGCGTAAAGTCCGCGGCTTGGATTTATGGGTGGAGATGGAAGACGTTCACGGCGCACCAACCGAAGATCGCACCACTCCATTGAGCGCGCGCCTTGAGCAATTGCTGGCCACGCTTTCAGAACCGCAACGCGCGGCGCTCATCCTCCGCTATCAGGAGGACCTGACGCCGGAAGAGATTGCGGACACGCTCGATGCGCCGCTGGCCACGGTGAAGAGCCATTTGCAACGAGGACTGAAGTTGCTGCGGGCCAAGGCGCAGAGTCATTTGAAGGAATACGTCAGGAATAACAAGTACGCGGGAGGGTTGACCGATGGACGAATTTGAACGCGATATCCGGCAGGCTTTTGAGCGCCGTCCCGCACCGCCCGGCCTGAAGCGCAAGCTGATGGAGAAAAGGCGCACGCGCAGATCCTACGATTCATTCTTCACTTGGCAGCGTCTAGCCGCATCGCTTGTGCTGGCCGCGGTTTTAGCCGGCGGCTTTGAATGGCGCAACATCCAGGAGCGGCGCAAGGAAGAGGCGGCTCGCGAACAGGTGATGACCGCGCTGCGCATTACCAGTCACGCACTCAACCGGATGAATGCAAGACTCGCGGCCCGGCGACGCAGCACACAGGACTAATGGGTGTTTCATAAACCTGCTTTGTTTCAGGGTGTTTCATAAGCCTGCTTTGTGTCAGGGCATGACTTTAGTCGTGCCGAAACATGGCCTGGAGAAGAATGGGTTTTGACCCCTGCCGGATGAATGCCAAGAGTATGCCGCCATTTATGAAACACGTTTTGGGCATAACAGGTTCGGAAATCGGATTCGAGGACAAAGTCTTATGCGAAACAGGATTGTCACTTTCATATTGGCAGCGGGCGTTCTGGCCTCACCCGCGCTGCCACAAACAGCGCAGCTGCCCGCCCCGTCGCCCATTGAAAAGGAGTTAGCGGCCCGCGCTTCCGACGTAACCGAAGTCACGCTGGGCAAGAACATGCTGGCCTTCGCTGCCAAGATCATGAACGGCAAGAACGATGACGACGCCGAGATCCGGCACCTGATCGAAGGTCTCGACGGAATCTACGTCCGCGAATACGAATTCGACAAGGACGGGCAGTTTTCGCCGGACGAAGTTAACCAACTGCGCAAATACTTCGAGACCAGCGAATGGTCGCCGGTTGTGAAGGAACGCCAGCGCAAGACCGGCGAAAGCACAGACGTAATGGTCAAGCTTGTGAATGGCGAGTCGCACGGCATGTTCATTCTCGATGTCGGTCCGAGAGAACTGACCATCGTGCTGATCCTCGGGCCCATCCACACGGAAGATCTGAGCAAATTGAGCGTCATAGGCGGACTCGATGTGCTCGGCGATATTTCCCGCGATGTGGACGGCAAAGACAAAGATAAAACCAAGGACAAGAAGGGAGCAGGCAAATGAAACGGCTATCGATGATTCTCATTGCGTTTGTAGCTCTGGCGATTCCCGTGGCCGTTCTGGCGGGCAGTGGCGAAGACGGCTTTGGCGGCGTGGTGCACTCCATTGAAGGCCGCTATCACGTTCGCGCAACGCGGATTCCCTTTCTCGGCCTGATCAGCTTTATATCGAAAAAAGCTACGCATGGCGGAGTCGGCGGCCTTCACGTGGCGGAGATCGAAAACTTCTCAGGACCGGTAGACGGCGACGAGCTGAACACCATGGTAGGGGAAAAGCTCGGCGCAGGCTGGGAGCGGATGATCCGCGAAACCAGCAAAAGCGGTCACGAGCAGACGCTGGTCTTCATTCATCCGGAGGGCGGCGACCGCATGAGCTTATTCGTCGTCGATATGGATGGCAATGAGATGGACGTTGTGCAAGTCTCTGTTGACCCCAGGCATCTGGACGACGACATCGGCCACTACAGCCATCACCACCGCGACACCGATAAAGACAGTGATAGCAAGAACAACGATTCCAACTAGGGCAGGAATCAAGCTAGTCACGAGAATCAAGCTGTACCTATGCGGCGAGGCCCATCGTTCCTACACTTGAACGTAGTATGGCCAGCCTCGCACCCACGCCGACGTCGAGTTATCGCGGCCGTCTTGCGCCCTCGCCCACCGGCTATCTCCATGTGGGTCACGCGCGCACTTTTTGGACCGCGTGGCAACGAGCACGCGATGCGGGCGGCGCGCTGGTCATGCGCATGGAAGACCTGGACCCCGACCGCAGCAAATCCTCTTTTGCCGAAGCCGCCTATGAAGACCTGCGCTGGCTCGGTATCCGCTGGCAGGAAGGCCCAGACAAAGGTGGCCCGTTCGCACCCTATGTGCAAAGCAGGAGGCGATCGATCTACCTGGCCGCATGGCGCAGGCTTTTGCGGCGCGGATACATCTATCCCTGCCGCTGCTCACGCAAGGATCTTGAATCCGCTCTCAGTGCGCCGCATGAAAGGGCCGCAGCAAATAGCTCTGTTGCCGCGGGCAAGTGGGACCTGCAGGACGACGAGCCTATTTATCCCGGAACCTGCCGCCCCCGACTCGCGCTTCCCACGCAATTGCCCGGCCCGACATCAAGCGATTTTGATACGCCGGATGGCTGCAACTGGCGCTTCCGCGTGCCCGACGGCGAAGTTATCGAATTTGTAGACCGCAACCTGGGCCGGCAGCGTTTCATAGCCGGCGTCGACTTCGGCGACTTTGTAGTCTGGCGTCGCGATGGCGTTCCCGCTTACCAGCTCGCCTGCGTCGCCGACGACGCCGCCATGGGCATCACAGAAGTTGTCCGCGGCGCCGATCTGCTGAAGTCAACAGCCCGCCAGATCCTGCTCTACCGCGCTCTCGGATACGACAATCCCGCCTGGTTCCACTGCCGCCTGGTCGTGGATCATAACGGCCGCCGTCTCGCCAAGCGTCACGACTCGCTCAGCCTGCGCGCCCTGCGCCAACGGGGACTCACACCGATGAATATTCTGTCCGCGGAACTGCCGGTAGAGGTGTAATCCATGCCACAGATCAAAATGGGATTCAAGCTGTAGACTGAGTGCGCTTCTTTTGCGTGTGTGGGAGCGGCAGCAGTGGAGATCGGCCCGGAAGAATGGGCCGTCGATCCGCAGGCCGCTGAGACGACCTGCGGATCGTGCCAACGCAAGGGAGGTGAGGATGATTGGATGAGAGATCGTCCTGGATGAGAGTGGCCATCACAATTGCCGTTGATTGGCGGTTCATAATGGCACTCGTAATCTGCTGATGAAGTAGCCAAACTCCCGGGAGGTCCACACTCCTTCCGGGATTAAGCAGAGTATAGCAAATTCCGCATGTAATACCGGTTCAATTCGCTAACCCGGCGATTACTGATGCCGGATGAACTTCCCAGTCTGCAACTCACTCATCGCCTGCCGTAGCTCAGCCTGCGTGTTCATCACAATCGGCCCATACCACGCCACCGGCTCCTCCAGCGGCTTGCCGGATACCAGCAGGAAGCGAATCCCCTCCGGCCCCGCCTGCACCACAATCTCATCGCCGCGATCGAACAGAACCAGCGAATGGTTCTTCGCATCGTAGAGCGCGGCCGCATTCGGATCGACTGGCGACTCGGTCAAAACAGCCTGCGGGTCCGAAGCATCGCGGAAGGTTCCCGATCCCGCGAAGACATAGGCGAATGCGTTGCGCGTCGTCTCCACCTGGATCCGCTTCTTCTTGCCCGGCGGCACGGAGATGTCGACGTAGCGCGGGTCCGCAGCTACTCCTTCGACAGGTCCCAGCTTCCCCCAGAACTCGCCGCAGATGATGCGCGCTTTCGTGCCATCGTCTTCGGTGACCTCGGGTATGGCGGCAGACGGAATGTCCTGATAGCGCGGGTCGGTCATCTTCAGTGCTGCGGGCAGGTTGGCCCACAACTGGAACCCGTGCATGCGGCCGTGAGCGTCCCCGCGCGGCATCTCCTGGTGCAAAATGCCGCTGCCCGCCGTCATCCACTGCACGTCGCCCGCGGCCATCTTGCCCTTGTTGCCAAGGCTGTCCCCATGCTCCACCTCTCCGGCAAGAACGTACGTAATCGTCTCGATGCCGCGATGCGGGTGCCATGGGAATCCGGCTAGGTAGTCAGCAGGATTCTCATTGCGGAAATCATCCAGCAACAGGAATGGATCGAATTCCTTGGTCTTGCCGAATCCGAACGCCCGCTGCAACTTCACGCCGGCTCCTTCGATAGTTGGTGTGGTTTCGATCGTCTGTTTGACTGCGCGAAGCGACATGGTTGACCTCCTGGGGGCTTTATTCATTGGATGCGCTAGAACGATATTCGTTGCAACAAGTATTTGGATACGAGTGGACTGCGCAAAGTGAACAGTGAGTAGCATGGTGGATTCATCGGATCCCCAGGCGAAGCAAGGATCACTGTTCACCGCGGACTGTTCACTGTCCACCATTCACTGCACTGTTCACTGCGCAGCCCTGATGAACTGCACTTCCAGGTTGATCGTCACTTCTTCGCCGACCAGTACGCCGCCGGTCTCTAAAGCAGCGTTCCAGGTGAGGCCGAAGTCTTTGCGCTTGATCTTGGTGGTGGCGGAAAGGCCGATGCGGTGGTTGCCCCACGGATCTTTTGAGGGCTCGCTGACACCTTCAGCTGAGAAGGTCACTGATTTTGTGACGCCGTGGATGGTCAGGTCCCCGGTTACCTCGTAATCGGCGCCGCCGGTCGAGTCGATATTGGTGGACTTGAACGTAATCGTGGGAAACTTGTCGGCTTCAAAGAATTCAGCGCTCTTCAGGTGCCCATCGCGCTGGTCGTCGCCTGTATTCAAAGTGGACACGGGGGCGGAGGCCTCAATTGTGGAGTGGGTGTAATCAGTCTCATCGAGTTTCAGCATGCCGGAAAGGCCGGAAAAACCGCCCTTTACGTTCGAAATCATCATGTGCTTGACCTTGAACTCGGCGACGGAGTGTGCCGGGTCCAGGTTCCAGGTGGATACAGTGCCGGGAGCGGAGGTGGTTGCGGTCATGGTTATTTGTTCCTTTCACACGTTGGATGCACGGAAAAAACATTCGTTGCAACAAGTAATTACCGGACCAGTCCCGACTCTTCGATTCACCCTTCATCGGATAGCCTGGCCAGGGCTGCGGCGCATTGTCCCGGAACATGTGCTCGTCGCTTTGCGTAGTTCGCGGTGGGAGTTATTGTGAGCGATCAAGCAAGGGCTTCATTCAATAATAGAGCCCGTCCGAAAGAAGAACCGAGTCCAACATGGGTCAATGCCGTCATGCTCCTTGTATGGCTAGTGGCAGGAGCGGTGTCGTTCCTTCCTTTTGCCCTTGATACGTCGCCCTGGGACGCTGTGACGTTACGGGTCCCTGGAAATCAGGGCAATTGGTGGCATGTGCTTGTCGGAGCTCCCTTCTTCCTCGCCTACCCAATGATCTGGCTCCGGCTACGCGCGCTCTTTTCGAAACGGCTTTCGACGAGGGCTGGACGACGCCTGCTCTGGGCGGCGATTGGCTCGTCGATTTGCGGAACTGTGTTGGTCGAGGCGCCATTCCTGTTTCATCTGGCTGGAACCAGCGAGTGGCAGCGTCTTTCGGTTCTGAGCCTGGGATTCGGCATCGTAATCGTGAGTGCGATTTTTCTGTTGAAGCGCCGAAATCACATTTCTCCGACGCGGGCCTGCCTTGTAGGTCTCGACACCGCTTATCTCGCCAACGCGGCGCTGTGTCTCGTCGTTTACAACGGAGCACCCGGGAACTGGGGGACAAGATCGGGCTGGCTGGTATCGATCGTGCTTTTTTGGCCGATCGTTTTCGAGCTTATCTGGCTCTTTATCCAGAGTTTCCGAACCCAGCCTCCGCAGACCCATCCTCGCGCTGCATGACTGTCTAAGCCGCAAAAACGAGATCCTTCCAATGATCCCGGCCAATTCTTCACAGAGAGTGTGCCTCCCTCCGGCCTTATCCTCAATACAGACCCTCCCGTGTCCGACTTCGCCCAAACCGTCAAGCAGCAGGCCGACATCGTAAAGATCGTCGAGGGGTATATCCGCCTGCGCAAAGCGGGCGCCTCGAATTACTCCGGACTTTGCCCGTTTCATAAGGAAAAGTCGCCTTCATTTTCCGTCCATGCGGTACGGCAGTTCTATCACTGCTTTGGCTGCCAGGCGTCGGGCGACGTCTTCAGCTTCGTCGGCAAAATTGAGAACGTCAGCTTTTCCGAGGCGGTGCGGATTGTGGCGCAGAAATGCGGAATTCCGCTGCCGAAAAGGGAATTCTCGTCCCCAGAGCAGGCGGCCGAATCGCGCCAGCGGGTGAAACTCCTGGAACTGCATGAGACGGCTACGGCCTTCTATGAGGAGCAGTTGCGGGGACCCGAAGGGGCTGTGGCGCGCGAGTACCTGGCGGGGCGCGGGCTAACGCCCGAGGGGATCAAAGCATTCCGCATCGGCTGGGCTCCGGACAGCTTCAACGCCCTCCGCGACCGGCTCAGCGGCATGGCGGACGACGAAACGCTGCGAGCTTCCGGCCTCTTCAGTTCCAAGGAGCAGGGCGATGGCACCCTCGGCCATATCTACGACAAGTTCCGCAAACGTGTGATGTTTCCCATTGCCAACGAAAGCGGCCGCGTCATTGCATTCACCGGCCGCACCCTGGAAACCGGAGAGAAAGCCGGTCCCAAATACTTCAATTCGCCCGAGACCCCGCTCTATTCGAAAAGCAATGTGTTTTTTAATCTCGATAAGGCTCGCAGCGTAATCCGCCAAGCGGGCTTTGCGCTTCTCGTGGAAGGCCAGATGGATTGCATCTCGGTTTTCTTGAGTGGCATTCAAAATGTAATGGCAACCAGCGGCACCGCGTTCACTCAGCAACATGTAGCGATCCTTCGCCGGCATACCTCCAATATTGTGGTGAACTTTGACGGGGACACTGCCGGTGAGAATGCTGTAGAGAAATTCGCCGACAAGATTGCCCCGTTGATCGAGGAGGGGTTTTCGATCAGAGTCGTGAGCTTGGATTCTGGGCTTGACCCGGATCGCTTTATCCGAGAGCGCGGTGTGCAAGCGTACGTCGATGAAGTTAGGAACGCACACGGTCTGGACATTTTCCTGATTGAGCGCGCCAGGCATCTATTTCCCGGTAGTGGACCCGAGCAGAAGTTGAAACGGATGAACTACCTGTTACCGCATATCAGCCGAATCCCTCATGTCTTGGCACGCGAACAGTTTGCGGGGGATGCGGCTCAAAAGCTGGGCATTGACTCGGCAGTGCTTCGGGACCAGTTGCGGCAGGCGGCGCTGAAAAGGCGCGATCACGTGGATGTTCGAGCTGCAACGCTTACCGGGGTTGAGAAGCTGTTGCTGCGTGCGCTTGCCGTTACAGATCCCGAACACGAGCGAACGCGCCGCCTGGTAATAGATGCACTAATGAAGCAACCAGCATTGTTTGAGCACCTTGGTGCGTTCCTCGCCCTTCAATCCCTCGCGACCCGCCAAGCAAAAGATCCCATGGAAGTGGTCGAAGACCAGGCACAGCGGGCTCTTCTGGCCGAAGCCCTTCTCGCTGAGACCAGGCCGCCTGAGGAGAGAGAGGTTGCAAGTGCGATCCAAGAGATTCAGGAACGGACAATCGAGAACAGGCTCCGCGACGTACGTCATCTGCTAGCCGAAGCATCCCGGCGAGGAGACAATATTGAATTGGCGACGTTATTGCGGCATAAGCTCGATCTGGACCGTGCGCTGCAGCAGTTGCATAGGGACGGGGTATAATCCAGCAACGGGCGTCTCTCTGCGCCTCAGGAGGGCAGCATGATCCTGGAACTGAAGCCCGAACAGCAAAAAGTTCTCGATAGGGCTGCCCAGTCCGGTATGAGCCCTGAAGATGTACTCGATCAGGCCTTTGCCGTCATTCACGAACAGTATTTGAATGAAAGCTGGATGCTGGCGGAGAAGGATGCAATTGCTGCCCAGATCGAAGAGGGCTTTGCGCAAGCTGAGCGGGGCGAACTTATCGATGCCGAGGAGGCAACTCGGCTTCTTCAAGCCCGCCGGACAAATCGGCGAATTGCCTGAGAAGTGCCGACCCCATTCCAGTTAACGCCGTAGGCACTTATCGACCTCGAAGAAATCTGGAACTACATCGCTGAAGACAGCGTGAATGCGGCAAACCGCGTGGAATCAGCAATTTTGTCCGCCCGCAATGCCTTGTGGCCAGACGTCCCTTGCTTGGCGCCAAACGAACCGAGATTACTTCATTGCCGGTCCGATTTTGGACGGTTACCAAGTTTCCCAACTTCATTGTGGTCTATCGTCCCGATGGAAATCCCTTGCAGGTTATTGCGGTAATTCACGGAAAGAGAGACATGAAGGCCCTGCTTGAGGAGTCAGGGGTCCGATGAGGAAATTCTCATCATTGGGCTGCGGTTCGAACGGCAACTGTGCATCGAAAATCCCCCAAACTGCGTCTAAATAAAAGGAAAAGGAACGGGTGGAGGCGGAAAACCACCCGGCCCAGCAGCAAGACGCCCTGCAAACGCCACTACTAAACCAAATTTAGTATTGGCATTCGTGGGAGCGGCTGTGGTAATCTATTGATCTCTGTGAGGATGCGCGCCCCTCTGCCCCAACCATGAGCTTCGGCTCGCGGGCGAACCAGGCAAAACCTGAAGCGCTTGTCATCCTGTTCCGAGCAACCACCTGAAACCGCTTCTTTTTGCGGGTGACCGCAGGTCCATCTCTGCACGCGTACAGGTTTTCCACAAAGGAAAATCTTTTTTGCGCGTTCGGGGTTAGACCCCGCACCGGTGCGCAATACGGTGCTGAATCTCCATTGCGAAAGAGAGTAGGAACAATTTGGCGATTGACGACAAATTCGAACACGACATTGACAGCCTGATCGAGGTTGGCAAAGAAAAGGGCTATCTCACCTACGGCGATGTCAACGACATGCTGCCGGAAGAGATTGGCTCCGCCGACGATCTGGACGATCTGATTACAACCATCGGAACTCAGGGCATCGACCTGTTGGACAGCCCCAAGTTCGGCGCCGACAAGGACTTTGAACTGGAAGAGGGCGAAGACGTCGAGCTCGACCTGACGCCTGGAACGCTGGAAAAGACCAACGACCCGGTCCGCATGTATCTCCGCGAGATGGGCACGGTTCCGCTGCTCACGCGTGAAGGCGAAGTCGAAATCGCCAAGCGCATTGAGCGCGGCCAGTTGCGTGTGCTCAAGGCCATTTCGCGCTCGCCGATCGTGATTCGCGAGATCGTGGCACTGGGCGAGGACCTGAAGCGCGGCGTGCGCAATGTAAAAGAAGTGGTCATCTTCGACGAGGAAGAACTCACCGAAGATGTGGTGCAGGCGCGCGTCAAGGCCACCGTGACCCGCATCGATGCGCTGGTGAAGCACCAGAAGAAGATTGCCGCGCTGGAAGAGAAGCAAGTTGTACCCCCCACCGTGAAGGTGAAGACCTCTTCGGCACGCCACACCCGCTGGCTCATTGCGCGCGAAAAGGTCTTTATCTCGCGCATTGTCCGCGAACTGAAGTACACCGCTCTTGAGCGCAAGCGCCTGCTCGACAAGGTCAACAAGACCGTCGACACCATGCGCACGCTGGAGCGCCAGATTCGCTCGCTCGACCAAAAGTTCGATGCTTCGAAAAGCGAGGAACTGAAGAAGGAGTATCGCCGCCAGCAGAAGAACTGCAAAGTCGATCTCGAGAAGATCGAAGGCGACGCCGGCGTCTCCATTGCCGAACTCAAGCGCACGCAGCGCGAAATGATCCAGGGCGACATGGACGCCGAGCAGGCCAAGCGCGAGCTGATTGAAGCCAACCTTCGTCTCGTCGTCTCCATCGCCAAGAAGTACACCAACCGCGGACTGCAGTTCCTCGACCTGATTCAGGAAGGCAACATCGGCCTGATGAAGGCGGTCGACAAGTTCGAATATCGCCGCGGCTACAAGTTCTCGACCTATGCAACATGGTGGATTCGTCAGGCCATCACCCGCGCCATTGCGGACCAGGCCCGCACGATTCGCATCCCGGTGCACATGATCGAGACCATCAACAAGCTCATCCGCACTTCGCGTCAACTGGTGCAGGAGCTTGGTCGCGAGCCCAGCAGCGAAGAGATTGCGCGCCGCATGGACATCCCTGTCGCGAAGGTCCGCAAGGTCCTCAAGATCGCGCAGGAACCCATCTCGCTGGAAACGCCGATCGGCGAAGAAGAAGATTCGCATCTTGGCGACTTCATCGAAGACCGCCAGGCCGTGTCTCCGTCAGAAGCCGTCATCAGCGTGAACCTGAAGGAATACACCTCGCAAGTTCTGCGTACACTCACGCCGCGCGAGGAGCGGGTCATCAAGATGCGCTTTGGTCTTGAAGACGGCTCCGAGCACACGCTGGAAGAAGTGGGGCAGAGCTTCCAGGTCACGCGCGAGCGCATTCGTCAGATTGAAGCCAAGGCGCTGCGCAAGCTGCGTCATCCTTCGCGAAGCCGCAAGCTCAAGGCATTCGTTGAAGGCGTCAAGGATATGTAGTAACGGAAGAAATCAGTTCGGCTGAAGTTGAGCCGCAAAGATCCGCAGCTTTGGAAGGAGCTGCGGATCTTTTGTCTGTGAGTTGAAGGAAGGAGAGGCCGGGTGGCCCCCTCTCAATCTCCCCCAAATGATGGGTGCCCCAGGTCTGGATTTTCAGACCTGGGAGACCACAGACCTCAGTTGCTGAATAGAGTGCTTTGCTGCCACCACTCACTACACTTCCTTGCTGCCGGACAGTCCATATCGAAACTTCCAGTGCGTGTTCCAAGAAGCCGAAGTGTCTCAGGGGCGACTTCACAGGCTGCGGAAAAACTCAAAATGGTGAAGGGTACGGGCCTCGGCCCGTACGTAACCTCCGCTATATCACGTGGCTTTCAACACGACGGCGCCGATTGCAGAGTTCCGCTCCCCAATGGCTTTGAATTGCGGCAGGCACTCGAGGACCACGGCGTCCCCGTGAAGATTGTGGTTTACGATGGCTTCGGCCACCCCATCAACAAGCCGAAGCAGCAGCCTGCCGTCAGGGAAGAAAACGAAAACTGGTTTGACCACTACATCTGGGGCGATCCGCTGGCGCCTTCGTTGACACCAACTGTGAAGGCCGAAGACAAGTCTGCAAAGCCGGGAATCTTGAGGCAGCTCAATTGTCCGTTGCCGCTTCAAGTTCGGCACATTCTTCAACGCTCAACTCCACGCCGGCTGCCGCGATGTTCTCTTCCAGATGCGCAACCTTCGATGTCCCGGGGATCGGCAGCATCACCGGCGAGCGCTGCAACAGCCAAGCCAACGAAACCTGCGCGACAGAAGCATGATGGCGGTCGGCAATCCGCATCATAGCCTGCGCAGAGGGGTTTTCCGCCTTCAGCATTTTGCCACCGGCCATCGGATACCACGGCAAGAAACCAATTCCCTTTTCTGTGCAGTAATTGAGTGTTTCCTCATTGCGCCGGTCGGCAAGACTGTATCGATTCTGTACAGATACCACGTTCACGATTTTGCCGACCTCTTCAATCTCCGCCGGAGTGACCTCGCTCAGCCCGATGTGGCGAATCTTCCCTTGTTCCTGCATCCCCTTCAGCGCACCCAGCGACTCTTCCAGCGGTGTGCGCGGATCGATTCGGTGCAGTTGATAGAGATCGATACAATCCAGCCGGAGCCGGCGCAGGCTCATCTCCACGCATTGAATCAGATACCCCGCGCGGCCGACGTATTCCGTCTTCGCTGGCCCTTGGCGCGTGATGCCGCCCTTGGTGGCGATAACCAGCCCCGGCTTATAGGGATACAAAGCTTCCCCAATCAGGCGCTCGGCAATCTCCGGCCCGTAGGCATCGGCCGTGTCGATCACCGTGACACCAAGCTCGACGGCGCGCTGAAGTACTCGTCGCGCCTCGGCCGGATCATCCGGCTCGCCCCAGGCGCCATCGCCAACCAGACGCATCGTTCCATAGCCCAGGCGATGTACAGGCAAGTCGCCGCCGATGAAAAAATCTCCACTGGCCGCCGCCGAAAGACCTTCAGTGTTCATGGTCGCCCCATACCATCCAAATGAAGTAAGCTTCCCTCATGCCGAGTGTACGTCAAGGGTCTATTCATCTGTTTCGCCTGGCGGGAGTGGATGTCTCTCTCCATTGGTGGTGGTTTCTTGTTGCCTTCTATCAATTGAGAGGCGGCCCAGGCATCTACAGTTCCATCGTTTGGAAGGTTCTGGAATACCTTGCGCTGTTCCTGATTGTGTTGACGCATGAGTTCGGCCACTCCCTGGCTTGCCGGCAGGTGGGTGGCACGGCCGATCACATAATGCTGTGGCCCTTCGGCGGCGTAGCCTATGTGAATCCGCCACAACGGCCGGGAGCAACGCTGTGGAGCATTGCGGCTGGGCCGCTGGTCAACGTGGCCTTGGCCCCTATTCTGTATGCGACAGTGCTGGCGGGGAGATTCGCCGGACTCTCCGACTCCATGCCGGATGTCTACAGCTTTCTCCAACGCGTGTTATTCATCAATCTCGGCCTTCTGATCTTCAACATCCTGCCCGTCTACCCGCTCGACGGCGGTCAGATCCTTCGCTCGTTGTTGTGGTTCGTCATGGGCAAGGCGCGCAGCCTGATGGTAGCCACTGTTCTCGGTATCATCGGCATCGTCGGCATCATCGCGCTCGCTATTTGGTTGAAGGCGGTCTGGCTCGGCCTCATTTCCATCTACCTGCTGTTCATCTGCTGGGGCGGCCTTCAGCAGGCCCGGCAACTTCTGCGCCAGGCCAGGTTGCCGCGCCGGCCGGGATTCGCCTGCCCCAGTTGCAAGGCTGCCCCGCCCATCGGCGCCTATTGGAAATGCGGCGCCTGTCAGCAGCCCTTCGACACGTTTCAAACACAAGGAGAATGTCCCCATTGTTCCGCGCGCTTCAATGCGACCATGTGCCTGGACTGCCACGAACAGCATCCGATGAACGAATGGGTGGTTGGCTCATTTGCCGGCGTGGGCACAGTGAACGGGGGCCATACGGCAAAGTAGCGGCCACCGCAGCCTGGGAACCCCATAGGCGGTGGTTGCGTATCTTGAATAGAACAGCAGCGAAGGAGCATCAGCCATGAGCACCATCCCATATCCCAATCCGCAAGCCATCTTCTATCAGCATTACGAGTCTGTGCGCCGCGACGAAGTGGTTGGCATTCTGCTGGCGCTGTTCCTGGGCACTTTCGGGATTCACCACTTTTACCTGCGTCGCACCGGACTGGGCGTTCTCTACTGTATTTTCTGCTGGACGGGTGTCACGACGATTCTCGGATTTATCGAATGCTTCTTCATGCCGGGGCGCGTGCGCGAATTCAACGCCATTCAAGCTGCGGGAATCGCAGCGGCGCTCGGAATTCAGGTGCCCGGATGGGGACAGCCGCTTAATGTAACAGTGAATATGCCGGGGGCCGGCACGACGGTCTCAACCCAGCCTGGTACGCTCCTTGCCTGCAGCCGCTGCCAACAGACCAACCCGCCCGGAGCCCGCTTCTGCGCCGGCTGCGGCGG
>JBELAI010000136.1:0-17204 GCA_049508975.1 Occallatibacter sp. | reverse complement strand
GGGCGCAACCTTGGCTCCGGCCGCATGGTCGAGCTGGGCGAAACCTGCGGCGTGATTGCGGCGCAGTCCATCGGCGAACCGGGAACGCAGCTCACGATGCGTACCTTCCACGTAGGCGGCACTGCCAGCCGCGTGCAGGACAAATCGCGCCTGGACGCCAAGAACAACGGCTTCGTGCGCTTCATCAACCTGAACACGGTGGAAAGCAAGGAAGGCGAACTGGTGGCCATGAACCGCTCCGGCTCACTGGCCATTGTGGATGAGCGTGGCCGTGAAAAGGAGCGCTACCAGGTGGTGTATGGCGCGCGTCTCCGCGTGCGCGAGGGCGCAGCGGTGAAGCTGGGCCAGGTGCTGGCTGAATGGGATCCTTACACCTACGCCATTCTCACGGAGATCGGCGGCCCGGTGCAGTTCAAGGATCTGCAGGAAGGCATCACGCTGAACGAAGAAGTGGACGAAGTGACGGGCCTTTCGCGCCTGGTGGTTGCCGACTCGCCCGATGAGAAGCGGCAGCCGGCGATCGCGATCAAGGGCTCCAAGAGCAGCAAGCGCTATCTGCTGCCTCGCGGCGCTCACCTGATGGTGCAGGACGGCGATGAAGTTGGACCGGGCGATGTGCTGGCCAAGATTCCCAAGGAGAGCACGCGCACCAAGGACATCACGGGCGGTCTGCCGCGCGTGGTGGAACTCTTTGAGGCGCGCAAGCCGCGCGAGACCGCGATCATCAGCGAAATCGATGGCGTGGTCAGATTCGGCGAGGTCTCAAAGGGCCAGCGCAAGATTTACGTGACGGCCGACAACGGCGACGAGAAGGAATACTCGGTGCCGCGCGGCATTCACGTGAACGTGCAGGAAGGCGAACGCCTGCGCGCCGGCGATCCTCTGATGGACGGGCCCCTGAACCCGCACGACATTCTTGCCGTGCTGGGCGAAAAGGAACTGCAGGCTTACCTGGTGAACGAAATTCAGGAGGTTTATCGCCTGCAGGGCGTGGCCATTTCGGACAAACACATCGAAGTCATCGTTCGTCAGATGCTTCGCTGGGTCCGCATCGACGAGGTGGGCGATACCAACTTCCTGCTCGAGCAGCAGGTTGACCGGTTCCGCTTCCGCGAAGAGAACGACCGCGTGCTGGCCACAGGAGGCCGTCCGGCTATCGGGCGTCCGCTGCTGCTCGGCATCACCAAGGCATCGCTCTCGACCGATAGCTTCATCTCGGCTGCCAGCTTCCAGGAGACGACGCGCGTGCTCACCGAAGCCAGCATCAACGGTGCGGTGGACAACCTGCGCGGCTTGAAAGAGAACGTGATCGTGGGTCGCTTGATTCCCGCGGGCACGGGCCTGGAATACTACCGCAACGTGCAGCTTTCTCCCGAACTGGAAGAAGCGGCGGCGCGTGTGCAGCAGGAAGTCAGTGCGGAGATCGAAGCGGCGGAGCGCGAACTGGAGCTTATGCGCCAGGAAGGCGAAGCCGAAGAGATGGCCGCCGAATAACCACCTGCGGTGGGGCAGACGGCGCTTGCGCGCCACTAGCTTCTCACCGCGCGGGAACATGCAATTACACACAAAGGCCCGGTGCAGACCGGGCCTCTGCTTTGTGTGCCGAGCATGTTTAACAGCTTGGGGGTGTAAGTCCCCTTCACATCCTGATGGAGGAGAAGTGATAGCGAAGCGCCAGGGCATCATCGCGAGGTGATGTCTGAAAGCAGCGTGGAGCAAAGACGCGAGCCGATGGACAAGAACCGGATATAAGGCATACGGCGGCGGACGAGCGGGCAAAGGACCGCGAAGTCCATATCCATCAAGGGTGCTGGTTGTAAATTCGGCGGTTGCGCGTTGAAGGCGGTTGAACTTACCTCGGGAGGTCTGTCGCATGTCCCGGAACCGGGACTGAGTGTGGAGCGATCCACTCTGACCGTGGGGCAGAAGTCAGCAGCGGGCATAGTAGTCGCGCAAGCGGCGAAGGCCCAAACGGAAGGAAGCGGCAAGTAGGCGGCGCGACTCGATGAGCATCAAGCGGCAGAACAACCAGCTTCGGCTGGCCTTCGGCGAGGAGGGGCGGAGTGAAGCTCCAATGGCTCCTTGCGAAGGGTCCGAAACGCTCACGGCGAAGCGCATTTCTGAAAGCCCGGCTAACAACAGCGAACAACTTATGGAAGAGGTCTGCGAACGGGAGAACTGTTTGCAAGCCTTGAAGCGAGTGAAGTCCAACAAGGGCAGTGCGGGCATCGACGGCATGACGGTGGATGCGTTGACTGTTCACTTGAAGGAGCACTGGCCAGCCATCCGCGAACAACTGCTGAGTGGGACTTACAAGCCGCAGCCGGTCAGACGGGTAGAGATACCCAAGCCGGACGGCGGGGTGCGACAGCTGGGCATCCCGACGGTGCTGGACCGCATGGTGCAGCAGGCGGTGATGCAGGTTCTGCAAGGCAGATGGGACGCGGAGTTTTCCGAACACAGTCACGGGTTCCGGCTCGGACGCTCGGCACATCAGGCGGTAGCGAAGGCGCAAAAGTACGTAGCCGAAGGCCGCCGCTGGGTGGTTGATCTCGATCTGGAAAAGTTCTTCGACCGAGTCAACCATGACAAGCTGATGGCGGCCGTGGCGCGGCGGGTTGTGGACAAGAGGATGCTCAAGCTGATCCGGGCGTTCCTCACCGCGGGCGTGATGGAGAACGGGCTGGTGGGTCCGGTGGATGAAGGCACGCCGCAAGGCGGTCCTTTATCGCCTCTGTTGTCGAACCTCGTGCTCGACGAACTTGATCGGGAACTGGAGCGGCGCAAGCACTGCTTCGTGCGGTATGCGGACGACTGCAACATCTACGTGCGCAGCCAACGGGCAGGAGAGCGGGTGAAGCGAAGTATTACCGGCTTCATCACGCGGCGGCTCAAGCTCAAGGTCAATGAACAGAAGAGCGCGGTGGCTCGACCGGCAGAACGCAAGTTCCTCGGCTTCAGCATATCGAACGCACAGGAACCGAAGCGGCGTATCGCTGCCAGGGCCTTGCTGCGGTTCAAGCAGAAGGTGCGGGAACTTACGGGCCGGACTCGGGGTATCAGTATCGAGCGGATGACGAAGGAACTGGCCAGCTATTTACGTGGCTGGAAAGGCTACTTCGGCTTCTCGCAGACGCCCTCGGTGTTTAGGAATCTGGACCCATGGATACGGCGAAGGCTGCGGTCCATGATCTGGAAGCAGTGGAAACGCGGCAAGGTGCGGTTCGCCAAGCTGTGCGCTCTGGGAGTGAGCAAAGACCTGGCTGCCCAAACAGCCGGGAGCGTTCACGGTCCATGGCACATCGCCAACAGCCCCGCTCTGAGCTATGCGCTTCCAAACGCCTACTTCGACAAGCTTGGTGTCCCCAGGTTGTTCACTGGTCCTTAGCTCAATCCGTCCGAACCGCCGGATGCGGACCCGCATGTCCGGTGGTGTGGCAGGGGAGAGCGGGCGACTGCTCCCCCTATGCCGATTTCTCTAATTATCCAGGGCTTCCTGATTGGTTTAGTAGCTACGGCCCGAATCTTCGCTCGCTTCCAACATCTCCCTGACTTTTCGCTTGTTGTGCTTGGCTGCGTACATGGCTGCGTCGGCGGCCTGCAGCAAGCCATCTTTTGAGCTTCCGTCCATCGGATAAAGGGCCACTCCCACGCTGGTGGAACCGCTCATATGGGAGCCTCCCACAGCGAATGGCTCGTCGAAGCATTGCTCGAGACGCAGAGCGATCTCCTCGACATCGGTGCGGCTGTTAACTTCCGGAATCACCGCCGCGAATTCGTCGCCGCCCAGCCGGGCCAGCATGTCGACAGGCCGAAGCTGGTTCTTCATGCGGATCGCCGCTTCCTGCAGATACATGTCGCCGGCATGGTGGCCGAAGCGATCGTTGACCTCTTTGAAGCCGTCCAGATCGATGTAGATCAGCCCAAAGACGGTGCCGGAAATCAGGGCGTGGCTGATCTGGGTATCCAAATGTTTTTCCATCGAAAAGCGATTGTGAATATCGGTGAGCAGATCGAACTCCGACCGATGCAGCAGATCCGTGTAGAGTCGTCGGCTTTCAATCGCCAGCGTGGCAAGCCGTGCGCCCACTTCGAGAGCATCGGACTCGGCAGTAGACGCCAGTGAGCCTGAGCGAAATCCAGCGAACACAGTGCCCAGGGGCTCACCTGTATGAGCGATGATCGTCGTTTGGGCAATGCGCAGGCTTTGCCGCGCGGGCTCGCGGTCTGCGAAAAGCGGCAAGTCGGCGATCTCGAACCAGCAGGGAGCATCGTCGAGCATTGCGGAGAGCATCTGGGTGATCTGCGTAAGAATCCCCGTCAGAGGCCTGTCACCGCTGATGTCTTCGAGGATGGCGCTGCGCCGGCGTTCCAGGGCAGCTTCGGATTCAATGCGTGCGGCGAGCGCGACGGTCTTCTGGCGTAGCTTGCGCTCCAAAGCCCAACTGCGTACGCCGGCAGCGAAAGCGATCAGGAGAATCAATCCCAGGGCCAGCGTCAGATTGCGGATGCTGAGCGGAGAAGGACTGGCGACCACAGCTATGTCGTCAGTGGTGCGCATCAGAATGTCAAAAGCTACGGGGCCGCTGAGCGGGTCGGAATTTTGCGGCATGCATATTCCGCTCACCCTCGCCCGCGCGCCCACCGGAATTTCCTTCATGGCGGCCAGAGTTTGCCCGTCCGTAAGAATTGTGTGGTGTAGCACGGCGGAGAAAGGATGGCCGTCGGCTACTAGAACATACTCATCCAGATTCGCTTCGCGCGCCGCCATTACCACCTGCCCCTCGATCGAAACCAGGTCGTAGTGGTGACCGATCGGGGAATTATCGGTCTGAGCCAGTTGAGTCCACGTTGCCGGCTGGGGAGCGATTGGCTTTTCAGTTCCGGTATCCTGAACCTCACTGTGGGTCAGGTTCTGAAATCCGAGGTGCTCGTCAGGAATTCCCGTGGCATCCGCGGAGTCGCCGACCCGCAGCGGGATACTTGTGGTGGTCATGATCCACAGGCTTTCGGCTCCATTCTGGAGGACAACGGCCGACCCCGGTTGATAGAACGTGATGGTTCCCTGCACGCGGATTCTTTGCGTTAGATTGTCGACGTGGAGCCCATCCAGCATGTGATTCATGGGCGTGACAGGCAGCGACCAAGGGCTGGAATCGGCGCGATGAAGGACCGTTACATTCTCCGGCGAGGAAACAAAGAGCCGTATGCGGGTGAGTTGCATTTTGTCGTCGAACTCACCGCCAGCCACACCGGTCACTTCCACCTCGGCATCGAGAAGATTGCTCAGCATGTTCACGTTGTCGCCCAGGATCGTCGCATGAATGTAGCCGCCGTCAGGGATCAACTGAAGCGTCGTATCGGAATCAGCCACATTGGTGGAAGAAACCGGGTCGGCGGCGCGAAGCCTGGCATGCACGGTGACTAGCCTGCTGTCGTCTTCTCCGCGGATCAACTGCCCAAACGTGGCGGGCGAAGTCTTCGGCTCAGTGTTGTGGCTGAGAATGGTTATATTGCTGCTTACGATGATGGGGTGGTAGCTGTCTCGTGTCGTGCCTTCTACCCGAAGACGATCGCCGGGGACGAGTTTTAAGTTCGTTGATGCAAACACGTATACGCCAACCGGGCCGTCCTGAACAAACAGGCTATGAAACTCTTTGCGATAGTAGGTAACAGTCCCTTCAAAGACCACCGGCACCCCGTGCCTGGCCTCAGAATTACTGAGCTTATGAATGGCGTTGAGCGTGGTCAAGGGCGCAGGCTCCGCCGCGCTTGGAGCCGGGAGCAACGCAAGAAAGAACGCGATTGCCGAAACGAGCCTTTTCATCGTGGAGAACCGGCTGAATGCGATTGCGTACAAGTCGGCCCCTTCAGTTCTCCTATCGGCAAATCAGGCAAAATAAATTACTGAAATTGAGGAAAAAGCGAGCCAATTAGTTTCACGCTGGTTGTACTAACAAGAAACGACGTTCCAGCCCATTTTCAGTTGGAAATTCAATGCAAATTGCGGCGAGAACTCTTTCGGGGATGAACAAACTGCTCACAATTGGGAGGAGGTAGCGACCGGCTGCGTCTCAACCTCTGCCTTCAACAGCCGCTTTGCGTATTTTGTGGTGTACATGGCAATGTCGGCGGCATGGAAGAGAAGGTCTTTGGTCATGGCATCCTGGGGATAAAGGGCGATACCAACGCTGGACGAGCCATGGATCGTTATGTTCTCGGCAGCAAACGGCTCGTCGAAGCATTGCTCCAGGCGAAGCGCGATCTCTTCCACATCGGCGCGGCTGTGCACGTACGGCAGCAGTGCGGCGAACTCGTCTCCACCGATGCGGCCCAGGATATCGAAAGATCGCAGTTGCCGCTTCATTCTCTCTGCAAACTCCTTCAGAAACAGGTCGCCAATATGGTGTCCATACACGTCGTTGATCTGCTTGAAGTGGTCTAAATCCAGGTAGATCAAGCCGAAAATGCCGGCATTCCGGCGCGCCTCGGCGATCAGGGAGTCGAGATGCTTGTCCAGGGAGAAGCGGTTGTGCGTATTGGTCAGCAGGTCGAACTCCGAGCGGTGGAGGAGGTCCGAGTAAAGGCGCCGGTTTTCGATCGCCAAAGCGGCGAGTGCCGTAGCCATGGCGAGAGCATCTGTCTCAATCTTGTCGGGTCGAGAGAGCGGGTCGAATGCGGCGTACAGAATGCCGAGCGGAGAGCCGGCTCGGGAAGGGACATCCTGCTGAACGACGCGCAAAGCGGAGAGCTTGGGAGGGCAGTTGCCCAGTTGTGCTCCGTCGGAGATCTGGCACCAGCAAGGCGCTCCCTTCAGCTTGAAAGAGACAAGTTCGGTAATCTGCTCGATGATGGCAGCAAGCGGACGGGCGCCGTTGATCTCCTCGAGAATGCGGCTGCGGCGTTGTTCGATGTAAGCCAGCGCGGCAGTATGCCGGCGAATCCTGTGCTCCATAACCCACCCCCTCAGCCCTCCAGCAATCACGATCACGAGAAGAAGGAGGACCAACAGAACCAGGTTGCGCACATTGAGCAAGGGAGGATTCTGAACAACCACCACGTCGGAAGCGTCGCGCAATTGGATTTTGAACTCGACAGCGCCATTGAAGGGGTTCCCGTCGTCCAGGATCGCTACCCCGGTTACGCGCACTCTGCTTCCCGGCGCGATGGCGGGCATTGGCGGCGGGGGTGTGAGCGCCCCCCAAGCGTAAACATAAGGATGCTGAAGCGCCGCGGAGAACAGGTGGTCCCCGGCCGAAATGCTGTATACATCGTGGGAATGCTCCCGCACCTGGGTCACGACCTTACCTTCAATCGACACCAAGTCAAAGGAGTGCTTCCCTGAGGCCAGCTGGTCCCAGGTAACGGGAACCGGAATGATTGGGGCTGCCGCGCCGGTGCTTCGTACCTGTCCCAGCTTGAGCGTCAGAAAGCCGTTCTCGATGAAGGGAATGCCGATGGCATCTGCGCGGTCTCCGACCGACAACGGGTTGATGCCGGGGGTGAGAACGCGAATGCTGCGGTTTCCGTCCTGCAGAATAGCCATCGATTTGGGATAGTAATACGTGATCGTGCCCTGGACCCGCACTCGCTTGGTCAGATCCTGCGAATTCAGGGTCTTCAGAACCTCATCCATCCTGAAAACAGGGGTGTTCCACGCATCTACAGGCGCCCTGGCGAGAAGCCTCACGTAGCTGAAGTCAGGGGTATGGATGAGGACCCCGGTTTCCTGCATCTTGCCGTCGAAGCGGCCAGAGGCTACGCCGCTGATCTGCACCTCGGCATCCAGCAAGCCGTCCAATTTCGCAGGGTCGCTGTTGTCCATGGCGATGCCCATATAACCGCCATCCGTGAGCAACTCAATCGCTGTAACAACGTAGCCGGAACTTCGCTGCATCTCCGCCGAGCGGACCACGCCATGGACCGTCACGTACTGACTATCCAGTCTTGCGTTGACCAGGTCCACAAAGCTGGCTGGGACGGGTGGGGGAAGGGTTCCGTGATGGAGCAGGGTAATGTTGGAGCTGGCCACGATGGGGTGAAAACTGTCGTTGGCCAATCCGCGGACCAGAATTCGGTCGCCGGGAACCAGGTTCAGTTTGGTTGTGGCCGAAACGTAAAGTCCAATGCCCTCGTCCTGCACAAACAGCGTTTTTTCGTACCCTCTGAAGTAAGTGACAGTCGCTTCGAATTCGACCGCTGGAGCCAGTGCCGCCTGTTCGTTTGTAAGTGAGTGAATCTGGCGCAAACTGGTGAGAGTGCCTGGTGCAGCTGCGAGAACAGCCGTGGCCCAACCAATGAAAATCACGAACGGAAGGGTAAATCTCTTCATACTGAAGGTCCAGCAGGACCCGTGGAAATGATATTCGATGGTTTATATCGGCTGTAAACCCCAAATGCATCAATCCGATATACACATGAGCGTACACCTTTTGGTGGAGGGGCATAGCGGTTGGTTTTATCCAAGCGAAAAACTCGATCGTTGCCCGGTCGCGCAAGGCCGCATCGGGTTTTCAGCGATCGAGAGCGGCTTCGTCCGCCGTAAGAATTGAAATTGCTTTAGTCCAATTGACGCGCGGAGTGTTTCGCCACATACATGGCCGCGTCCGCCGCGTTGAGAATGCTGTCTTTGTTCATGCCGTCTTCGGGATAAAGCGAGATACCCACGCTCGACGAGCCTTTGATGTTGTATCGATCGATGATAAACGGGTCGTCCATGCTCCGCTCCAGGCGCTGCGCAATCTCTTCGACCTCTGCCCGGTTGCGGACGATTGGAACCAGCACGGCAAACTCGTCGCCTCCCAGGCGGGCCAGCAGATCGTGGGGGCGAAGCTGCCGCTTCATCCGAAGCGCTACGTCCTGCAGGTAGCGGTCGCCGACCTGGTGGCCATAAAGGTCATTGATTTGCTTGAATTTGTCGAGATCGATGTATATGAGGCCAAAGATGCTGGCGTTGATGCGCGCTTCCTCGATCAGGCTGTCGAGATGCTTGTCGAGCGAGAAGCGGTTGTGTGTGTCGGTCAGCAGGTCAAACTCCGACCTATGCCGTAGATCGGAGTAAATACGACGGGTCTCAATGGCGAGCGAAGAGAGCGCGGCAGCCATGGAGAGTGCCTCGGCCTCGATGGGGCGCGCCTGTGTGAGCGGATCGAGGGCTGCAAAGATGGTGCCGAGAACGGCGCCGGCGCGGCCAGGGACATCTTCGCGGATGATACGGAACGCGGTTTGCTTGGGCGGGCAGTTTCCCAATTGCGCACCCTCGGCGATCTGGCACCAGCAGGGCGCCCCTTTCAGCTTGAAGGAGACCAGTTCCGTAATCTGCTCAATGATCTCGGCCAGCGGCCTCGATCCATTGATGTCCTCAAGGATGCGGCTGCGGCGGCGTTCAATGTAGGCCAATTTCGCAGTTTGCCGGCGGTTATCGCGTTCCAGCGTCCAACCCCTGGCTCCGGCAGCCAGGGCCACAATGAAGAGCAGACCGACGACAACAATCAGGTTATCCACGCTGAGCAGAGTTGGTCTGGCGACAACGGCCAGGTCGTCAAACGACCGCAGCAGGACATCGACCGCAACCGGCCCGTGAAACGGATCTGAGCCATATTGAAGCACGCAGACTCCGGTCACGCGGACTTTGGAACCGACGGCTGCCGCCTTCATCGGAGGGAGATCGGAGCCGGCGATTTCAGGATGGCGGTAGATTGCGGAGAAGAGTTTTCCGTCGGCAACCAGGACGTACTCATCCTGAGCTGCTTCCCTTTGCGACATCAGGACCCGGCCTTCGATTGAGATCAGATCGAATGCCCTGGTTCCCAGGGCCAGCTCCCCCCCTGTAACCTGGCGCGGCGGCGTTGGAGACTGCAGTTGGCTATCGTGGATTTCACCGTGGGTCAAAGTGAGGGATGTGCCGTTTACCTCGGGAAAGCCGGAAGCATCCGCCCGGTCGCCGACCCGCAGCGGGCCTTCGAACTTGGTCACAACCCACAAGCTCTTGTCGCCATTCTGCAGCACGACTGCGGAGCCGGGCTGATAGTAAGTGATGGTCCCCTGAACGCGGACCCTCCGCGTCTCGTCGTGGATGTAATAGGCTGACAGCACCTCGTCCATGGGAGTGAGGGGAAGCGTTTCTGGAGTTGTCTGGGCTCGCTTCAGGATCTTTATATCCGCGGGGTCGGGAACTTCAAGCACGATTCCGGTTAGCTGGTTCTTGGCGTCGAAGATTCCCGCCGCGACTCCGGTGACCTCTACCTCCGCGTCCAACATGTCCTTGGGTTTGTCGGCCGCTGTGCCGATCACTGTCGCGTCAATATCGCCGCCTTCCATCAGCACTTTGAGGTCAATCTGAGGAAGATTCCCGTAGCTGACCGTGTCCAGGCTGCGGACCGACCCGCGGACGGTGACTCTCATGCTGTCCACCTCTCCACGGATAAGTTGCGCAAAGTCTGCGGCCGTGGGCGTGGGGAGGGTACCGGCTTGAAGCCTTGTGACGCTGTCGCCAAGAACGTCTGTCCGATAGCTGTCCCGGGTTTTTCCCCGCACCAGTACCCGATCGCCGGGAACCACGTTCAGGTTAGGTTTCGCCTCTACATAGATGGCTTCGCCTCGTTCCTGAACAAAGAGGTCGATGTCAGTCTTGATGTAGTAAGTGACCGTGGCCTCGAATGCGACGGGCAGGCCCATGGCGGCGTCCGCCTTGGAAAGAGAATGGATGGCGTGCAGCGTCGTAAGGGTGCGAGGCTCGGCTGCCTTGGCAACCAAAGCGCATCCTAAAAAGATCGCCAGTGCTGAAAGTGCTCGCTTCATCGGGGAACAACTAAGCCACTTTGCAATCAGCTGCCCTCAAATGGACCTGTCCGCAAAAAATCGCTGCACGTATCCTGACAGGAAATCCAGAATACGAGGATTGGCTGTGCCCGTGCGGATTCGAAGAATCGCTGCTTTTCCGCTATGTTGCCTTTATCGTACAACCGATGGAGTCCTGGAGCTACCTGGATCGTGTATATCCTTCAGGTTCATTTTATTGACGTTGGACCCCCTTGCGATGTACGAGGCCACGGGCTCTCGATCCGCCGAGGTAGAACCGCGGGCCGCTTTGGATGTCTCAGGAGCGCTGTTTCGGAGTGAATTCCTCCTTTGGCGGGGCGGGCTGACGGTCGGGCTCCGTGTTGGTGTTCGGAGGACGAGTGTGCTTGGTGTGCTTGGCAACGTACATGGCGGCGTCCGCGGCGCTGAGAAGGCTGTCCCTGGTAGTGCCGTCCTCGGGATAGAGGGCGATGCCGACACTCGCTGCGCCCTGAAGAGCGTAGCCATCCACAGCAAAGGGCTCTTCGAAGCAGCGCTCGAGCCGCTGCGCGATTTCTTCCACGCCGGAGCGGCTCGGAACCACCGAGACGAGAGCGGCAAACTCATCGCCTCCAAGCCGGGCAAGCAGGTCGTGCGAGCGCAATTGGCGCGTCATCCGCAAAGACACTTCCTGCAGGTAGAGGTCGCCGACCTGGTGGCCGTAAATGTCGTTTATCTGCTTGAATCCATCCAGATCGATGTAGATCAACCCGAAAATGCCGGCATTTTCCCTGGCATGCTCGATGCGCGATTCGAGCAGCTTGTCGAGCGAAAACCGGTTGTGCAGGTCGGTGAGCAAGTCGAATTCAGAGCGGTGCAGCAGATCCGAATAGAGCCGCCGCGTCTCAATGGCCAGCGCAGCCAGCCGGGCGCCCAGTGAGAGGGCTTCGAATTCGAGATCGGCGGGCCGGGTGTGAGCATCGAAAGCGACGAAGATCGTGCCCAATGGGGCACCGGCCCGCGCCGGGATCGGCGCATGGGTTACGCGAAGGGAAGCCAGTCTTTCCGGAACGGCCCCGAGCCGCGCGCCATCGGTGACCTCGCACCAGCTCAGAGCGCCACCAAGCCTGAAGGAGACCAGGCCAACGATCTGTTCGAGAATCTCGGCCAGGGGCCGCGAACCATTGATGTCCTCAAGAATGTGGCTGCGCCGTTGTTCCAGCTGTGCCATTTGGCGTCCCAGGGCCGCTTCCGCCTCCGTTCTGGCAGCCAGGGCAGCCGTCTGCCGGCGTACCTTCCGTTCGAGCGACCAGGCGCGGGCGCCACCGGTGAAGACTACAACCAGTAACACGCTGATGAGCAGAATCAGGTTGCGAATATTCAGCAGCGACGGAGGAGCAACGACGGCTATATCGTCGAATGAGCGGAGCAGAATATTGAAGGGTACTTCCGCGCCGGGGGTGATCGAATTCGCGTCCACAACCATGCAGATACCGGTGACTCGCGCCTTTGCGCCGAGCGGTACCTTCATCATTGGCGGCAGCGGACTTCCGGCTGGTGGGTGGTGGTAAATCGCGGTGAAGAGCTGTCCGTTGACGCTCAGCACATACTCGTCCTGTGAAGCTTCTCTTACCTCGGTCACCACTTCACCTTCCGTGGAAACCAGGTCCTGCTGGTGGCCGATGGGGGAATTGCTGCTCCAGAAGGCCAGATCTCGCCAGGAAGCTGTAAGCGGCGCGATCGGCGCATAGATCCCCGTGTCTTTGATCTCTGCGTCGGAAAGGGTGAGGACCCGCTCGTGCGCTTCCGGGAAACCAGTTACATCCGCCAGGTCACCCACGCGGAGTGGCTCCCGGCTATGCGTCGAGATCCACAGGCTTTTGGGTCCGTCCTGCAGCACAATCGCCGACCCCGGCTGGTAGTAGGTGATGGATCCGTGAACCCGGACCCGGGAAGTCAGTTCGCGTACATGGTAGACCGAGAGAATGCGGTCCATCGGTGTCACGGGGAGAGACCACGGACTATCCCCGGCAGGGTGGAGCACGTGAATGTTGCGCAACGAAGATACATAAAGCACCACACCGGTCTGCTGCATCTTATCGTCGAATTTTCCAGCGGCGACGCCATCCACTTCTACCTCGGCGTCCAGCAGACTCGTGACAGCATTCAGATTCTCATTGTCGAGATATACCTCGAAATGTCCTCCATCGGTAATCAATTGCAGACGTGTGCTTGGCGGCGCTCCTGGGGCGGATATCATCAGGTCCGCGGCGCGGACTTTGGCCGCTAGTCTGACGAGAATGGAGTCTCGCTCGGCGCGGATCAGCTCGTCGTAGGTTGCCGGCACGGGCACCGGCAGGCTGCCGTGGCGCACAAGCGTCACCGCATTGCCGATCACCAGCGGGCGAAAGCTCTGGCGCGTAACGCCTTCGATCCGGATGCGATCACCGGGCTGGAGATTGAGATTCACGGGGGGCCGGACAAAGATGGCGCAATTGTCGTCCTGAACAAAAAGAAGATTCTCATAACCCCTGAAGTAGACCACCGTGGCCTCAAAATCCACCGGCAGATTGTGGGCGGCCTGGGGATTGTCCAAAGCATGAATGGCGCGCAGGGTCGTGAGCGGTGCGGGAGTCACGGCCGAGGCGCCAATCGTCCAGCCGAGAATCATCGCAAATGCCGGAATCAATCTCTTCTTCAGGAGATTTTCGGATCGCACGCGAGCTATCCTCATCGATTTCTAACGATATATATCGGCAGATTTCGATTCACGAATCAATCTAAGTGGAGGAAAGTTACGAATTCAGGCAGCTTACAGTTGCCGGAAATCTTTACCGGACAATCTTACGCTCATCTGAGTCTGTTTTAATGGCCATTGGGTTTAGCGGTGTGGAAGTTGACCTGCCGAAATGCGGCGAGCGTGAACGGGGCCAGTTGGTGAGAACGGACCAACGAGTTGAGAAGCGGGGCGCGCTGGCTGGAAGCCGAGTCGCAGGAAAGGTTCAAATGTCGGAAAGTAAAGAAAGAAACCGCGAAGAAGTATCGTTTTCATACAGCGGAACACAGGCCTTGCCGACGCGCAGAATTCGCGTCATCGGAGTTCCCCTGGACATGGGTGCAAGCCGCCGTGGGGTCGATATGGGCCCCTCGGCCATGCGGGTGGCAGGGCTTGAAGCGCGTCTGGAAGCGCTCGGCCACCACGTGATCGATGGAGGCAATATCCGCGTGGAGGTTGCCGAAACGCGCACCTCCGGGGACAAGAGCGCCCGCTATCTCACCGAAATTGCCGAGACCTGCACCCGGACGGCGGAGGCCGTGGTCAAGACGCTGGAAGAGGGAAGGACGCCGCTCGTGCTGGGCGGAGACCACTCGCTGGCAGCCGGATCGGTGTCCGGCGTTTCGGAGTTTTATCGGCGTCAAGGCCAGAAGATCGGCCTCATCTGGATCGATGCGCACTCCGACATCAACACCCCGGAGACATCGCCATCGGGCAACGTCCATGGCATGCCGCTGGCGGCGCTGCTGGGCTTGGGACCGGAGCGGCTGGGAAATATCTTTGGCTATTCGCCCAAGGTTGCGCCGGAGAATACAGTGCTGATCGGGGTGCGGGATATCGATTCCGCCGAACGGGAAAATATTCGCCTTGCCGGGGTTGCCGAGGTCTACACCATGCGCGACATAGACGAGCGCGGTATGCGCACCGTAATGGAAGAGGCTCTCCGCGCTGCCGGCCGAGGGACTGCGGGGTACCATGTGTCGCTCGATATGGACTGGATTGACCCGGAAGACGCGCCAGGGGTGGGCACGCCGGTGCGCGGCGGCGCCACCTACCGTGAGGCACATTTGGCCATGGAAATCCTGGCCGATCACGGTCGCCTGCTCAGCTTCGAGATCGTCGAAGTGAACCCTGTGATCGATGAGCACAACCGGACGGCGGATCTCGCCGTGGAACTAGCCTGCTCGGCGTTTGGGAAGAAAATACTGTGAAGTCGTATGCGGGTCTACATCGAGCGCCTTTATTCGGGAGCGGCATGACTCTGATTGGCGAGTTATGTCTCCAATGAACACAGCTCAATCCGCCACAAAGCTGAGTGCCCCATCCATTGTGCGTTCTTTGCACAATGGGTGGGAAACCTCAACCCTCAGCCAGCCTTGTGCATGAGGCTCCGCGGTCCCGAGAGCCTGCCTTGGCGGTGGGCCAATTGGGACTTTGTGAAAGCAGCGTTATCGCAGTTGAATCCATCCACTTAGCTAGCTCCACCACCGAACGTCATGCCGATCGCCTCGAAGACAAAAGTCGAGGAGGAATTGTAGAGAAGGCCGAAGGGGACGCTCGGGCCGCGGCCGCCGGCGGGGGTGGTGGGAAAGGGAATATGTACGGAGAGCGCTCCGGTAATCGGATCGACGCTCCAGATATCTTTCTCCGACACCGGCGCTGGAGGCCCGGCGGGGCTGTTGGCATCGACGCCTGCGCTGGGAGAGATCTGCGCCCGGCAGACCGGGGCAAGAACGGCAATCATCGCCAAAGATCCAAGAACATGTTTCCAACCCGCAATCATAGACTTCCTCCGTTACTGACTCCTCTGAACCCGTTGCCCCTCGCGCCTGGGCCACCGTCTTACTCCATGCACCCGTCCATCGAACTGCTCAAGTGCCTGACCCCGAAGTAGTCATTCCCTGATTCGGTATCACGTTCTTTGCCGGTAGAGCGCGACCGGAGAAAACGCACTTCAGTTGCATAAGCGGCGGAATCCGTCGTAGTTGTGCACTTCCGTCGTAGATCAATCCCAGGTCCAAAAAGTGGGTCCGAGGTCACCCGCTATCGTCCGATTGCTGATCGTCGAATGCAACTATAGCGTCCTGAATCGTATCGAAGGCCCCACCGCGATCCTCTGGGGACATCTCTACAAGCAATTCGACAAAGTACTTTTCGAAATTGAGAAGCAGATCCTTTGGGATCGAGACTTTTTTGCCGAAGAAATCACGCATCAGAGCACAGTATTTTCCAGTCTGCAGGTTCTCCAATATGCGGTAACGATAGAGACCTTCTTCCGACCGGTCCCAGACCGAAATTGATTTATACATGGTCTTTGTTTTTGCTCCTTCGGATCATGGTCTGTTGGGGTTCTGGATAGGCTCCCATTTCCCACTCTCCACCCTTTGTGCGGTGTTTGCACTAGTTTGGCCGTTCCATGATGTATGGTATTCGCCATCTGGTGTTTCCACGACCACATGGCCACCTCTCACATAGATGGTGTTTCCTGTGTCAGCATCATGATAAGCCTTCCCCTCGCGAGTAGTTCGTTGAGTGTCGCCCTGACGATTCGCGTCCCCCTGGCGGGCTTGAGCCTTCCGTTTTTCCCCATGTTCCGTCTTCTTCTGTTTCTCATCATCATTTTGGTTCGGATCGGCGGGCGTAGACTGCGCCGCCGGAACTACAGGCGCTACAGTCGGCGTCTTCTTTCCAAAAAACTGCTGGTAATAGCTCTCGGTCCCTCTACGTAAAGCAAGGAAGAAGTTGTCGATCGCCGCCTGCATTCGAGCGTAGTCTTCTGGTGTCAAGCCCGCTCCGTCCGGACAATTGCACTGCAGACCATTATAGAAATGCCCATCATCATCTTTGTGCACTAAAGGATTGTTCCCCGCGTATGCATAGAGATTCAATGTCTGCGGGTCTCCAAGGTCTGCGTATGGCACCGGTTCGGGATCATCCTCACCATTCCAGTCCGGCGACATGAATCGGCCCATGGCGCTGCTGTAATAGCGGGCTTCGAAGTAGTCGTTTCCTGATTCGGTGTCGCGTTCTTTGCCGGTAGAAATCGACGTATCGGCAGACGCTGCGCTAAGAACACAAGCGAGGGACACCGTCATAGGTGTATCTGGCACGCGAATTGAGGTCTGTGCTTGCATCGTATCGATATCCCCGGTCCCCAAAAGCGAGGGACCGGGGCCCCCCGCCCAAGATCAGTGCAGCAGTTTCCCTACCCAAGTCAACAGAAACGCCGTACCCAGCGTTCCGACGACGGCTATTGCAATCGCCCCGAAAACCCTGGCCACTACTTTAGGCGCACCGGTTAGCTCTGTGTTGCCGAGCCGGAGACTGACGGCAAGACTCGCAATCAGGGAACCTTCAACGAGTAGCCCGGCCCAAAAGTACATTAAACCCCACCGTTGAGCCGCTGTTACTTTCTCTGCCTGGGATGGAAGTCCGTAGAGGCCGCTCACTAACCAAGCCCAGCCCATGTACTTCAACAGGCAGAACGCTCCGACCAGCATGAGTATTATCGAAAGTGCCAGTTGGCCCCATCGAAATAGATAGTGCGGGTCACGCTTTTCGGAGGCTCGACTCAATTGTGTCATGTTGGCTCCTCTCAATAGCTTTGCTTTGTTCCGTCCGGAAGAGTAACGGTCTGAGTTGTCGTTAC
>JBELAI010000135.1:0-15566 GCA_049508975.1 Occallatibacter sp. | reverse complement strand
TTAGAGTTGGTGGAGGCGGCGGGAGTCGAACCCGCGTCCGAAATCGCTGTCAGCCAGGAGAGTTCATGCTTTGTCCGCTTCCTTTTGGTTTCGCCCCCGCAACTCAGAACGGACAAGATGCGACGGGAACTAGTCCGATGATCTCGCGGCTACAACACGGACCGAGAAGCAACCGCCAGCCCACTGTATGACGTCCGCTCACAGCCCGCAGGTAAAGCCGTGGAAGACGGCAGCTTATTTAATTAAGCTGCAAGTGCCAGATTATCGTTGGCAACTTTAGTTTTGCAGGCGATTACAGGTGCCCACACCCTGACATGCCTCCTAAGCCGCAATCGATCCCGTCGAAACCGTGACGCCCCCATGGTGCCGCATCCTAGACTTGCTCAGGATGCCCAGGTGCGAGCCGGGCCAACTGGCTCGTGCTGCTTTCTTTATTCTACGCCAAATCCGGTTTGAGTTGGTGGCGGCCAGAGGCTGCTGCATTTCAGCGTAAGAAGTTCCTTATCGCCGAACCCTGGCACGTAAGTCGTTTGTTTGGGTAGGTCGTTTAGGCTCTTTTCGGCGTAACATTATTGTTTTCATGGGCGTGGGAAGAAAAGGGGGGAGGGGTGGGGTAAATCGCTGTCGGGGTACGAACAGGACATGGCCTCTGGGGCAGAATTGGCTGCGGGCGCTGCGAGTTTTGTTGTGCTCTGGAGGACATGAATCGATTGTGCGCTTTTCTGCGAATTAAACTGCAAACTCTGAGAAGAGATTTGAGAATATTTTTCCGGATTGGCGGACACTCTTGCTGTTCGTGTAAGAGTTTCCTCCGATCAATGCTTTGTTGGATTTGACGCGAGCCACAAGAGTACAGAGGGACCGCCGCACCCGCGTTGAAGGCATGTGGTGGCATTGATCAAGCAGTTATTGCCGATTAGCTGTCCGACCAGTCATGCAATTCCAGGCCCCCAGCGCCTATTGGCCGTTCTTCATGTTTCCGACAGACCGAACTGCCGGTAGTCAGGGCCATATGCAGAAATCAGAAGATTCATTAGAATGTGCGCAGTGATCCGCGCATGACAAATTCACACCGAAGCAGCAATTGGTTCCCTGACGTTTGCTATTTGTTTTTGAGCATATTCGTTGCTGCGGCCTTCTTTTTGTCCGCGAGCGCGGCAGCTCAGGAGCCGGAAGATCCTTCCGATCGTGTGCTCGTTGACAAGGTGGGACCGCCGGTCACTGTGCACGGCGTCGTCCTCAACGCGGCCACTGGTGAGCCGCTCGCTCACGCCCTTGTTTCAGCCGAGGCTGACCCAGTTCTCGGCGCGCTCACCAACGGGCAAGGACGCTTCGAAATGGCCAATGTGCCCTCCGGAATGATGACATTCTCCATTCGCAAGCCAGGATTCCGCGATCCGGCGGCGGGCGGAAGCAATGAATCGCAAAGACAGGCGCGGTTGGCGGCCCAGACGCCCGACATGATTTTTTCGCTTCGTCCCGTCGGTACTCTTGATGGGCAGGTGCAGCTCTCGACGGGAGACCCCGGAGCCAGTTTCAGTGTCAAACTCTTGCGGCAGGCAACCCGGTATGGTCGTATCGAGTGGGAATTCGAGAAGGTTGCGCACACAGACGATCAAGGCTTCTATCACTTTTCCGACCTTGAACCGGGAATCTACACGCTGCACAGTGAAGCTCGCCTTGAAAACAAGCCAATCAGTCCTGTCATCGACCCGGCAAGCGTTCGAGGCATCCATCGCGATGGCTATCCTTGCGTCTACTATCCCAATGCGCGCACAGTCGCAAGCGCTGGCCAAATTCACGTTGGGCCAGGTGAACATGCGCATGGCGACCTCGACCTTTCCCTGGAACCGTTCTATCCGGTCACCTTTGCGGTTCGAGGGCCGGATGGTCAAGCCTTCCAGCCCGACATGACCTCCGACCTTGCGCGCCGCGACGGCCCCATACCGGTCGAATTACTAGATGCCGACAACCGGCTCTCAGGCTACGACGCGCACTACGATCGAGAGACCGGCACGGTGCAGGCCGAGTTGCCGAACGGCATGTATACCCTCCGTGCCTTCGTAGACGAGAAGACAGCGGGCAAAGCGGCAATGGGCGATTCGCGCGCCGGTTACCTGATGGGCCTCGTGCCCTTTACCTTAGCCGGTCATGCCTTGCGTAATCTGCCTCTGGCGCTCTTTCCACCTGCGGGCAACTTACTCCACGTGCACCCTCCCGTCGATTCACGGACTTCCGGTGAGTCACCTGCAGGAAATTTCAACGGGGTCAGCCGCGTGTGGCTTTCACCGGCGGGCGATCCTCTGTTGGCCAGGAAGGACGAAATGGAAGCCCGGCGGGACGGGGATACTTTCAACCTCATGTATAACCCCGTCTCCCCACAATGGCTACACATCCAGGTGCAGGCCGGATTCTGCGCTGGCACCTCAACCGGCAGCGGCATCAACCCTGCGCGCGAGCCGATCGTTAACAATCCGGCCGGCCCCAACCCGCCGCTCGATCTGCAATTGCGAAACGATTGCGCTCAACTGGTTCTCGCCCTGCCTTCCTCCGCTACCGCCGAGGTTCCGGGGTTGGTGCCGAGTTACAAAGTCTACGTCGTTCCGGATTTTGAGACCACTGAAACTGCGGTGGAACGGGAGGTTTCTGCGCCGGGCGGGGGAAAGGCGGAGATTGGATCGCTCACTCCCGGCCGATATCATGTCTACACCTTCGCAGAACCTGTAGAACTGCCGTATCACGATCCAGACGCTATGGCGCAGATGGGTCTTTCCGGTCAGATCATCTCGTTGCTCCCCGGGGATAAGGCCCAACTCGTTCTGGAGCTGCCAACTCGCCCATGAGCCAAAAGCCTTTTTTCGCACTCGTAGCTGCCTGCCTGCTCACTTCGGCAGGCGCATGCTCCCAAGACACCGTTCAGCCAGCCCCTGCGCCGCCACAAGCCATTTACCGCATTGCCGGCACGGTTGTCGACTCGGTCAGTGAACAGCCTATTTCGCGCGTTACCGTAGCCATTCTCAGCACACCCGGCGGACATACCCTCAAGACCGCTCTTACCGAGGCCGACGGCCATTTCGCCTTTTCCGGCCTGCGAGCCGGCAAATACTCTCTCACCGCGAGCAAAATCGGCTACCGTCCGGCCTAATTCGACCAGCACGAACAATACAACTCGGCCATCGTCGCCGGCGAGGGGCAGGAAACCGAGGACTTGACGTTCCCGATTACTGCATCGGCGGCTCTTCGCATCGCGGTCACCGACGACTTCGGCGAACCCGTCGAGAAAGCACAGATCTACCTCTTCCACCGGGTCCACTCGAACGGTATGGGCGAACAGCTGACACCTTGGAAACTCCCGCCCACCAAAGGGACAGGTGAAGGCGCGGTTTACCTGTTGGAACCCGGCGACTACTATGTGGCTGTTTCTGCGCACCCCTGGTACGCGTTGAACAATATCACCGAGAGCGGCACCCCACCCGTTGCGCATCCCGCCAACCCCGCGCTCGATGTCGCTTATCCAACCACCTACTTCGATGGCGTAACAAATGAAGCGGAAGCGACCGCTGTCACTCTTGCGCCCGGCAGCCGCGAGCGCATCGCAATCACTCTCCATGCGGTGCCTGCGGTCAGGGTTACCTTGCCTGCCCCACCTGCGGGAGTCGGCGATGAAGGCCAGGTTGAACGCCCGCCTGAACTGCTGCCCATCATTTTTGGCGCGCCGATGGAGCAGCCGGACCGATCCACAATGGAGGAATCCGAGCGCGGGGGAACCGAGATCACAGGCGTGGCTCCCGGCGCATACGAAGTGCGCGAGGGCGAACGCCGCCGCCGCGTGTTGCTCAATCTTTCGCACTCCCAGGATCTGTCGTCGAATGCCGGGAGCGGAGCCGCTGCGCTAAAGGTGACGATAAAGGGCATTGCCAAGAACGCCCTGCCAGCCGATGCGCGCCTTTTCCTCTTCTGGGGCGACAAGACCCATCCGCGCCAACCCATGCAGGCCAAGTTTGAAAATAACGAATGTGAGTTCGGAATCGTCCCGCCGGGCAATTGGGAGCTTTTCATCGGAGCCGGAATGTCTGGATTTCCAATAATTGCAACCTCTTTCGATGGTCAAATGCATACGGGCAACCGGTTGCACGTGATGGGCAAGCCGCTCGACGTCGAATTATCCGTGCGCACCGCACCCACGGTTGTAGATGGCTTTGCAATGAGAGAGGGAAAGGGCAAAGCTGGTGTTCTGGTTCTCCTCGTCCCGCACGACCCGGAGAACCACACGGACCTCATCCGCCGAGACCAGTCAGACTCCGATGGGAGCTTTACCAGTCGCGCGGTCCCGCCTGGCGCGTACACAGTTGTTGCAATCGAGAACGGCTGGAATTTGGAGTGGCAGCGGCCGGAGATTCTCGCGCGCTATCTCCCCGGGGGAGTTGTGGTCTCAGTGCCGGACCAGCCTGAGCCTCTCTATCATCTGACCGCGGCCGTGCCCATCCAGGCGCCGATCACGTCCGTCACTAGTGAGCCTGAACACCAAGAAGTTCGTCAAGTTAGGTGAGCTGCTCTCTTTGGGCTTATCGATATGAGAGCCGCTCGCTCGGCCGGCAGTGGACCACGGCGGGTTGAGATAAGGAAACCAGAGGGATTTGCGATCTTAGGGAGGCCATGAATCCATTGTGCGCATTCCCGGGAGCTAGATTGCAAACACCCGCAAACTATTGGAGGCTGTTTCCCGGATTGGCTGCGGTTGCTTCAGGGTTGTCTTTCGCACCAGCCGACGGGCCGATGCCGTTGGTTTCCTTGTTGCGACGGCACCAAAACATCCCGTCGAAACCGTGACGCCCCCATGGTGCCGCATCCTAGACTTGCTCAGGATGCCCAGGTGCGAGCCGGGCCAACTGGCTCGTGCTGCTTTTTTTATTCTACGCCAAATCCTGTTTTGGGGCTTGGCGCATGCCCGCTGCTCACTCCTCGCGTAACAGGGCCAACGGATCGGCCAACAGCGCGCGCCGCGCGGGAATCCATGCTGCCAGCAGGCCCAGCAGCAACATGGTGCACACAACCCCAATCAGCACCAGCGGGTCGCGCGGCGTGGCCTGGTACACGATGTAGGACAGCACCCTTGTCGCCACCAGCCCCAGCACAAGGCCCACCGCGGAACCGAGCGCCAACAGCCGGAAGACGCGCCCCAGCGCCGTCCCCAAAACCTGCTTGCGCTGCGCACCCAGTGCGATGCGAATTCCCAGCTCACGCAGCCGCTTGCTGACCGAGTACGCCGCCATGCCGAAGATGCCCGTAATGGCCAGCATCGCGCCCAGCACCCCCAGCACACCCAGCGCAATTGACGCGGCGCGCGCCGCAAACAACGCCGTTCCCAGCTCTCGTTCCCATGTGTTGATCGTCAGCGGCATTCCGGGGTCAAGTTTATGCAGAGTCCGCTGCAGCTCCGGCGCAAGATCCTGCGGGCTACGATTTGACCGCACAAGCAAATATGTCCGGCTCGCGGGCGATTGCAAGATGGGCAGGAACATGGCCGGCTTCGGACTTTCGCTCAGCGTTGCGTACCTCCCGTCCTCTGCCACTCCCACCACCTCGATCCGCGTCCCATTCCACATCTTGAAAAAACTCCCCACGGCTTTGGTCTCGGAACCAAAAATCCTGCGTGCAAATTCCTGGTTCACCACCGCGACGTGGGGTGCGTCCTTGCTGTCATTCCATGTGAACGCCCTGCCTTGCAGCAGCGTGGTTTGCGCAGTCTGGAAATAACCCGGCGAGACAAAATACTCCAAGGCCTCCAGTGCCGCATTCGCCATCTTGTAGTCGGTTGCGCTCTCCTGAAACACAGCGTTGCTGCTCCAGCCAAGATTCAGCGGTATCCGGTCCGCATACGCCGCCGCCGTGACACCTGGGATGTTCGATGCGGCATCCAGCATCCGCCTCTGGATCGCTGCCGTCTGGTCCTCCTTGTACCCCGCCATGTTCAAGTCCGTCCGCACTTGCAGCGTATTCTGCGGCACAAATCCAAAATTGCTCTGGAGCGACCGCAACATGCCGCGAACGGCCACCAGCGACGAAGTCACCAGCACCGCGCACACCGCAATCTGCCCCGCCAGCAGCACATCCCGCAGCCTGATGCGCCGCCATCCAACCGCACCAGCCGCCCCGGCCTTGATCCCCTGGTAAGGGTCGGACTTCAACACCTGGCGCACCGGGACCATGCCGAAAAGGAGTCCGCTCGCGAGCGCCAACAGGAGAGCTGCTATGTAGGTGTGCGCGTCCGGACTCACAGCCAACCGGATGGGCATATCGGGCACCGGCTGCCAGACGCCGAGCCCACGCAGCAGCACAACGCTTGCCGCCAGCCCTGCCGCTCCTCCGGCGAGCGAAACCAGCACAGCCTCGGTCAGCAACTGGCGCAGAATCCGACTGCGGGTCGAACCCAGCGCCAGCCGCAGCGCCACCTCGCGCGCGCGGTCCTCGGCCCGGGCTGAGAACAAGCTGCCCAGGTTGGCGCACGCGGCCAAAAGAATCAGCCCGGAAAGCAGCATGAGCCCAGCCACGAACGCATGCACCGGACCTCCAAGCATGTCTCCCGCCAACCCCGGGCGCGCCAGCAGGAAGCCGATGCCTTCATCGTCTTTCGGATACGTCTTCGCCAGCCATGCCGCAACCGAGTTCAGGTCGGCCGTGGCCTGCGCCGGAGTCACACCGTCCTTCAGCCGCCCCACCACCCAGCGGCCGCGGTTTCCGCGCGCATCCAGATTGCTTCCCCCCTCGATCTCTTGCTGGTTCACAATCGGCGCCCACAAGTCCGGCGCGTAAAACAGCTCGGTTCCACTGAATCCCTGTGGCGCCACGCCCAGAATCGTGTAGGCGTGTTTGTTGAGCCGAACTACCCGGCCCACCACTCCGTGATCGCTCTGGAAATGGCTTGCCCAGTACGCGTAACTAAGAACGATGTAGGGCGCGCTGTTCGGCCCATGTTCATCGGTCGCATGGAAGAATCGCCCGAGATAAGGCTGGACCCTGAGGACGTCGAAATAATTCCCGCTCGCCGTGTAGAGCCAGATGGCAGCGGGATTGCCATCCGAATCCAGACCCGCTGTAGAGATTTCGCAGACCAGCATTCCATCGAAACTGTGACTGCGGTCGCGCAGGTCGACATAATCCGGGTACGACTGCCCGGGAAACCCTCCTCTTTCGTTTTCAATCGTGTAGACATTCTTTCCGCCTGGAACATTCATCGGCTTGAACACCAGCGAATCCACCAGGCTGAACACGACAGCGTTGGCTCCAATGCCCAGCGCCAGCGTTGCGACGGCCACCGCCGTGAAGCCGGGAGACTTGCGCAACATGCGAATGCCGAAGCGCACGTCGGCCCAGATGGATTCCAGCGTCGGCCATTGCCAGACCTCGCGGCTCCGCTCCTCTAGAACCGATCGATTCCCGAATGCGCGGCGCGCGGCTTGCTCTGCCTCTTTCCGGCTCATGCCCTCGCGCATCAACTGCTCGATTCTTTCCTCTAGGTGCAGGCGCATCTCTTCGGCGAGATCGTTGTAGAGCTTGCCACGGCGGAAGATTCCAGGTAACCAGTTCATGACGGACACCTCGGAGTTTGCGGAGCGGATTACTCTGCTCGAAGCGATTTCATTGGGTCGATGGAAGCGGCCCTGCGCGCAGGCACGTAGCACGAAATGAATGCCACAGCGCCGAGGAACAGAGAGACTCCTGCGAAGGTAAGTGGATCAGCCGGCTTGATTCCGTAGAGCAGTCCTGCCAGCACGCGCGTGGCCGCGAACGACAGCACGAGTCCAAGCATGAGGCCGATCGCTGTGAGACGCATGCCTTGTCTCAGAATCAGCCGCACCACATCGAACCGGTCCGCGCCCAGCGCCATACGCACGCCAATCTCGTTGGTCCGCTGGCTAACTGAGTACGACACGACTCCCGAAAGCCCAATAGTGGCCAGCAGCAGAGCCACCGATCCAAATACTGCCAGCAGCACTCCAGTTGTATGCGCCGCGAACAAGGGAAGGGCCATGTACTGCGAGATCGACTCCATCTCCATCGGCACCACATTCGGATCGAGGCTCTGAATGACTTTGCGAATCTCGCCGAGAGCGGCTTCCTCGCCTGTACCGGTGCGCACCACCAGAAACTCCTGAGACTGCGCGCCAAGCGGTAAATACATGAAGTCCTGCGGCTCTTCGCTTAGAGATCGGTACTTTCCAGTCTTGACCACGCCAACAATTTCTACCGTCTGTTTGCCATCTTTGAAGTGCTGCCCGATGGGGTTGCGTCCGGGCCAGTAGTGCGTGGCCATGGCTTGATTGACAATCGCTTTTCCCGAGTTTGGTTGGACGTCCTGTGGCGAAAATTCGCGTCCGTTCAACACCGGTACGCCCATGGTGTTGAAGAAGTCTGGGGCAACATAGGAGACCTGCACGTGTATGTCGTCCTGGCCTGACGGCGGAGTGAATCCGTCGATCGTGACACCATGAACCGTGCGGCTGGTACCGAGGGGGAGATAGTCTGACAGGCTGACGGCACTTACTCCAGGCAGCGCTCGCACTCGCTCAACCAGAGACTGATAGAACTGGCGATCCTGCGTTTCCGTGTAGCCAAGGCTGGCGGGGTCGAGATGCGCAACGGCAATGTTATGCGTGCTGAATCCGGGGTCGATGGATCGAGCGTTGAACAGGCTTCTCACGCAAAGCCCCGCGCTGATCAGCAGCACGAGGCACACTGTGATTTGCGCAACGACAAGGCTGCCGCGCAGCCGGGAGCGGCGAGGGCCGGCAAGCTGTCGCTCATCCTTCAATGCGGGAAGCAGGTCGCGCCGGGTGCTGCGCAGGGCAGGCATGACGCCAAACGCGATGCCGCTCAATAGTGCAGCCACGAAAGCGAATGCAAAAACACGCCAATCGAGCGGGGCTTCAATCGAAACAGGGATGGTTGCGGGCTTGAGGCTCAACAATGCGGGAGTAGACCAGTATGCGACCAGCAATCCACCAGCACCGCCCATCATGGAGAGCATCAGGCTCTCCGTAAGCGCCTGGCGAATGATCCTGAACCTGCTCGCACCCAAGGCCGAGCGTACCGCTAGTTCGCGCCGCCGCGTTGTTGCACGGGCCAGCACAAGATTTGCCGCATTGGCGCACGCAATCAGTAGCACCAAGCCCACTGCCGCCATGAGCAGTCCCGTGAACGCCGCCACATAGCCGCGAAAGGGGCCAGGCACAAGCTGGACCGGGAACGCACTGGCATCCATCGCAGGCTCTTTCGGGTCAGAGGAATGAAACGAACGAGTAAGGACAGTCAGGTCCGCCTGCGCTTCATTTTTCAAAACTCCCGGCTTGAGGCGGCCGATTCCCAGGAGCCAGTAGGAAGTATCGCTGCCCATACGGTCGGGATCGTGAATAAGGGTGGGCGTCATTGTAAGGGGAGTCCAGAAATCGGGCCGCGAGCCGATGAGAATCCCTGTGAAGCTTGGGGGAGTTATGCCTATGACGGTATAGCTGGCGCCATTCAGAACCAGCGCGCGCCCTATGATCGAACGGTCACCGCCAAGCTGGCGTTGCCAGAACGGATAGCTGATCACCATCGTGGGCGCGCCGGGGCCGTTTTTATCTTCAGCATCCTCAAAAAAACGCCCAACCATTGGCTCTACTCCAAGCACGGAAAAGAAATTGCTGGAAACAAGCTGGCCGAAAACCATCTGTCCCTGTCCGTCGTGGCTCCAACTCACTGTACGAGGGTCCCCGTCGAACGCCGCAAAGCCGGAGAGGGTATGGTTATGGTCGCGAATCAGCGCATATCCGGGATAGCTGAAAGGCATATAGGCCTCAATTCCCGAGGCTTTCGCATTGTGCTCCATCACTTCCACAACGTGGCCAGCATCCGAGACCGCGGGCGGCCGTAGCAGGAGCGCGTTCACGAATGTGAAAATGGTCGTATTCGCTCCCAGGCCCAGAGTGAGCGAGAGAATCACCGTGACGGCAAAGCCGGGAGAGTTCTTCAACTGGCGCAGCGCATAGCGTACGTCGGCCCAGATAGATTCCGGCGTGGGCCATTGCCAGACTTCGCGGCTTCGTTCTTCAAGAACTGTGCGATTCCCAAAGGCGCGCCGGGCGGCTTGCTCGGCATCTTTGCGGTTCATGCCCTCGCGCATCAACTGTTCGGCCCGCTCTTCAAGGTGCAGACGCATCTCTTCGGAGAGATCGTTGAAAAGGTCGCGACGGCGGAAGATACTCTGAATCCAGCTCATGGGGAATGCCTCTCAGTTAGCAGTGGATTTGCCGGGATTGAGGACCAGTGCGATGCCTTCAAACATGCGTTCGAAGCTGGAGATTTCCTCTTCAAGATGGCGCATGCCCGCAGGGGTAATCTCGTAGGTGCGCACGCGGCGGTTGGTGGACGAGACGCCCCACTCGGCCTTCACAAGCTTGGCTTTCAGCAGACGTTGCAGCGCTGGATAGAGCGAGCCCTCTTCCACCTGGAGCAGGTTGTTCGATCGTTGCTGGATGTGCTGCACAAGCGCGTAACCGTGAGCCGGCTGGCGTCGAAGCGACTCGAGAATCATCATCTCGAGTGCGCCAGGGAAAAGATCGCGAGCATTGGAGTTTGTCATAGGCTTGTTTAAAACAGGCCTAGAGTAAACAAGTGTTGATTCGGATGTCAAGCACAAAAAGCCCGGCGCTGTGCCGGGCTTTTCTGAAAATCGCCAAGGTGCTGGTTTCCTTGGGGCTACTGCTTCTCTAGATCGATCGACTCGTACTCGTGGCGGGCAATGGCGGCGCGGATCTGGGTTGGGGTCTTTCCCAACTTCGTCTGCTGGTAGGCGTAGAAGCCTTCCTTGGCACAGGTGGAGCACTCAGTGCCGTGCAGGGTCTCAAAGCAACTGCGCAAGCTGGTGTGTCCGAGGGCGCGATCGCAACGGCAATTGCAGGGAAGTTGATAGATCACGCCGCCGATCAGAGCTACCTGCTGGTAGACGTGTACCTGCCAAGGGTAGCGAAAATTCTCTCCGGTAAGCTTTTGGCCGGAAAGGATCGCCGGCAACGCGCCCACCTTCAACGGAGCGGACGGGTGGTACGCGGGCACATCGTCCGCCGGATTGGACCATTGGGCATAGCTGGCTGCGGTCAGGGCAAAAATGCCGAGAGCGAGGAGCCAACGCTGTTTGATGAGCTTTTTCATAGAGTATCTCTCTGCGCCTATTCTAACCGGATTCTGGACCAGATGAGGCTAAAAGAGGTTGTATCGTGCGGCGATCGCGCCTGTGAATCCGGCAATTCCTCTCCACAAAAAAAGACGGCACGAACGTTTTCTGTTCGTGCCGGGAGGCCAGTGACGCAACTTACTTCCAACTCAGGAGCGGCAAGCTCTACCAGCTCCTCAACTGGAATATATACACCATAGCATAGATCGGGGTGAATGCAAATACAAAAATCGAAATTCTTTTTGAATGTCGCCCAGAAATCCTTTTCGAAATCCTGGCATCTAACAGCCAGACGATCCTGGGCCCCCGGTTCAATTTTCAACGCAATTATTTTCACAGACAGGGATCTATATAACTATGACAAGCCCTTTGCAATCTGAAGTTTCTTCCGAACCACACGAGGGTCCAGCGGAGCAGGCAGGCTGGCTGAAAGTGGGAACAGTTGCTGCTGGATCGGCCCTTGCCGGGGGTCTACTGGCTGCCTGGTGGTACCGTAAAACCCTCTCGAAGCTTCGTGAGGCCGAGGAAAACCCTGCAAATCCATATTTTGGGATTCCGGCGGAAGATCCGCCAGACGAAGCCTGACCAAAAGCCCTCAAACCGGCCTCCCACCCTTCACAGGGCCTTGTCCGCCTGTCCGGCCAGATCGAAATCCTTTTTTGTCAACCCGCCCGCATCGTGGGTTACCAGGGCCAGCCGCACTTTGTTATAGCGGATGTCGATGTCCGGATGGTGTCCTGCCGCTTCCGCCAGTTCCGCCACCTTGTTCACGAAGCGCATCGCTGCGAGAAAATCCTCAAATTTGAAGGCGCGAACCAACTCGCCGCCTTCAATCTGCCAGTTCGGCAGGGTTTGCAGCAAGGAACTCGCTTGTTCGGAAGTTAGTGCGGGCATGGAATGCCTCCAGGGAGATGCGGCCTCTTTCAAAGACCGTCGCCATCAATATAGATCAAATTCGGAGCAAGCCGCTTCGGAGACTCTACGTGTTGGAGGCTGGAGCAATGTCAAAGGTCGAGAAGCGCTTGTTCTGCCCGGTGATCTCAGACCGCAGTTCGAGCCATAGTTCATTCGGGACCTTGAGAAACACCTCCACCACTGTCGGGTCGAATTGCGTCCCGGAACAGCGAAGAATCTCTTCGCGCGCGGCGTCGAAGCTTCTCGACTTGCGGTAAGGCCGGTCGCTGGTAATCGCGTCCAGCGTGTCGGCAACGGCGAAGATGCGCGCCCCGACGGGAATCTCGGCCCCGCTCGATCCGTTAGGATAGCCGCTCCCATCGTAATGTTCCTGGTGGGCATAGACTATCTCCGCTGACTCGGCGAGAAACGGGATCTTGCGCAGCATGTTGTAGCCCCGCGCACAATGTTCACGCATGACATCCTGCTCTCCGGGCGTCAGTGTACCCGGTTTGCGCAGGATTTCATCCGGGATAGCCATCTTGCCGATGTCGTGCAGAAACGCGCCGCGCGCAATCACTTTGATCTGTGCCGGGCCAATGCCCATGGCGCGCGCCAGGGCGATGGTGTATGCGGTTACACGCTTGGAATGGCCTTCGGTCTCGGAGTCTTTCAAATCCAAAGCGTCGCCCAGCGCTTCCAAGGTCACATCGTAAGAATGCTCCAGGTTCTCCATGGCCTGGCGGAGCATTTCGGTGCGTGCGCGCACCACTTGTTCAAGGTTTTGCTGGTAGTTGTGGCTGTCCTGCAATGCCTGGCGATGCTCCAGCGCGCGTTGCACGGTGTTTACCAGGTGTTCGCGCTCGAATGGCTTCAGCAGGTAATCGTAGGCGCCGCGGCGCATCGAGTCGATGGCCACACTGATGTCGTGGATTGCCGTCACCATGACTACCGGGAGTTGGGGCTGCTGTCCGTGAATCCGTTCCAGCAGCGTGATGCCGTTGCCATCCTGCATCACAATGTCGGTCAGCACGAGATCGAAGGCGTTACGTTCCAGGATTTCCAGCCCCTCGTGGCCGCTCGAGGCCAACTGCACATCGTATCCCTGGCGCTCCAGTGCGGAGCCGATCATGGTCCTGACATGTGGCTCGTCGTCCACGACCAGGATCCGCGAAACTCTGCGCGAACGGGAGCCTGCGCGCGCCTCCGCCTCAGCGCGGGAACCAGCCGCGGGGGGCACCGCCTTTAGTCGTGCCAGGTTCAAAGCCAAGCCCGGATCCTCCAATGGTCTTCGCACCCAAAAGCAGGCTGCGGAGGCAAAGACGCCTGCGGATCTGCTTTCCTCGGCCATCGGCTGAACCATGAACTGGCCGAATCCTGCCGCAGGCAATTCCGCACGGTAAAGCAATGTCTTGTTTGAATCTGCGGCGGATACGTCAGCGAAACGGTCTGAGTATTCCGGGTCTAGGTTACCTTAGTGCTCCACGACTGTTCTCGTAAGCGCTGGGGTGGCCGCAACTCTTTATCACCGCTGTTCCAAGCTCCGGGAGAGCGTTGACGCAGATCAAACAAGGGAAAATGATACCAATGTTGCGCTTACGGTTCGATGGAAGCGTGGCTGCACCCGAAAATCTGAAAAAGGCCGTGCAAATTCCACAGAATCCAAGGTCATGCTATGGGAAGGTTACTCCCAGTTGTGCCGAAGGGGAATAACTTTCTGGTTTCGTTTCATTTTTTGAGGTGAGAATACAACGACATAGGCCCCAATTCAAGGCTGCACATTCCACTCAAAGAGACGCTCCGGGTCCCATCCTGGACTCACCGACCTCTTGCAAAATAAAGAGTTAACCACCCTCGCAGAATCTATCCGTTTTTGCTAACTTTGAGGAGAATTCTTCCCCTGATCTCGGGCCACAGCTTCTTCACGGTGCTGCGCGCGCCGGACAGCCACCCAACCCTCTTTAGTAACTTGATGCGCTCGCGCGACAGCCAGAGAGTCGGCAGGCACGTCTTTTGTGATGCAGGAGCCGGCGCCTATGTAGGCTCCGTCCCCCACCTCGACCGGAGCGACCAGCGTGGAATCGCTGCCTATGAAGGCGTCGTTTCCAATCAGCGTCTTGTGTTTTTGCACGCCGTCGTAGTTGCAGGTGATGACGCCCGCGCCAATGTTTGTACCTTCGCCTATCTCGGCATCGCCCAGATAGGCAAGGTGCCCGGCCTTGGCGCCCTTGTGAAGCTTGGCCTTCTTGGCCTCAACAAAGTTGCCCATGTGGACATCTTCGCCGATCTCGCATCCCGGCCGCAGACGAGTGAAGGGGCCGAGGCTTGCGCCGTCCGCAATCGTGCTGTGAGCCATGACGCAGCTTTGCAGCAGCACAACATCGTTGCCGATGGAGCAGTTTTCGATGACAGTGTAAGACCGAATCCTGCAATCGGATCCAACCCGCGTCGAACCCAGCAGCTGCACAAAAGGCTCGATCACCGTGTCCGGACCCACCTCGACATCGGCGTCGATCACGCAAGTCTCAGGCCGGAAGATGGTGACGCCCGCTGCCATCAGACGCCGAGCCGAAGCCATGCGAAGATTGGCATCGAGGGCCATCATCTCCGCGATGGTATTGGCGCCCAGCAATTCGTCGGGATCGGCCGCATGGAACGCGACCACACGCTCTCCGGCGGCATGAAGCACTTGCGCCATGTCCGTCAGGTAAAGCTCGCCATGCGGATTGTTGCTGTCGAGCGTTCCCAGGTGCGCCAGCAGCGGCGCGGTTCGGAAGGCATAGAGGCCCATGTTCACTTCGCGCAGCGGCAATTGCTCCGGCGAGAGCATCCTTTGCTCGATAATGGCCGTCACTTCCGGCGAACTGGGCTCCGGATGAATAACCCGCCCGTAGCCCGTGGGCTCCGCAGGTTCGGCGGAGGTGAGAGTCATCGCGGCCTGCTCAGCTTCATGGAATTGCCAAAGCGCTAATAGCGTTTCCGATTGAATCAGGGGCGCGTCTCCGGAAAGAACCATGATGTTCTCGTAGCCGGCAATCGCCTCCCGCGCGGTCTGGATCGCGTGCCCCGTGCCGCGCTGCTCCGCTTGTTCCACAAAGCGAACTCCGGTGGAAGCGACGGCGGCCTTCACTTTTTCCGACTGATGACCGACGACAGCGTAAATATCCTCGGCTGGCACCACTTTGCTTGCGGCGGCAATGACGTGGCTCAACAGAGACTTGCCGCCAATCTCGTGCAGCACCTTGGGCCGGCGCGATTTGAGCCGGGTTCCTTTGCCCGCGGCCATGATTATTACGGCCAGTTTTAAGATCGGTCTCCCCTGGCTTTCTCTTTCTTCGCTCACTGCTCTTTCTCCGCTGGTTCCGCTTTGCCCGCCTGCCTGCGCGGCTGCGGAATGGTGATGTCAATTGGATGAACCGGACCAAGACCCAGTTCATCCAGCCCGGGCTTGATCTCAGGC
>JBELAI010000134.1:0-18091 GCA_049508975.1 Occallatibacter sp. | reverse complement strand
CGGCGCCGCCGGATCGCGATCTGGACTGGCAGGAAGATGGAGTGGCGGGGGTTAGCCGCTTCCTGGCGCGCGTTTGGCGACTGACGACGAAGTATGCTCCCCTGGCGCGCGAAGGGCGTGGTAAACAGGTGGAAGCACCGACGGGGATTTCGCTGAAGCTGTTGCGCAAGCTGCACCAGACGATAGCGAAGATCACTCTGGACTTCGCGGGACGCTGGCATTTCAATACGTGCGTCGCAGCGATTATGGAATTGGTGAACGAGATCCAGGCCGCCGATGCACAGTTGGCCGCGGGCGAGGTGCCTGCGCCCGTTGTCCGCGAGCTGTTCCGGTCGCTGGTTCTGCTGCTGGCTCCGTTTGCGCCGCATCTCGTTGCCGAACTATGGGAAGCACTGGGCGAGGAAAGCTCGGTTCTGCGCGCGCCGTGGCCCGAGAGCAACGCGGAACTCGCGAAGGAAGACGAGCTGGAGATCCCCGTGCAGATCAACGGCAAGCTGGTGACGGTGGTGCGCGTGGCCGCCGATGCGGATGCGAAGACACTTGAGGCGACTGCGCTGGCGGATGAGAAAGTGCAGTCGCGGATTGCGGGCAAGACGGTGGTGAAGGTGATCGTGGTGCCGCGCAAGCTGGTGAATTTGGTGGTGCGATGAGCGCTCCGCTGCGCGGAACTCAATCGCTGGTCGGACAAATGGGATGGGTGTTCAACCGGCCGGCGATTATCGCAATCGAAGTTGCGTGGCGATGGATCTTCGGGATTCCGTTTCTGGCTGTTTGTTGGTTGCAAGCCCAGAAAATCCTCGTCGATGTTCCGCTTGAATCCTCCGGGCTCAACGGGATCGATCCGCAAAATCCCTGGGTCGCGGCGCTGCAACTGGCTCGCGCGTGGAGTCTTTATCAGCCGCACCTGGCGGCGGTACTGCTATGGCTTGTGCCGGTAGCCGCGCTGGCTTGGGTTATGCTTTCCGGACTTGGCCGCTGCCTTGTTTTGCAACGCATTGATCCATCGTTGCGCATTGGCTTCCGTCCCCTGCAGATGATGCAGTTGCAGGCGGGATTGCTGGTGCTGCTGGGCGTGACGTGGTGGGGATGGTTTCGTTCCATGGAATGGGTGACCGCCACGCACATTACAACTGGCGCAGAGCCGGACCTGGTGGGCACTGCTTTTTGGGTGATCTTTCTTTCACTGGGATTTTTTACCGCATGGGCGCTGGTGAGTTGGGCGTTGTCGATCGCCCCGATTGTGATGCTGCTTGAGGGGCGCTCCGCAGGTTCGGCTCTTGGTCAGAGTCTTCGACTGGGAAAGGCGTTCACGGGCAAGCTGGTCGAGATCAACCTGGTGATGGGTATCGTGAACCTGGCGCTAATTGTGCTGTCGATGGTTCTCTCGGCGGCGCCGCTGCCCTTCAGCGATCAGCTTGGCACCGATGCGCTGCATTGGATCGATGCGTTGGCTGTGATTTTTTATTTGGTGGCCAGCGATTATTTTCAGGTGGTGCGGCTGAAGGGGTTTGTGGAGTTTTGGAAGATGTTCAGAGGGGCCGAGTCGGTGTGAAGTAAGTCAGTCTGGTGGTCTCCCATGTCTCAAAATCGAGACATGGGGCACCCGGCAATTATTTGGTTGCGTTCGCGGTTTCATCTTTCAGATATGCGGGGCTAAGCGTAGCCTTCTTTTGCGCAATAGGCAGCAAGGTCGGATAGAACTGGACAAAGGTCGTATCTACCGCGGCATGGGCGGCGTGGCAGGTGTAGCAATTCGCCGTCTGAGGGAAAAGCGTCCCATTTCCGCCTGCGGGATCGAACGAGAAAAAGGCCCATTTGCCGGGAAAACGCGCCTCGTCTTTGACGTGGACTTCCAGGTCCATCGCACCGCCTGCTTGAAAGTGCCCATGCTGGTTGATTGAGCCTTTGGTTTGCGCTTCTCTAGCTTCCAGAACTATTACCGTCTTGTCGGGCCATGTTCCCGTCTCAAGAAAGGTGCGATAAGCTTCGGGATTGACGAACACATTGTCAAACATGGAGTGGTCTACCATGCCTGGCGCTTCCGGGGTATAGTTCATGCCGATGCCAGTTGTAAGATAAATCCACTCGCGATAGTTTGTCGGCGGGAGCATTTGTCCGTTCTTGTCGTAGGCAGGAGTAGTGGTCGTCGCTGCGATGGCGGTTGCTGGCCTGCGGAATGCGACAGGGATGGCGATGGCGGCCGCGATCAGGCACAATGCTGCCAGGGTGGTGGGGAGTTTTGGGGACAAGACGGCCTCCGATGTCAGCAGATACGCAGGGACGCGCGCGGGAGTTCCGAGAAACATCTCTTGGAAGCCTGCGAAGTCTGTGGTTGGGCGTATATAGAAGAGCCCGAAAGGCAACCACAGGTCCTTCGACTCCCTTCGCTACGCTCCGGTCGCTCAGGATGACAGAGTTGGGGTGGGGATGAGAGCGAACATCAGCTCCGCAGAGCGCCCGGCCTAAAAGAGTTTCAAGCGGATGATCAGGTATTTCTTCGGATCTTCGCGGATGCTCTTTACCAACTTGTGCGTTTCGTCCAAAGTCGCGTCGGCGTGGTCGTAGACGGAGCGGTTTTGCAGCAGTTGTCCGATCGTTCCCTTGCCCTCGTCAACATCCTTCATGATGCTGTCAAGGTGGGTCACCACATCGTCCAGTTTCTTCGCGAATTCCTGGTCTCTGGCCAGCTTTCCGATGGCCCCATGGCCGGCATTGATCTCGGCTACCAGCTCATTTGTGTTTTTGACGGTGCTGTTCAGGTTGTTGTAGAGCGTGTCGTCTTTGAGCAGCTTGCCGGCGGATCCCTTGCCTTCGTCCAGACCAGTGACAATGTTGTTCATCCGGTCTATGGCGGAATTGGCGCGTGTGTAGAGCGTGTCGTCGTTCACCAGCTTGCCCAGTGAACCCTTGCCAGTGGAGATGGCGCTGGTAATGGACTCGAGATCGCTTGTGATGTGCTGCACCTTGTGGGCGAGTTGCGGGTCGTTGATCAACTGGCCTATGGTGCCCTTGTTCGAGTTGAGGGAGTCGGTCAGAATCTCTATCTTCTTTGTCAGCACCTGCACCTGGGTAATGGAATCTTCGCTGGTGCGGATGACGTCTTGAATACTTGGCGAGCCGGAGGTCTTCAGTTCGGCGTTGTTGGCCGGCGGAGGGCCGCTGGCGTGCGCTGAGCTAATATCCACGTAGCTGTCGCCCAGGACGCCGGCCTGCGCAATGGTCGCGGTCGAATCCACGTGCAGATCGTGCTCGAATTCCGACCCTACCTGCATCGTCACTTCTACGGGGGTGGGATTGCGATTGGGAACGACGCGCACGTGGGTGACGTTGCCGATGGTTACGCCCTCAAGCGTGACGGGCGCTCCGTCCTTTACCCCGGCGGCGTTTTCAAAATAGGAGCGGAGCACGAGCTTGCGCTGGAACAGCCCGCCGCTTTGACCGGACATGAGAACGATGAGCCCGACCAGGACGATCATGGCGACCAGGATCAGCGCTCCAACTCTTAATTGCGACCACTGAATCTCTTTGCGGCTTGGCACGGCACTCCCTCGGCTGAAGTGAGAAGGTCGTCGCCTTGAGGATAGCAGACGGGAGGGATTCAGGCCCCATTTTCAAGAACGACACTGGCCATAGCCAGGTCGGCGGTATGGGTAATGGAGAGCGCCGCATGAGTTACGCCGAGGCGGGTGGCGATCTGGGCGGCGCGGCCGTGGTACTTGATCGTGGGCTTCCCGCTCGGTTCCCGGACGACTTCGATCTCAAGCCAGCTGACGCCGTGGCTGATACCTGTGCCGAGTGCCTTGGCGCCCGCCTCCTTGGCGGCAAACCGCGCGGCAAAACTCTCCGCGGAATTGCGTTTGCGCAGGCAATAGGCCTGCTCGGCAGCCGTATAGATGCGGTTGAGGAAGCGGTTCCCATAGCGGTCAATGGACTTCCGAATGCGCTCGATCTCCGCCAGGTCGATTCCGCTGCCAACGATCATTCTGTCTATCAGGCTAAATCATCTCTCCCGGTTCGCGTACAGGACGAAGCGAGGGTCCTTTTTCGACGGCGTGCGCCAGTCTTGCCACTGGCTGCAGGCTCGTACAATTACCTGCGCAGGGGGACATGGTGCAGTGCTGAGGCGCAGATGTTCCAGCACGGGTCAAAGTCCGTGCGACTCCGGGACAATGGTTATGCTGCCGGGGCTGGGTCCGATAACAGCGGTGTGAGGCTGAAAATGCCGGACCGCGAAGTTGGTCGAGTGATAAACATTCCGTGGGCAATGGAGATGAAGGCCGTCTCTATCGAGGAGCCGGCCCGTCTTGTCCAGACGCTGTCAGGGGCCATACTTGGCTGCGGCGGCTGGATTCTGAGCCGCGGAGCGGACGATTCCGGAACGGTCAGTATGCTGTTCGAATTCGAGCGGCAGGCCTGTTTGGATATCTACAGTGTGATGATCGCCGCCGGCCTTGAACTGAGCCAGAGCGGGCATATTCGGATCACAGAGTTGTGCCAATGCACACGCAGCAACAAGAGAGAGTGTGGCACTGAAATTGCCAGCATCGATCTGGAGATCCAGACATTTCCCGTGGAGAGAGTGCACAGGGCCACGGTAAACGAAGCGGCTTGAAAAAGGACGCTTAGCCGGCCTCCACCAGGCCATACCGCCGCTGCCACGCATCTTTGAGGCGCGCCCAGACACGGGCACGCTCGGGCTCAGTTGTTTCGCTCGATCCGGCCTGATCCAAGCTGGGAGGGTTGGCAAAGCGAGCGGCTTCCAGCTTGGCCAGTTCCAGCAACTGCCGGTCGCGCACCAGGTTGGCCACGCGGAAGTCGGGCAGCCCCGCTTGCCGAGTGCCGAAGAACTCGCCGGGACCTCGCTGCGACAGGTCCAGCTCTGCAAGCTCGAATCCGTCCTGAGTGCGGACCATGGCGTTCAGCCGCTCTTCGCCGAGCGGTGAGACTTTTTGTCCGGTCATCAGGATGCAATAGCTTTTGGCGGCGCCGCGGCCTACGCGTCCGCGCAACTGGTGCATCTGGGCGAGGCCGAAGCGCTCGGCGTGTTCGACAACCATGACGGTCGCGTTGGGCACATCGACGCCGACTTCAATGACGGTGGTCGCAACCAGCACATCGATTTCGCCGCGCTGGAAACGGCGCATGACGATCTCTTTTTCGTCGGCGTCCAAGCGGCCATGGAGCAGGCCAACGCGCAAACCGGCCAGCGAACCGGTGCGCAATTTCTCGTACATATCCACGGCTGATTTCAGACCTGACTTGGCAGCAGGGTTGGATTCCTGTTGAGCCTTGGGGAACAGGTCCGCGGTTTTACCTTTTCTGGCGGATTTTCGGACGGGAACGGGCAGCGGCTCCAGGGCGGCATCGGGCTCGTCGTGAGAAAAATCCAACTCCGGCTGATCGTCTTTGCTTCCTTCAATGACCGGGTAAACAATGTACGCCTGGCGGCCCCGCTTGACCTGCTTGCGGATGAAATCCCACACTTCTTCGGCGCGCTCGCCGGGGACGCGGCGGGTGACAATGGGTGTTCGTCCAGGCGGCAGCTCGTCGAGCACGCTGACGTCAAGATCGCCGTAGAGCGAGAGAGCCAGGGTGCGCGGAATGGGGGTTGCGGTCATTACCAGCACGTCCGGCTCAGCCTGATTGGGTTTCTTCATCAGCTTGAACCGTTGCAGAACACCGAAGCGATGCTGCTCGTCGACGACGACCAGGCCGAGGCGATCGAATTCAACTTTCTCTTCGATCAGTGCATGCGTGCCGATTACCAACTGCGCCTCGCCGCGGTTGATTTCGCCGCGAGTGTGGCGCTTGCGGTCTTCGTCGAGGGAGCCGGTGAGGAGGGCAAGCCGATAGCGGCGCGATGACTTTTCCAGCAGCTTGCGGGCGGCCAGAAAATGCTGTGTGGCCAGAATCTCGGTGGGCGCCATCAACGCGGCCTGGTAGCCGTTTTCCATCGCGACTAACATGGCCTGGAGCGCGACGATGGTCTTGCCTGAACCCACATCGCCTTGGAGCAAGCGGCGCATGGGGCTGGGCTGGCGCATGTCGGTGACAATTTCGCCAAGAGCACGCTTTTGCGCGCTGGTGGGATGGAAGGGAAGCACTTCGCGGATGGCTTCGCGGACTTTGTCGCTGGTCGCGAAGGCGATGCCTTCTCGTTCCCTCATGCGGCGGCGCTTGAGTTCAAGGCCGAGTTCGAGGAAGAAAAGCTCTTCGAAGATCAGGCGGCGATGAGCGGGCGTTGCGGAGGCCTGAAGCTGAACGAATTTGGTCCCTTCCGGAGGGTAATGGACCTCGCGCAAGGCGGTTTCGCGGTCGGGAAGATTAAGACGGGCGAGCATCTTGGCGGGCAGGCACTCCGGGACTGCGCCGCGCATGGATTCAAGGAGGTTGAAGATGACCTTGCGCTGCCAACGGGAAGCCAGGCGGCTGCCACCCAGCGACTCATAGACGGGGGTGATACGGCCTACTTCGAGCAGGCGCGTTTCGGCGTCGTCGCTGGCGTCGGGCAGCAGTTCAAACTGCGGCTGGATCATCTTCAAATTCGTGCTGGAGCGGGAGGGTTCCAGCTTGCCGTAGACGGCGACGGTTTGGCCGGCGTGGAATTTGCCGTTGAGATATGTGCCGTTGAACCAGATGCACTTCATTGCGAAGCGGCCCTGGCCAATGGTCAGCTCGAAGATGGGCGCATTGCGGGTGCGGAGCAGCGCAGAGCCGCGAACCTCTGCGATGACGCTGGCGACTTCGCCGGGCTTGAGCTCGTCGAGCGAGCGCGGGTTCTGGCGGTCTTCATAGCGAAAAGGCAGGTGGTAGAGCAGGTCTTCGGCTGTCAGAATGCCTTTGGGCGCGAGCATCTCCGCGACTTTGGGACCAACGCCGCGCACATACATGACAGGAGTTTCTAGACCGGGCACATTGTTGATGCTATAACGGCGGGCGGGGGGAACGAGGGAATAGGGAATAGGGACTAGGGACCGTGGGTTGAATGGCGGTTTCGCCCTTTAGATCGATGAGAAGGCGGTCGAAGGCTAGCTTGTAGGCGTCGTGGTCGGTCTTCCACTTGCTGAAGTCGGGAATGTGGAATTCGCGAATGGCGCGTGCCGAGTCCTTCCCTATGTCCGAATCGAAGTAATCCCACATTGGCGCAATCGAAATTTCCTCAGGGGCTAAAGCCCGACGTTGATTTGATGGGCTTTTTGGCCTGACTGAAGTCATGCCCTTTTACAGAGCCTTGAGAATTCCGTGCCTCAATGAGTTTTCCCGCAGCCTGTGAAGTTATGCCCTTTCTCTGAGCTCGCTTCAATGGATTATTTGCGGCAGCCTGAGGCGCTCGCTTGACATGAAGTTCCAAATGCGATCGCCCTGCCGATCACCACATGCCCGAGCCCGGAAGCCGTCCCAGGGCGGCTCGGTGTATGGTTATATGCGGATGAAAACTACCAAGCCGGAGGGGGCTGAACTGATGGAATTCGATCGCAGGAATTTTTTGAGAGTCGCGGGAGCGGCATCGGCTGGAACGATGCTGGGAAACAAAATGTACGCTTTGGGATTGGGGCATGCGGATGGAGCGAGACCGGTTTCGGCAAACGATAACATTCATCTGGCGCTGATTGGCGCGGGCATCCAGGGGCAGGGAGACACCAAGGCGGCGGTGCAGGTTCCCGGCGTGAAGCTGGTGGCGGTCGCGGACTGCTACGACGGACGCCTGGAGCACGCGAAGGAGCTGTGGGGCAGCGACATTTTTACCACGCGCGACTACAAAGAGATTCTGGCACGCAAGGACATCGACGCGGTGATCGTGGCAACCCCCGACCATTGGCACAAGCAGGCGGCGGTGGATGCGATGAAGGCCGGCAAGGATGTCTATTGCGAGAAGCCGATGATTCATCTCTACTCCGACGGGCCGGAGATGATTGAAACGGCGCGAAGCACCAACCAAATCATCCAGGTGGGAAGCCAGCGCGTGAGTTCCGTGATTTACGCCAAGGCTAAAGAGCTTTTGGCGTCGGGCGCAATTGGCCAGCTCAACATGGTGCAGGCACGATGGGACCGCAATTCGACGATGGGCGCGTGGAGCTACACGGTTCCTCTGGATGCCTCGACAGAGACGTGCGACTGGCCGCGTTTTCTGGGCACGGCGCCGAAGATTCCGTTCAATGCCGAGCATTTCTTCCAGTGGAGAAAATGGAAAGCCTATGGCAGCGGCGTGGCGGGCGATCTGTTTGTGCATCTGTTCAGCGGCACGCACTTCATTACCGGATCGCACGGGCCGACGCGGGCTATGGCCACGGGCGGACTGCGCTTCTGGAAGGACGGCCGCGACGCTCCCGATGTGATGCTCGGCCTGTTCGACTATAAAGAGGGCTTCAACCTCGCCCTGCGCGTCAACTTTGTGGATGGCGGCGAAGAGAGCGAAGGCCTGGTCTTCACTGGCTCCGAAGGCACCATGGAGATTGGCGGAAACTGGGTCAGCGTGAATCGGGTTCCCAGAGAGACGGAGCCGGGCCTGACCATCGGGACCTACTCGCAGGCGATGCAGAAGAAGCTTCTCGATCAGTACGAAGCGAAGTACCCGCGCCAGCACCCGCAAGGGGCGCCGCCGTCAGGGTTTGAGAAGTATGTGGCCGCCGAAGGCTATAGCGACCAATTCGATCACTTCTCGAACTTCTTTGCTTCGGTGCGTTCACGCAAACCGGTTGTGGAGGATGCGGTGTTTGGGTATCGGGCAGCAGGGGCGGCGCTGCTCAGCAACCTGAGCATGGAGAAGGATGCCATTTGTCATTGGGATCCGGAGGCGATGAAGATCGTGAAGGAATGATTTGACTGGCATTGGTGATTTCCCAGGTCTCAGACGCGAGACCTGGGGCACCCAGGGTTCGTCGTCAACACTCGGAGGGAGCCGGTCGTGGTCGTACCCTTGCGACAGAAAAAAGTAACGAGAAGCAGGTCCTTCGACTCCGCCGAAGTACGCTTCGCTCAGGATGACATGTCTGTTTTTGATATGAACTTTGGACTCAGGACACTACGGCCTGGCCAGGAAGTATGCGTCGATGGCCTGCTTCAAGGCGGGGCGATCGATGTGCGGCTTGCGTCCCTCGTAACGGGCGGACCAGCAGCACTGGTTCACGATGTCGCGCGGGAAGCATGACCGCAATTCCTGCTTGAGACTGATACGAATGAATTCGATCAGATCGATCGGGATGCTGGGTTCGTAGAGTACGTTATTTTCCAAGGCGACGCGGCGGAATATTTCGCAGAACTGATCGTCTGAAACCTCACCAATTCTGATCTTGGTTTGAATCCTGCGGAGGAAGGCGGGGTCTACGAGATCGGCGGGGTCCATGTTGGACGCGAAGACGACCAGCATTTCAAACGGAACCTCTATCTTCTTGCCTCCGGCGAGGGTCAGGTAGTCGATCTTGCGGTCCAGAGGAACAACCCATCGGTTCAACAACTCTTCCGGGCGCAAGCGCTGCCGGCCAAAGTCGTCAATAATCAGCACGCCGTTGTTGGCTTTCATCTGCGCAGGAGCGACATAAAACTTTGAAATTGCGTTGAACTGAAGGTCGAGCATTTCGGCCGTAAGCTCTCCTCCGACCAGAACAGAGGGACGTTGACACAGCACCCAACGCGCGTCCCGATCCTCGGGTTCCAACTCCGGTAGGCGCTTATGGATGGAAGGATCGTAAACGGTGATGATGGAGCCATCCACTTCAACGGCATACGGGATCCATACAGCATCGTCGGCGAGGACCCTTGACAGGGTTTCGGCCATGGTGGTTTTGCCGGTTCCCGCAGGGCCCCAGAGAAAGACCGAACTGCCGGAGTTCAAAGCCGTCCCGAGTTTCCGCAACGTCTCATTGTCCATGACCAGGTGAGCGAATGCGCGATGGACGTCGGCAGCGCGCACATCCACCTTTTTGGCGCTCTGCTTGCGGGTCTGCTCGGTGTAGCTCTCAAAGGCCACGGGCGCGGCGCCCGCATAATGACAATGACTCAGAAGCTCAGTTGCCCGCATTCTGCCGGCGGCCGTGATGGCAATCTGATGAACATGGCCCGTCATGCCAGTGACCAGGCAAAACTGCTCCTGACGCAGCTGAGAAAACAGACCATCGACTACTTCGTAACCGAGGCACATTTTCTCGGCGAGCTCAAGGACAGAGAGGGAGCCGGACAAATAGAGCGTCTTTAAGGCGATGTCTTCCAGAACCCCTTGGCGGACGTCCAACGCAGACAGGGAATTAGGTCTGTTGGTTGGCCCCGGTGGGGGTTTCACGGCATTTGAATCAGGTTTGAGGAAGTCGTTTTCGTAGTCATACATAGATAACAACGTTGCCATGCGACTCTCCGAACAGCTGATGCAACTTTAATCCCTCTAAACTAACTTGAGTCTCCCCCATTGGTCATCAGATAAATCCCACTTTGGTTGCAAGTTGCGCAGGTATTTGGAAGACATGCGGCAAATTGCGACATTGTGTGCAACAGATTGAGAAACGTGGGGACTTAAGTTAGGCGAAGAAAATGCAAAAACAGTGGACCTCCCGAAAAAGGGGCAAAATCTAGCGTGGTGTATGGGATTCCTTTTGAGATGAAAGTGGATGCCGATGACCGGGAAGCCTGTGCGCGGCGGGTTTTGCTAAACTGCTCGCAGGTCGTTTCCCGGTTCAGCAAACGCCAAGAACGGCTTCAGAAGCAGCGGGAGAACCCATGCCAGTTGTTGAACTTGCGGGAGTGACTAAAGCCTACGAAAACAAGGTTGCGGTCGATAGCCTGAGCCTATCCATCGATGCCGGCCAAATGTTCGGCTTGTTGGGGCCGAACGGGGCGGGCAAAACCAGTTCCATACGCATGATGATGGGGATTACGATTCCTGACTCGGGCCGGGTGAATCTTTTTGAAAAGCCATTTGAGCGCAAGAGCCTGGAGCGGGTGGGATACCTGCCTGAGGAGCGCGGCCTCTATAAAAAAATGAAGGTGATTGACCAACTGGTTTTCTTTGGCCAGTTGCACGGGCTCGATGTTGAAGAGGCGCGCAAACGGGCCACGAGCTGGGCCAAGCGCATGGAGATTGCCGATTCCCTTAATAAGAAGACGGAAGAGTTATCCAAGGGCATGCAGCAGAAGATACAGTTTATTGCTTCGCTGCTTCACGACCCTGGGCTGATCGTCATGGATGAGCCTTTCAGTGGGCTTGATCCGGTGAACGCGGTGCTGGTGGAAAAGACACTACTGGAGTTGAAGGATCAGGGCAAGGCGATACTGTTTTCCACGCATCGCATGGACCAGGTGGAGAAGCTTTGCGACTCGATTTGCCTGATCAACAACGGCCGTGCGGTGCTGGCCGGCAAGGTGCGCGAAATCAAGGCCACTTACGAGCGCAATCGCGTAGTGGTTGAGTTTGAAGGAAGCGCCGATTTCCTGAAGAGTGAAGAGATCGCCGAAGCAAAAAACTACTCCGGCCACGCCGAGATCAGGCTCAAAGAACATGGCGACTCGCAAAAGCTACTGCATGAGGCCGCTGCCGTAGCGACCATTTACCGGTTCGAACTGGTGGAGCCTTCACTCGAAGAGATCTTCATCAAGACCGTTGGAGGCAAGGCCGATGCGTAACACTTTTCTGATTGCCAAACGCGAATATCTGGAGCAGGTGAAGAGCAGGGCCTTCAGGCTTTCAACCATCGGACTTCCAGCGGCGCTTGCGCTCGTTTTCGGAGTCAGCTATCTATCGTCGCTTGGTCTGGGCGCGAACAAACACATGGCCATCGCGTCGAGCGATGCGGCGCTGGCCGGCGATCTGCGGACCCGGCTCACGAGCGAGAAGAATTCCAAAGCCGATGTCGATGTGGTTGCGCCGGCAACAGCCGAAGACCGCGCCCGCTTGACGGATCAGGTTCGCACCAGAGCAATTGAAGGGCTGTTGTGGATTGAAACGCCCGCGGGAGGAGTGCCGACCGCTACCTACTATTCCCAATCCGCGGGCGATTTCATGAGCACCGCGCGCCTCAAGGATTCGCTGGACAACAGCCTGGTGAGTGAACACTTGACCGGCGGAGGCATGAAGCAGGCCGATGCGGATGCGGTGCTCAAGGGCGTTGAGATCGAGAGTTTCCAGGTGAAAAAGGACGGCCAACTGGTCAAGAGCAATGCGTTTGCCTCTTTCTGGAAGGGGTACGTGATGGCCCTGCTGCTCACCATGACCACCATGATCTACGGATTGAATGTGGCTCGCTCCATTGTTCAGGAAAAAACTTCGCGCGTATTCGAGGTGATGCTTGCAACGGTAAAGCCAAGCGACATGCTGGCCGGAAAGCTTGCGGGGGTGGGCGCCGTGGGGCTCACGCAGATTGGCATATGGCTGGTTGCCGCGGCGGTTCTGCTGGGAACACCAATGGCGGCAGCAGCGATGACCGGCGGCTACGCGGTCCACTTCTCATGGGTTGAATGCGTGCTCTTTCCGGTTTACTTCCTGCTTGGCTTCCTGCTATTCAGCTCGCTGTTTGCGGGGCTCGCGGCCACTTGCGAGACTGAGCAGGAACTGCAGATGTACATGCCGCTGGCCGCAGCGCCCACATGGCTCAGCTTTGCCATGATCATGCTCATCATTAACGACTCGAATTCGTTTTGGTCGGTCGCGGCTTCGCTGTTTCCGCCTACCGCGCCCATCGTCATGTTCCTGCGCATGGCATCGCAGACACCGCCGATGTGGCAGTTTGTTGTTTCCATCGGACTGTTGGTTCTCAGCATTTGGGGCACACTGGCGGTCTCGTCGCGGCTTTATCGGGTGGGGATTCTGATGTACGGGAAGCGGGCTACTCTGCCCGAGCTGCTGCGCTGGCTGCGCTACAGCTAAAATCAGACAGTGGCCACAGAACCAAAATTCACTTTGAGCCAACGCCTCTTATTGGCCGTTGTGCCGCGAATGGTGTGGGCGCTGCTTTGGGTTGTCGGGCTTACCTGGCGATTCGAAGAGATCGCTGAGGAGGGCGTGACGCCAATCGTCAACGGCAGGGGCGCGGGACCGCGGATTTACTGCTTCTGGCATCAATGCGTGTTGCCCTGCGCGTTCTACTTTCGCCCTTCCCACGCTGTGATTCTGATCAGCCGCAGCTTCGATGGCGAACTGATTACGCGCATTCTTCTCATGTTTGGATTCGGTGCCGTGCGCGGGTCCAGTTCTCGTGGCGCGAGGGAAGGGCTGCTTGGACTCAAGGGCGTGATCGAGAGCGGGAATGCGGCGATCTTTACAGCCGATGGCCCACGCGGCCCCATCTATCAAACCAAGATGGGGCCTATCAAACTTGCGCAAATGACTGGGGCACCGATTGGCGCATTTCATCTCCAGCCTGAGCACGCGTGGACTATCCGTTCCTGGGACCGGTTCCTCGTGCCCAAACCTTTTACGCGCATTTTGGTGAGCTGGGCGCAGTGGACGGATGTTCCAAGCGATCTTCCAACGGATGATTTCGAACCAAAGCGGGAAGAATTGAACGCAGCCATTGAACGCGCTCGGCTGCGGGCGCTCGAACACTTCAAGAAGGCGAAGCCATGAGGGACGCGAGCGAGGCGAGTGCCGGCTTGAGGGTTGACGACTTCGACTTCGACCTGCCGGAGGGACTGATCGCACAAGAGCCTCCAGCAGAGCGTGGGCAAAGCCGCATGCTGGTGATGACTCGCGCGACCGGAGTCTTAAAGGACGCGAGCTTCACCGATTTTCCTTCGTTGCTCAACCCTGGCGATTTGCTGGTGCTGAACGACAGCCGCGTGATTCCCGCACGCCTGTATGCACGCCGAACTTTGCGGCGCGAACGGGAGAAGCCGACCGGACGTATTGAAGTAATGCTGACTGAGCCGGCCGGCGAGAACGAATGGCGGACGCTGGTGAGGCCGGGCAGGAAAGTCGGTATCGGCGAGCGGCTTGTGTTTCCTGCGCCCTCGGGCGAAATCGTGCTCGAAGCCGAGGTGTCGGAGCGCGGACAATTTGGCGAGCGGCTTTTGCGCTTCGAGCCTGTCGAGGATTTTCTTGCTGTGCTTGAGCAGATCGGCCACATGCCGCTACCGCCCTATATTCGCCGCGACGATGCTGGTGCGGATCGCGAGCGCTACCAGACGGTTTTTTCGCGCGAGCGGGGATCTGTGGCCGCTCCGACAGCGGGACTGCACTTCACTCCGCAGGTGCTGGAGGCGCTGGCTGCGAAGGGCATTGAGATTGCGCGCGTCACATTGCACGTGGGGCTTGGCACCTTTGCACCACTCCGCGTTGAACGAGTGGACGAGGTGCACCTGCATCGCGAACGCTACACGCTGAGTGGCACTGCGTCGGACGCGCTCAATCGCGCTGTCCGCGAAGGCCGCCGGATTGTCGCCGTCGGAACCACGGTGGTACGAACGCTGGAACACTGCGCGGCGCAGGCGGCTGATGGCGAACTGAGATCCCATTCCGGCGAGACGGAAATCTTTATCTCGCCCGGTTACAAATTCCGCGTGGTGGGGGCGCTGCTGACCAATTTTCACCTGCCAAAATCCAGTCTGCTCATGCTTGTGAGTGCTTTTTCGGGGCGCGAAAACGTGCTGGCTGCGTATGCACATGCCGTCCGCGAGAAGTACCGGTTTTTCAGCTACGGCGATTGCATGTTTCTTGCATGAAGCGGCGCTGATAGACTCTGTAGCGTGAGTGACCATACTACGCCCCAGGCCAAGCCGCCCGTATTCCTGCTCGATACCATGTCGTTTATCTTTCGCGCTTACCACGCCATGCAGCACAGCAGGCCGATGTCTACGCGCGGAGGGCTGCCGACGGCGGCGATTTACGTTTTTGTCAATATGATCAAGAAGCTGCGTCAGGATTTTTCCCCGCTCTACTTTGCCGCGGTCTTCGATATGAGCGGGGAAGTGTTTCGCGATGAGCGGGCGCGCACCATGGGTCCGTTGCGCAAGTGGGACGGCAAGACGCAGAGCTTCATCGAGGTGAGCTACGAGGGGTACAAGGCCAACCGCGCCGCCATGCCGGAGGACCTGAGGCGTCAGATTCCGTACATTCGGCGGGCGCTTGATGCGCTGCGCATCCCGATCCTTGAATCGGTAGGTTTTGAGGCCGACGACGTGATTGGCACGCTTGCCCGCGAGGCGGCAGAGCAGGAGCACGAGGTCTTCATCGTTTCCGGCGACAAGGACATGATGCAGTTGGTCACGCCCAGGGTGAAAATCCTCAATCCGCAGAAAGACAACCTCATCCTCGACCCGGCAAAGGTGGTTGAAGTTCTTGGCGTTCCACCGGAGAAAGTGGTTGACGTGATGGCCCTGCGCGGGGATGCCGTCGACAACATTCCCGGCGCGCCGGGGATTGGCGACAAGGGTAGCGTGGACCTGATTGTGGAATTCGGGAGCGTGGAGGCCGTGCTGGACCGGGCAAGCGAGGTGAAGCGGAAGACATATCGCGAGTCGCTGGAGCAGAACCGGGCTGCTGTGCTGCTCTCAAAAGAACTGGTCACGATTGACTGCCATGTGCTGGTCACGATTGACTGCCATGTGCCGCTACCGCTGGATCTGGCGGGGATGGTGACGCAGGCGCCGGACATTGAGGCCTGCCGCGAGCTGTTTACCGAACTCGAGTTTACGTCGATGCTGAAGGAACTGGCGCCCGCCGACGGTGGAGTTTTGGTTGAGCTGATCGAAGAGCCGAGCCCGGAACAGACAGCAAGTTTTTACGCTTCGGCTCGCGAGCAAGGTTTCGCCCTTGCGCTGAATGCGGCTGCCCCCGTCGCTCTCGCTGAGGAAGAAGAGGGAGTGCCCCAGACAATGTCGCTGCTGGACGTGGCAGAAGCAGCGGACACGCAGGCGGGCTTCGACATAGGGGTGTGCGCGGAGCCCGGGACGGCATTACGCCTTTGTCTTACGCCTGTCTTACGTGAGTTGCTTGAGGACGGCGCTGTTCCTAAGTACCTGCATGATTGGAAGTTGGCTTTGCATGTGTTGGGCGGTCAGGGAGTTGAGCTGCGCGGTGCGGTTGAAGACACGATGCTGCTGTCTTATGCGCTGAATCCGACCCATGCGACGCAAACGCTGGCGGATGTGGCGGCTCGGCATGGACAGCCGGCGCCATCTTCGCTTCCTGCTGGTGCCGCGGCGATTCATGCGCTGGTTCCGGCGCTGCGGGCGGAAGTGGAAAAGATTGGCGTGACAAAGGTCTATCGGGAGATCGATTTGCCGCTGGCGCCGGTTCTGTTTCGCATGGAGCAGGTCGGAGTGCGCATCGATAAGGCGGCTTTGGATGTTCTTTCCAAACGGTTTAGCTTGGAGCTGGAGCGGGTGGGGGAACGCATTTTTGAGCTGGCAGATCGGCGATTCAACGTTAATTCGCCAAAGCAGTTGGGCGAAGTGCTTTTTGTCCACCTGAAACTGCCGACGCCGGCAAGTCGCGGGAAAGGCAAGGCGATTTCTACGGCGCAAGACGTGCTGGAGGCCTTGGCGGCACAGCATGAGGTTCCGCGTCTGGTGCTCGAATACAGGCACTTGTCCAAGCTCAAGTCGAACTATATAGATGCTTTACCGCTGCTGGCGGACGCGGATTCGCGGGTGCATACGACGTTTCAGGCGGCGGCTACTGCGACAGGGCGGCTGTCCTCGGTCAATCCGAACCTGCAGAATATTCCGATTCGGTCGGAACTCGGGCGGGAGATTCGCGCGGCGTTTACGGCATCGCCTGGCACGCAATTGCTTTCTGCGGATTACTCGCAGATTGAGCTGCGGCTGCTGGCGCACTTTAGCCAAGACCCGCTACTGGTGAAGGCTTACGCGGAAGATATTGATATTCATACGCTTACGGCCAGTGAAGTGTTCGGCGTTCCGATCGAATCCATGGACAAGGAAACGCGCGGGCGGGCCAAGGCGGTGAATTTTGGAATTGTCTACGGAATTTCGGCGTTTGGGCTGGCAGCGCAATTGGGGATTCCGCAGGGGCAGGCTCGGGAGTATATCGACAAGTACTTTGCCCGGTATGTGGGCGTTAAAGCCTTCATTGAGAAGACCCTGGAGCAGACGCGACGGGATGGCTCTGTGCGCACATTGTTCGGGCGGGTGCGGCCCATTCCAGACATCGAGAGCCGCAACTCGAATCAGCGGGGATTCGCCGAACGGACGGCTGTGAATACTCCGTTGCAGGGGACAGCGGCTGACTTGATCAAAATGGCGATGATCGCGATCGATCGCGAACTTACGCAGCGCAAGCTCAAGACGCGCATGGTTTTGCAGGTACACGACGAGTTGCTTTTTGAGGTTCCTACGGAGGAGACCGCGGAGATTACCGCGCTAGTCAAGGCTGAGATGGAAGGGGTTGTTACACTGAATGTTCCGCTCGTTTCCGACTTGGCGTTTGGGGAGAATTGGCGGGACCTGTAACAGATGACAGATGACAGATGACAGATGACAGATGACAGATTACAGATGACAGATTACAGATGACAGATTACAGATGACAGATTACAGATTACAGATTACAGATGACAGATGACAGTTGAGAGCCGAATCTTCAGTTGGCGGTTCTCAGGAGCCAGTAGTGGAAGCCGTCGATGATGGCCATGAGGGCGGCCTGGTTCAGGTCGCTGCTGACGCCGGCGGTGGTCCAGGGCTCATGGCCTTCGGCGTGGAAGCTTAGAGTTACGCGGACGTGGGCGGCAGTGTCATGGGCGGATACGTCAATGGCGGTGACGCTGAAACGGCCTAGATGCATTTTCGCGACAGCCGGATACCACTTCTCCAACTCCTGGCGCATGGCTTTGGTGAGCGCGTCGACGGGGCCTGCGCCCTCGGCGCGGGTGGTCGTTACATTCGAGCCGGCAATGGATAACAGCATCGAGGCCTGAACGTAGCGGTTTTTTGTCTCGTCGGATTCATCGATGACGCGCCAGCTTTTTACGTTGAAGCGGTCCGGCAGTGTTCCGAGTACCTTCATGCAGGCCAAGCGGAACGAAACGTCGCTGGCCGTGAAGCCGCCGCCTTGGATCATGGCCTGGTTGGCGTCAATGAATGCCTGCGCCTGGGCGGAGTCGAGTGGATTGCCAAGCGTTTCAGAGAGCAGAACGATGTTGGCTTTGCC
>JBELAI010000133.1:0-36704 GCA_049508975.1 Occallatibacter sp. | reverse complement strand
GGGAGGAACTGTTTCTCAAAGATTCTCTCGAGCTTCTTGATCGTGTCCGACTTGAGCCCTCGGCTGCGGGCGTCGGTCATGTAGGCATCGACGGCCTTCTGGACCGTAACTCTCGCCTTCTGGCGACCGGTGGGCTGGGCGCCGCTTTGGGATGTGGAGGGCGCATTCACCTCAGGTGGGGCTGCGGCCGGTCCCGGCGAAATCGGAACGGAGGCGGTGGCCGTAGATTGCGATTGAGCCCCCGAGACGCGAAGAGGTGAGGGCGGTGCGGCAGGTGCCGTGATCGAGTCCCGGTGAAGATCGTCTAGTGTACTGTCCACGAATTAGCTGGACAAACGTTTCCGGCCTTTTGGTGCGGTGGAGCCAGGCTGGATCTGTTCCAGAGTCTGACGGCATCTGGAAAGTTTGGCGACGATGGAGTCGACCTCGGCAGTCCAAATGAATGGTTTTGGGTTCTCGTTCCAGGCGGCCAGGAAATCTTCAATCGCTGCAACCAGGTCGTCGACGCTGAAGAAGGAGCCGCGCCGTATGCGTTTTTCGGTCAGTTCGGCAAACCAGCGCTCAATCAGGTTGAGCCAACTGCAACTGGTCGGCACATAGTGGATAACGAAGCGTGGATGTTTGTCGAGCCATGCTTTGACATTGGGGTGGCCGTGCGTTCCGTAGTTATCCATGACTAAGTGCAGAGCCGTTTTTCCGGGAAACTTTCGGTCGATCGAGCGCAGGAAACTCAGGAACTCCTGATGCCGGTGTCTCTTGTGAAAGTCTCCTATGACTTTTCCCTCCAGCAAGTCGAGCGCGGCAAACAGAGTGGTGGTTCCATTTCGCTTGTAGTCGTGGGTCATGGTGCCGCAGCGGCCTTTCTTGAGCGGCAGGCCCGGCTGGGTCCTATTGAGCGCTTGAATCTGGCTTTTCTCATCGACGCAGAGGATGATCGCCTTGTCCGGCGGATTGAGGTAGAGCCCGACTACGTCGGTGAGTTTTTCCAGAAACCGGGGGTCGCGCGACAACTTAAAAGTCTTGGTGCGATGCGGCTTGAGGTTGTGACTGCGCAAGATGTTATTGACCGTCGACTTACTAACGCCCTGATCGGCCGCCAAGGTCCGGCAACTCCAATGCGTGCTCCCTTTCGGTTTCGATTGCAGAGTTGTGTCGATGACCGCCTTGATGCGGTCCGGGCCATAGGTTGGCTTACGCCCGCGGCCCGGCGCGATCTCCCATAGCCCCTGCAAGCCTTCGCGGGTAAAACGGTCCCGCCACAAACGAACTGTCTTCCGGTTGACGTTCAATGCGGATGCGATCTGGAACTCGGTCTTGCCGGAACTGGCGGCCAGCACGATACGGCACCGCAGCGCCACCTGTTGCGGCGTACCCAGCGCTGCCAACCAGCGCTCGATCTGTTCCTGCTGCTGAGCAGAGACGGCGAGCGGTAAAGAAGATCGCGGCATATCTGAGTATGCCGCAACCCAACTCCAATTGTCCAGCTATTTGTTGGACACTACACTAGCGCGCAGTTTTTCGACTTCCGGCTGGCGCTCCTGTTCAAATGCGCGTGCGCTGTCGAGCACGATTCGTACGCTCGTTCGCAGGGCTTGCGGCCATTGTTCCACGGGGCCGAGCGGCGTAGCCGACCAGTCGAGCGCGCGCATACGCGTGGCCATCTCGCTGTCACCGGCAAACACTGACTCGGTCAACTCCCTTTTGCCAGACTCCATTTCCAGATCCTTCAACTCGGCGACAACGAGGAAGAGGCCTGCGAACCATGGTCGATGAATCCAGGGAGCCGCCCCGCAAGATGGATCAGGCTGCGGCTGGAATGCGATCAATGAAATGAACGCGGGGCCAACGGATCAGGAATATGGCTCTCAGAGGAATTCAGGGGAAACCTATGGGCCCACTCGCCTCGAACCTGCCGATTCAAGCGATGCCAAAATTATATCGTGCTCTGAAACTGGAGGGCCGGCAGTAGCGAATCGAAGCACCCCGGCCAGCATTTGATACAAGGTGACACTCAAAGAATAATGATTCTGCGGCACCTATGGCACGACTCAAGTCTTACCCTTTCCACTGACCACCGACCAGTGGTCGGTGGTCAGTGGTCAGTGGTTGGGGTTAGCCGCTTGCTTTCAGTTCAAGACTCTTCTCAAAACCGCAACGAGAGACAACTGAGTCCGACTTTATTGCGCCGAGACGAATGTAACGACTCCGCTGGTAGTCAGGCTGTAACTGGGACTGACCGTATGCGTGCCCGGCGTACGGGGCGCGCTGAGCACCCCCTGCAGATCGATCAGACCCAGATATTGAGGGGTGCCGCCCAATCGACACGTAGTTAAGCCGTAATCCGTTACCAGGCCCATCGCTTTGCCCGTATTTGGGCTCACATAAGCGGTGACAGTGTGCGGATCGCAACCCATTGAAAAGGGGCCTCCTAGAGGATCGTCGGGGAGAGTTGCCACCGCCCAGTCTACAAATGCGGGGGTGCCAGTGCCCGATGTGGATGGGAGCTGGATAACGATAATCGCATTTCCGTCAACGGGTGGATCCGGGAATTCCCCGGTCACTATTCCGAGGTGCGTCCCCTGTGCAACCGCTATGCCGGTAGTGCCGGACTCAGTCCCTGTGTAGGGGGCGAAATCCGTTATGTTTACGAGCGAGGATGGCGCGGTCCACGTCCCTGTTGGCGATCCTGCCTTGTATTTTGCCTGTGTGAGGTCAGTGATGAAGAGGTTGCTCGTGTATTCATCCGTTCCCAGGGCGATACCGGTCTGGCAGTCCTCGCCGGCGGAATCGAAGTTCACCGTCGAACCCTGAAAATTAGCGTATTCCACCGGGGTCGCTTTCGAGGTGTCGAACAAATCGTAAGTTCCTTGCTCGTCAGGCGACAGGATGAGGTTCCGGCTCGGATCCCACACCACGTCTTCTGTAAGCTCATTAACGGCGGGTACCGGGGCGGAGAACGTGTTCGTAGCGAGGTTTAGGAACTGGAATCCGCTTCCGGAAGGCGCACTAGTGTCACCAATCGTAATCAAGGCGGTGTTTGTCGCCGAATTGATGGTCACGCCGCAGCTTTCGCAGGTCCCGCCCGAGAAAGCCGTCAAGCCGGTAGCGCCACTGGTTAAGGTCTTATTCAGTGTCGAACCGGAAATGAGATAAACGTCCGTGTTGTTCGAGGTGCATACGGCTTCACCCGTGCTCGAATTCGCCGAGCAGGAGTTTACCGCGGATGGAGTCCCCACCGAAGAAGGACCCGGCAGTGGATTGGGCTCAATAGGCACCACCTGAACGCCAGTATTCACACTACTCCAGCTCCCGTTAGGGACGTATGCCGTCACGCTTTTCCCCTTAATCAGCGTGCCCAAAGAGCCTGACGTCGTACAAGACGTGGAGGGTGGTGGTGGTGTTGTAGTCACGGTAATTGGATCCGATACTTTGGTGGATTTGCATGACGTTGACGACGTAATCGTTGCGAAAATTGTTGCCGTGCCTGACTTCACGGCTGTCACCAAACCGGAGGATGAAACAGTCGCTATGCTTGTGTCGGAGGAACTCCAGGCGATAATCGGTGTTGAACCATCGCTGAACGTTGCGGTGACAGTGAGTTGCTGAGTCTGACCCGCCAACAGCGTCAAGGGGTTGGGGCTCACATCGGAGGTCACGAGTGCACTGCAAGTGGGTGGTGGTGGAGGACCTTCGGAACCACAGGCGCAAATGCCGTTCCCACTGCCCAACGTCTTCACGAAAGCGCATTGAGACTGAAGACCGGCAAGCTCTTTCGCACCCAAATCCGACTCTGATGATTCAGTTTCCGTTATCGGATAGGCCTTGCCCACAGGGTTGTCGATATGAGTGACCCAGGCGCGAAGATTGCGCGCCGGTATGACACTGGCGGTCGGATCGCACACAGACCCCTTGGGTTTGGCGGCAACGATCTTGATCACTCCGTTGATCGGAACTTTCCCGGTGAGCGGATTCGACGTCAGATCGTTCTTGACGGAAATTGTCTCCAAACCGTCGGGCGTCTCTATACAGCCGCAGCACTCAGCCAGTTGCTGATCACTGTCAAACACGTACACCATCGCGCATAGATTTCCGTATGTAACGCCGGGATTGTCAATTCGAAGAGTCGCGTCGGGCGCGCCGGATAGATTGTTGGAAAAGTAGTTTACTTTATACACGTCGGTTTGAGCCGAGGCGAAGCCCGCGGCGAAAAGAAACGTGCCGGCGATTGCCAGGACCACTGCGAGCGTCTTGCATGTACGAGCCATTGAGTATCCTCCGCATTTGCTAATCCAAACGGACACAACAAACAAACCTATACCAACTGCACTATTTCCTATAGGTACGCATATTTCAAGTACCTAATTGGACTAACTCCCGAATTTGGCGCGTGTCGCAATCAGGGGTGAGAAATAAAGCTCGGTCGAGAGTCTAACTAGCGCAATCTACTGACGAATAGGCCGCAAACCGGCATCGCCATCGGTGAGAAGTGCGACCGAATTGGCTTCGTTAACTCCATGCAATGCCGCAGCGCGCTCAAGGCCTTGGAACCTGTTTAGTAACTCGGCATACGGTGAAGGGTGCGGGATTCAGCCCGCACATCTCAGCAATCATGTGGTTGGGTTTTGCAGGCTGCGGGAAAAGTCTCTTCCGCGAGCAGGCAGCAGTTTGAAACAGTGGAAGGGCTGAAGCCTGCGTTGATATTGAGCCACTTGCGGCACAACTGAAGTCGCGCCCTGGACAAAGCGATCGATTCCCAGGTTGGAATCGAGCTTTCCTTAGATACGTTTTCAGAACCTCCGTTACGCATGAAGGCAACGCTCTTGACGACGATCCAATTTCTTGTTCGACGGGACTGCCTGGATCCACCTCAAATGCCGGCTTTTCAAATACCGGCTTGATGGACCATTTCACTCCGAAAGTCTAATCCAGTCCACAACTTTGACCATCTCCGCGCAGCGGACTAAGCCAATCGCAGGATTGTGCCAGTACCAAGCTTCGTGCTGCAATTGTGCTCCCAGGGTTCAAGGCAACGAGGGATGGGGCGTACCGAAGAAATGCCGCATTGACACGTGCCAACCTCTTTCCTGTCTTTGCAACGCGGGTGCTCTCGACGCGCTCTCCGTAATACAGGATGAACGTCCTGCAAAAGTCATTAAAAACTAATTCGGCACGATTGGAACAGTAGTTTAAGGCGGAAAAGAGATGAATCGAGTTTTGAAGGTTGCATCGATCGTGCTCGCCGTAGTCGTGTGCCCTGCTGTCACCTTGGCATCGGTATCCGTTTCAATAACTCCCTCCTCTGTACATGTGCAGCCCGGCGGCCAACTGCAATTCACCGCTGTTGTCAACGGAACCTCCAATGGCGTAGTTATCTGGGGCCTGGCGGGTACCACTTGCAGCGGTATAGCGTGTGGCCAGATCACCAGCGACGGATTGTATCTCGCGCCCGCAATCGCTCCGGCACCGAATGTCGTCACCGTTACAGCAACATCGCTCGCCGATCTCACTGCTTCTGCCAGCGCCGCCGTCATCCTGGGCTCAACTTCGGACGTTACCGTGTCCGTGTCGCCCGCGAAAGCAACTGTGGTTTTGGGCCAGCAACAGCGCTTCACAGCGATGGTGAGCGGCACAACCATCACCAGCGTCACCTGGCAATTGACTGGTGCCGGTTGTAGCGGATCTGCATGCGGCACCCTGACCACAGACGGAGTATATGCCGCGCCTGAGTCCGTGCCAAGCTCGCCGCAGGCCACCATAAAGGCAGTTTCTGTAGCCGATCCTTCCAAGTCCGCTTCGGCGGTGGTTACGATTACTCCGTCCGTCGCAGTGAGCATTTCTCCAGTTTCAGTTCAGGTGAATATCGGAGCCCAGCAGCAGTTCACGGCAGCCGTGACCGGCACAACGGACAATGCCGTTTCGTGGAGCGTCAAGGGCAGCGGTTGCAGTGGAGCGACCTGCGGGACGATTTCAGCGAGCGGGCTTTACACTGCGCCATCCGCTATACCAAACCCGCCTCAGGTATCCGTGACTGCGACTTCGGTGGCATATCCCACAAAGTCCAGCACAGCTACGGTTACGCTGGGCCTGCCGATTTCTATAACGGTTGCCCCAGCGACAGCGCGGATTCTCACCGGAGCCCAGCAGCAGTTCACGGCTACCGTGACCGGCTCAACAAACACCGCCGTATCGTGGAGCATCACCGGCAGCGGCTGTAGTGGCGCTGCCTGCGGGACGATATCGGCGAGTGGGCTTTACACTGCGCCACGCATCGCCCCGACTTCAAACCGGGTCAAGATAACTGCTACCTCTGTTGCCGATCACACCAAGACCGGCAGCGCTACGGTGAGCATCATACAAGCAGTATCCGTCAGCATCGCACCGGCTGCTGTCGACGTGGTAGTCGGAGGGAGTCAGCAATTCACGGCAACCGTGAGCGGCGCTTCAAACACCAACGTTTCCTGGACTGTCTCTGGCAGCGGTTGCACTGGAACTAGCTGCGGCACCATATCTCCCAGTGGCCTCTACTTCGCGCCTGCTGCCATTCCCAATCCGGCACAGGTTCTGGTAACGGCAACGTCGGTAGCGGATGACACCAAGTCGAGCACTGCTACAGTTACGGTCGTTCCGCCGATTATCGTCAAACTCTCGCCTACGACCGCGACGATAACCGTGGGCGGCCAACAGAAATTCACCGCCAGTGTCAGCGGCACAACAGATACCAGCATTTCCTGGACCGTGTCTGGCAGCGGCTGCAGCGGAGCATCCTGCGGAGTCGTGTCCTCCACGGGCCTCTATACTGCGCCCGCGACAGTCCCCGTCCCAGCGGAAGTCACAGTCAAGGCGGCTTCGGTGGTCGATTCCATTAGTTACCGCACAGCCACGGTGACGATTATCCCACCTGTCGTGGTCAAAATCTCGCCCACTTCCGCGAACCTTGTAGCCGGCCACGATCGGCAATTCAGCGCAACCGTGACTGGCACTACAAATGTTAACGTCACCTGGAGCGTCACGGGCGCTGGTTGCGCTGGCCTGGCCTGCGGCTCGATCACTTCGACTGGTTTCTATAGTGCTCCTGGCAGAGTTCCCAGCCCCCCCGAGGTGACTGTAACAGCGACCTCGGTGGAAGATACCAGCAAATCAAGCAGCGCCATTGTGACGATTCTCCCCCCCGTCGGCGTGACCGTTTCGCCGGCGACGGTGCAGGTGGTGGTAAGCGGTAATCAGCAGTTCACGGCGGCCGTAACTGGCACCTCAAATACCGGAGTGACCTGGAGCTTGGTCGGGGCCGGTTGCAGTGGTAGCGCCTGCGGCACGATCAATTCAGGGGGTCTGTACACCGCGCCAGGCACAATTCCAAACCCGGCGCAGGTGACGGTGAAAGCAACTTCGAATGCTGACGGTACAAAATCGGCATCGGCCATCGTCACCATTATCCCTACAGTGATCGTGACCATTTCTCCCACCAGCGTGGTTGTGCCTGTGGGCAATCAACTGCAGTTCTTTGCAACGGTTGCCGGCAGCACCAACACCGCGGTCGACTGGAGCATCAGCGGATCGGGCTGCTCGGGATCCACATGCGGCAGTATCACCTCCAGCGGTTTATACACCGCTCCGCCCGCTGTGCCTTCGCTCGCTTCCATTATCATCGTCAAGGCTACCTCGCAAATCGACGTCTCGCAGTCAGCTTCCGCAGTCGTAAAAATTGTCGCTACGCGAAACTCCAAACTGCAAGGGCATTACGCCTTCCTGTTCACAGGATTCAACAGCAGCGGTGTATATCAGGCTGCCGGTTCCTTCACCGCCGATGGAAATGGAAATATCACTGTCGGCACGAAAGATGTGAACAGCAAGTCCGGTCCTGCAACGGAAGTCGCGTTCACCGGAACATACCAGGTGAACGAAGACAATCGCGGCACGCTAACATTCTCCAGTTCAACTGGAAGCCAAACCTTTAAGTTCGCACTCAATTCGGCGGGCACCAATGGCAGATTCATCGAATTCGACGATTCAGGGGTGCGCGGTTCGGGCGTCATCGAACAACAGGATACAACTGCGTTCACTCTGGGAGCGCTCAATGGTCCTTACGTCCTTCGGTTGACAGGCAAAGACAACGGGGGAGATCGCATTGGAGCCCTGGGCATTTTTGACTTCAATGGTGCTGCTGACATTGTGGGCGGCTCCTTAGATGTCAACGATGGCGGTACACTCCTGCCGACATACGGTTCACTCGGGGGCAGCTATAGCATCGCCGGCACCGGACGCGGTACTGCGAACCTGAGCATTCCGGGTTTCGAAGGAGGCACGTTCCAGTTCGCCTTCTACGTGGTATCCGCCAGCAAATTGCTGTTCATCTCCACGGACTCCCTGAGTGGCAGCAATCCAATCTTCAGCGGGCCGGCGGAACTGCAATCCGGGGCTCCCTATCTGTCGTCATCGTTCAATGGACCAACGACGTTCAGCCTTGGCGGAGAGTCAGACAACATTGCCCAAGTCATCGTAGGACAAATTGTCTTCGATGGCATATCGCAACCCCTTGTCGAATTCGATCAGAACACGGGCGGCACTGTAAGCACCGGGAACGTTCTTAGCGGAGCCTACGACATCGAAATAAACGGGAGCGGCGGTTTGAACCTAGACGACTCGAATGGCCAGACGAGGGTTTGGCTCATGTACGCTATCGCGCCAAACCATGCCTACCTGATGGACGCTTCCTCCTCGGATGTGGGCATGGGCGAGTTGGAGCCTCAATCGGACGAGCCGCCCTTCGCGGCCACAGACATTGTGGGCACGTATCTCCTCGGTTCGGACGATTCACTGGATTATCAGGAGACCCTCTACTCCGGCGTCGGCAGTTTCGACGGACAAAGTGCATTGACCGGCACCGAGGACATCGGCAGCAGTTCCGCCCTGTCTCCCGACCAGTCCCTCAAAGGCAGCTACAGTGTGTCCAGTTCCTTGAACGACGGCAGAGGAACCTTAGTTCTAACTTCACCAGGCGGAGCAACCTTTGCACTTTGGGTAACTAGTGCATCGGAGGTATTGGGAATCGAAATAGATTCTTCGAATCCTCAACCGGTGGTTCTGCACTTTGAACAATGATAATGAGTGGTCGGATCGCGCCGAGCACCAGCCGACTCCGATGCTTTACGGTGTCACAGCGGCAGCAGAGTCCAGCGTCTTGTTCGCAGGAGGCAAATTCAGTGGCTGTGCTTCTAAAGATTCGTTCAGGTTGACCTGTCGCGCGCTCTTGGCCACGATCAACTTCGCGCCCCGCGCAAGATACGGCGTGATGACTTCCGGCCGCGACCAGTCGAGCGTCCATCCGCCCTCGATGGCAGCCACTGTGTACTCACCCGGCGCGACATGGAAAAAGTTGAAGCTTCCATCGGAGTCGCTCTGGTTCGGCTGCCACTTACCACGCTCCGCCTTCGGATCGTTGGGAACGAGCACCACGAACACCCCAGCCTTCGGGACACCATCGCGCTTCACCACACCGTTCACCACCGCATTCGCTTCGGTCACCGTGGCCATCAACTCGATCGGATCGCCGCCGACCTTCAACACATGACCGCGGAGTGCCCCGCCTTTCGCATTGAGGTTGGTGATCGCCAACCAATTACCGGCGCTCACCATAACGTCATACTCTCCAGCCCGCACTGACTGCAACGTGAAGCTTCCATCCGCCCCGACTGGCGCGGTGGCGTCTACACTTCCCTGCCGAGACCTAAGCCATAGGAAAGATGCCGCGGGCATACTGCCACCACTCGCCATCGTAACCTTGCCGGTGAGCGCTGCAATCGACGTCGCTGCCGCCAGATCAATACTTGCGCCGTCCGCCGCATCGACGCTCATGTGCTTGACGTTAAATCCGCTTTGTCCAGGCAACTCCATTTCGTATTGCCCCGGCGGTATTCCAGTAATCTCCACCGCGGTCAGACTGTTTGTTACTCCATTGCCACTGTCCGGTGCATAGTAGACCGTCGCATTCTGAGTTGTCTGTTCCTGAATTCCGAAGACTTCCATCGATAGCTGTGGGATTTGGGGTGGATGCTTGCTATCCCAGTCTGGCGATTGAATCAGCATATGTACTGTTGGCACAGCGTGCATGACGACATTCAAAGCTACGCGCTCTCCTGCTGCTAAGGAAATTGCTTCAGCTGCATTTGGTTCCGTTACATCTGGATAGCAGGTGGGCGCGTAGGCTACGTCCAGCGCGGCTAACGGGCTCTCGCTCGCAGGGTCTTGCTGCCTGTCTCTCGGTGCTGCGCCTCGCGTCGCATACCACGGAGTGCCGAAGGCGCATGCGAAGTAACTGCCTGCAGCAATCTGCGAGAATTCGAAGTTCCCCATCGCATCGGCCATGGTCACCGCCACGCGCACCAACTTCCCCGTACCCCGAGATTTATCCCTGTTGTAGAGCGACAGCCGGGCCATCGGCACCGGGTCTCCGGACTCGTCCGCAACAGTTCCGTAGATCGTCGCCTGAGGCGAGAGTTCAAAGCGGAGCCCGGTTGAAATGAGTCCATCCCCGGTCACGATTGAGGTCCACACGTCACCGTCGTGCTGCTGATAGGACGCCCTGACATAACCACTGCGCGATGCAACCAGATCGAATTTCCCGTCTCCCAGATTCTCAAACGCAAAGCGGCCTTCCGCATCGGTCACAGTATCAGTCACTGATTTCCGGTCCCCGCTCCTTAGCACCATCACAAGGACCTCGGCAAGCGGCTCTCCGCTTTTCGCACTCACCACTACCCCGGATATTTCCCTGCCTGCTGCGGCCCCAGGTACCTGCGCCGCGCTGGAACCCAGCCACAACATGAATATTCCTAGTTCGAGACCGTTGCGCCACGGAATTCTCGTCATGGATTAAGCCCCTCACCAGCCGATATCATTGGTTCAACCTGCACATTCACCGTTCCGCCGGCCACCACTGTTACGGACTTGCCCTGCTCTGCCAGCGTCGCCAGTTCCTTGGAATCCGCGTCATCCAGGTTGCGACTCGCATCGAGCGCTATCACGCGATAATTCCCAGGTGCAAGATTCATAATCCGCGCCGTAGTACGAGGAGAGGCGACCGCCCGCGGCAAAGGAGAATTTACAGAGACCGAAGGGATCGCGTAAACGATGGCCGTCTGCGACTCTTCTGCCGGAAGCAGACTCGAGTCCTCGGCACCGTTTGGAAGCGAACTGAGGGTGCAGTCAATCTCTCCACCGTCGTTTCGGAGCGTAACCACCATAGGTTCTGTGCTGCTTCCATGCCCCACCACGATCGGCGCGCGCATCAAGTCCACTCCTCCGCTGGTGATCGAACTAATATAGCCGCCAAGGAAGTATGAAGCCTGCACCCAGTAACGGCCCGGCACAACATTTTTCATCACAAAGTGGTTGCGGTCCGCACCTTGCGGATGTTCCAGAGGCTGTCCACCGCCTCCGTCCATCGCGTCGACAGGATTCAGAAAGAGATTCAACCCGCTGCTTGCATCTGTCACGACGCCATCTCTTGCCGCATCGGCCGGAGCGTGGTTGCCCGTAAATTCCTCTCGAACCTCTACGGCCAATGGCGCCAGCGGCACCATCGTGAAGCTTAAGCCCTCCAACGGAGCGTTAAACACCTTGAAGTCCGCACGCCCATAAGCCGGATTGTCTCCCCAGCTACGAGCATCCGCGTAATAGAGGCCGTTCGGTAATTCCGCCACTATTGTTCGCCGCTGCTCATCCCACCGCGTCGAATACGCCACCGGCAGCCCATTCTGGTCATGTATCTCGACCGCCATACCTTCTCCCCGCGAAGCGTTCTGTTCCACCAAGCCCACTTCGTAGAAGGTCTGGCGGGAAAGCGGAATATCCACATCCGCTTGTTGCCCCACCGCAAGGTTAAGCACGTTTGCATCTCCATCGCCCGGATTCGCGGGATAACAGACTGGGGGATAACCAGCGATCGTGCTGTGTTGCACCTGCATGCCGACGTGCTCAGGGGTTGCCCGGCTGCACAGCACGTAGGCCGCTGGCGCAGCCATGTCGTACATCCTGAAAATGCCGTCACCGTTGGTCGTCGCCGCGCCTGCCTGAAGCCATCGATCGTGCCCGTTCACCGTACCTCTGCGGTAGGCCGTAAAAGATATGTTCGCCACATCGCCACCATTCGTTCCAGTCAGCCGCCCGGTAATGCTGGCAGAGGGAATCAGATAGAGCGTCAGCGCCGCCATCCTTGCGCCCACACGCACCATATGTCCCCCACGACGTTCACCATTCGAATAACCCGGACGGCGCACTTGCAACCAGGCACCGCCCTCCTGCAGGCGCAGTTCAAACCGCCCTTCGCTATCCGTCAGGACCGCATCGGTCTGCGCGTTCACCAGCGCTCGCGGAACCGGCTGCCCGGTGAGGCTGTTCTTCACTGCGCCACTCACGGTGTACGTCGCAGGAGTCGTCTGTGCTAAGCAGCGGATGCTCGCAATGCCGAAGGTGCAGGCCATCCCCGCAAGAATCAGCATCCATTTCGATCGCACACCACAAGGCAATGGCACATCCCTCCGCCGAAGCGTCTCACGTAGACGCAGCTAAGACCAGATCAAACAATGCCGCGATAACTCTTTGAGCGACATTGCTTGGACGCCTTACCCTATCATTTCGGAAGGACCCCTCAGAAAAAACTTCTTTTCCGCAGGTTGGTTGGTTCCTACCACCGATCTGGGAATTGAACAATTGGGCCACAAGGGGGCCATACCATAATGTCTGTATGCGCCTTTTCGTAGGAGTGCCCCTGCCGAATGCAGTAATCGACGAACTCTCGGCGATATCGCTACCCCCGCGATCGAACGGGGACGGGCTCCGCTGGTCGGCGCCTGAATCCTGGCATACTACTCTGCAGTTTTTGGGCAATTCCGTCGAAGAAAGCTTTGAGTGCGTTGTGGCTCGATTGCGCGAAGTGCGTTTGCCGCCCGTTCTCATCCTCGGCTCCGCACGCGCTCGCCACGAGGTCCGTCAGCGCCTTTCTCTCGGCGGCCATTGTATGCGTTTCTCAATATCCGAGGGTCTGCAGTTCGCCGATCCAGCCTCCACTCGAAAATGTGCGCCGTGGGAATCTGTTCATTCGCGACCATTGAAGACTCCGCTTGCCCACTCACTCTGACCGGGCCCCTGAGCAGGGCAAGAACAGCCGTTCCAGATTTGAGCGATAATCGGGGTATGGGGTTGAAGTGGCGCGAGTCTATATTTGGATTGCTTCGGTAGTGGTTCTCGGCGGGCTGGTGCTTTGGGGCTGGTGGCACCAACATCGCCGCGCTTGGTCAACACGCAAGCAGGATGAATCCATGCGACGTCACGTAAACAGAAATTATGACTGAACGCCGGATCGAATGACGAGCCTGTTCATCCACGGCTTGCTCCAGCTTATCTGTTTTACAAGGCTTGCTTCCATGGCGGTCTCAGTGTCTGGAAGCCGACCGGGTATAGCTAGCCATAACCTCCCCCGGCACATTCCTTCGATCACTGCCACGGGTAAACTACAATCGCGCGCAATGAGCAGTTTGGACAACTATTATGTTGTTTGATAGGTAACTTAACCATAAGTATTAGTTCAAAATGAGCAATCGATTTGAGTTGACAACGAAAAAACTAAGAACTAGTATGCAGCTCTGCAAGTCAGTTGAGATTTGTCGGGTCCTTTGCAGCAGGTTAATTCGAAATAACGAGCCTCCAGGGGCTCAAACTCTGACTTGGTTAAGTTGAGATTCGAATTCCCTGAGTCGTTCCATGAACGGAGGGAATGACCCATGACTAATGCGATATCTGCGGGGATTCTGTTGCTCGAAGAAGATTTTCAACCAATCGCATTCAATTCAGCCGCTGTCCAGATACTGGCTTTTCCTACTCCCCCTGATAAGATTCGCCAACCCGAAGTCTTTCTAAAAGACAAAGTCAGGTTAAGGCTGCTCAAGCAGAATAGTGACTATTCAAGCCAGTTTGTGCCCGAATACCGATCCGGCGGAAGACACTATGTATGTCGCACGTTCCGTTTAGATGGCTGCGAACTCAACGAATCGCCGCTCAGAACAGCGATTGTTCTGGAACGCCACGCATCCTTCGCAGATGTGCTGTGCGGCTCTCTCGGCCGGTTCGATCTCACGCATAGGGAGATGGAGACGGTGCGTTATCTTGTAGAGGGCCTTACCAGCAAGGAGATCGCGTCACGGATGAAGATCAGTCCCAATACGGTCAAGGCGTTCCTCAGGATTGTAATGGTCAAAATGGATTGTTCCACGCGATCTGGAATCGTTGGACGTATTGTCGAACCGCGCCCCTGAGCGCTGCCTGCCGATGCCGAGTCGCAAAGGTGCCGAATTAGTTCATCCGTGGAATTTACAGAATGGCGACTGAGGTGGATGATGAGCTTACATGAGCTATTCTTCTCAAACCGAGCGACGCCTGGAAGCGCGGTTTCCCCAGTCGTTTGGGGTTGCTCTGCGCGAATTGCCTCAAATAGGCTCCGCCGATTCCGCGGAGACAAAGACGATCTCAGGGCGCGCTCTCAACCTAAGTGATACAGGACTTTGTCTTGTCACGTCGGCCCCCATCGGCAGGTTCAGCCTGGTCCGTTGCGAGATCGAAATCGGCAATCCTCACCAAAAGATTGCAACTCTCATGCAGGTCCGATGGATTCATGCCTCCGCATCCTCCGACGATAGTTTCATGTCAGGCCTGCAAACTATTATATAAGTCTGCTTATCCACCAAGCGTCGAGGAGCTGTCGTGCAAGCAGATGCATGCGACAAGGTCAGCTCGCGTGACGGCTGGTATCCTCTCCAGATTCTCATCGCGACGGCACAAATACTGTCATTCCTTCCTCGCAATCGGCACCTCGCCGGGCTTGCGGTAGCCAGAACTATCCGTATCTGCAAGAAAATTCTCTCCAGGAGCACTGCGACTAGCACAACTGGAGTAACTTGTTCGGAATAACTCCCGGGCTTAGGTCAACTGGGCGATTGCAATCGAACAAAATTCGATTAAAGTACTTGGCTTAGCGCTGTCCGCTCATGTTTGCGTTGTTAAGGCTGACAAGGCGCTAAGGAGGAACTCGGAATGAAACTTACCGTCAAAATTCTTTCCGTTGCCCTGGCGATTGCCGGCCTACTTACTCTTGGTTCGTGCATAGCTTCCGCACAGGACGTCTACAAAATCAACTACTTCGCAAACAACGTGGCTGCAGCACCCGATGCCACCGTCCGGATCGACAACCCCGGACTGACTTACGGGAATCTCTGCGCAATGATTTACGTGTTCGACAACGACCAGCAGCTCACTGAGTGCTGCGGATGCGTCGAAACCCACAACGGCCTTCGCACCTTGTCGGTGAAGCATGACCTGACTTCAAATCCGCTCACTGGGAAGGTCTCAAACAACGGCATGATCAAGATCGTTTCTGCCGCGGTGAACGACTCTCCGTGCGATCCGACCGCCAATGTAAAACCGACAGTAAACCTCCGCGCCTGGGTAACCCACATCCAGAACGTCGTAGGCGAGTTCTCAGACTCGACTCTTGGCGCAACCGAGTTGGCGAATCTCCAGGCCCAGTGCTCGTTTGTCAGCATCCTGGGCAGTGGTCAGGGAATCTGCACTTGCGGTACCGGTGATTGATTCCACGACTGCGACTGTTGTCACTTAGCAAACGGAGCTACGCGTGATAGTCGCAAACCTCTTTCGTGCCAGGACCGGTTGGCACACCTCCAGTCCTGGCGCCTTTGTTAAGCCTCTTCGCCTGATTAAGGTTCCAGCGATGTGGACACGAAACGTCGTTGGCAATTCCTTCAAACAGGGTGGTGTGTAGGTAGCATCGCGCTGCCGCTCCTGCGGCGAAACCTTGGCGCCACTGTCGAGTCTAGCTGGATTCGAAAGTTGAACTGGAAGCGATCCCGTGCTCCAGTTTCTTCGAAAGGACGATGCTCGACATGCAGAAACCAACAAACAAATAATAGCCGGGCAGAATATTCGAAGCATTCGTCGGGATGAGCACTTGTTGGATGTTCGGCACGTCGCGCAAGCCATCCCACGCGGTTCCGATGACGCCGTTGAATGCAACGAAAGACATGAAGATCGCGAGGGCCATGACGTCAGCCATAGACCACTTGGATAGCCCGAAAGCCAGCAGCTTGACCAAGCGGTTGGTGCGCAACAGCGCGGGCCGAAAGAGACACGCGCCGAGCGCCAGCATTTTCAACATCGGAAAGACCACGCTGAAAAGGATAACCAGCACGGCAACCAGCGTCATCTCCGGCCGCCCCATTTGGATGAGTGTCTGAGACACCTCAAGCACGGTCTTGCTGCGGTAGTAGAGCGACTGGTTTCGAAACTCAATGGGCGTGCCGAGCAGGGTTGCGTCCAGCTTGGTCACGCGGACTTCCACCTCGAGCATCGGACTGAGCACGCCACCGGCCAGCATCGCAATCGAGAACAACATCAGCACCACCACGGCGCCACGCATGAGCGTCCTCTTCCCGGCCATGAGAAGGATGAAGCCCAGTGCCGCCGATGCGAGAACGGTGAGATAGTAGCGAGTCAGCTTCTTGTCCGATTGCTCGATCTGTTTGCCGAGAGTCACCTCGCAGGCCGCGCCGCCAGTGCTTGTCTGGGCACATCCGTATCGCTTGAGGATGGCGTTATAGGTGGTCATGTCCGTGGTGCCGAACGTGTTCTTGACGGCATCGGCCAGAACGCCGCGGATGGAGTCCCTGAAGCTCTTTTGTGTCTCCGGCTTGGCGAGCTCCGTCATCACCACGTCGGTGTACTCCGGCACATGAGGACGCAGGGACGCGACGATCATGCTCACGAGCATCGCGTTGCCCCCGCCAGACTTGCCGGATGCGTTTGCGTTGGGCGACGTCATCTGCGTCTTGATGTTGTCCAGCAAGGCGTACAGCGACCGTTCGACCATCGGCCGGAGACTCTTGCTCTGCGCCTTGAGATCGAGCTTGTCGACTTGCGCGTTGAGCATTGGTCCGATGAGGTCGCGCCATTGATCGGCGCTCAGGATTCCATAGCGCGCGTGCGTGATCTCGGCCAGGTCGGTGCGGATGAGGCGGCGCGCGGCAAGGCCATCAACGGTCTTCCAACTGAACCAGAAGGCCGGCAAGAGCAATATAACAGCCGCGGCCAAGCGCAGATTGAACGAGCGCGCATGTTTGCTCAATGGGGGATTCAAGGGCTTACCCATGTGTTCCACGATCGTGATAACGAGTATAGAACCGGCTCCGACCCGAGAAGAACTCAATTTGCGAATAATCGACTGATCCGGTCCTTAATGGTGCAACAGGGCCTTTGTCTTGGTGAGCAGAATTCGTCGATCCTTGATGAGGAGAGACATGTTGGCGTGCCACCCTGGGTCAAGGAGACCTTCGAAGAGCGCAACAATGTGTAGATGGTGCGCATTCCCAGAGGCTCGATTCACACCATCAAGCATGGCCAGACGGTCGTTCTGCGCGGGCGCATTGCGCCGTTGAAAAGTCTCAATTCATTGCTCGGGATTGCCGTTATCCCTCAGCCGAATTCTAACGATGAACGGCAATGTCGATTCATTCCCCGGGAAAAGCCGTGACCGCAGGATTGAAGTCGTTCCTGGAGTGACGATCGGAATCGGGAGAGTTACAACAGATTTATCTCGGTGTCCATTGTGGATGGCTTGTAAAGAGTCCTCCGAGAAAACCAAGTTGATACACCAGGAACGTGCCGAAACAAAGACTCACCATGCCTGAGACTGCGCCGAGATACTGGCCCAGTTTGGCGAAGCGATTCCCGGCATACGTAAGTGGAACCGCCATCGCGACAGTCATGCACATCATCCCCATCATCGTTCCAGCTCCAAAGATGAGCAGATAGACCGTTGCCCAGACAGGATTGTGAATCGTGGAGAGGACGAGGAGCGCCACGGCTGCGGAGCCGGCGAGTCCATGAACAAGACCGATGACCAGGGGTCTCAAGCATTGATACCAGCCGAATCGGCCAACCGAGTTATCGATCCTTTTCTCCATTCTTGTTCTGCCCTCAATTCTCGTTCTGCCGCTATCTCGCAGTTCGGACGTGGGCATTTCAGCGCGCACTGCGATTGCCGGTGTGAAGTAGCTTGTCACTTTCTGCATGATGCCTGTAAGGTTGAGAACCCCGAGCAGAACGAGCATGATGGCCACGCTGAACTCCATGGATAATCCCAGGCGCGGCGGAATCTCGACCCCGAACAGGATAATCAGCGAGCCGACAATGAAGATTGTGATGGTGTGCCCCAATCCCCACACGGACCCGATGAATGCGGCGCTGCGGATGCTCCGCTGCTTGCTTACAATCGTGGAAACAGCGACTACGTGATCGGCATCGGTAGAATGCCGCATTCCAAGGATCAGACCCAAAATGGTTACGAACAAGGTCGGACCAAGTCTCTCTTTCGAGAACGCGTTCACATCTATGTGTACGGAGGAAAGGGCTTGTATTGTGAGGATCAGGCCAAGCACTGTGACAAATGCGGAAGACGCGACAGGGAGCCATCGTCTGGTTAGCGGGCCATCGATTTGAAGGTGAGTCATGAATCGCCGCGCGTAAACCATCGCCATGCCAAACCCAATCAGAACGCTCGCAAGGCCGATGCTAAAGGCAACAATCAGGAAAAAACCAAGGCCGATTCGATGCATCGCAAATGCACTTAGAAGCACAATCAGTGCGGCCGGGCAAGGGATGATTCCGCCGGTGATTCCCAACGTGAAAAGCTGAGCCATGCTTACAGATTGTGTAGAGGTTGCATTGCGTTGGGTCGTATCGCTCTCAGTCTTCGAGCCCGCCGTGCGCCTCCAGAACATCCACTGACCATGGGATTCACCGGGAGCATGAGAGTGATCCGTTGCCGTGCCGCTCAGGCGGCGAAGTAGCATATAGCAGCCAAGCCCCGCGATTGTGACTCCGGAGAGCGCGCCGATCCAGGGATAGAGTTGCTCGGGCACGATGTAGCGTGAAGCGTAGAGGGTCACAGCTCCCAGAGCGAAAACGCCGGCGGTGTGCGACGCTGTGACGATTGTTCCAAGCAGGAACGCATGACGCGCTGTTCCTCGTGAACCCACAAGGTAAGCAGCGACAATGGTCTTGCCATGACCAGGCTCCAATGCGTGAAGCGCACCCAGACCGATGGCAATGAGCGCAGCGGTGAACAGGAACCATGGGCTCAGATGTTCAGCTTGAATCAGCTCGGTGAATTTGCTCCGCGGAGTCTGCTGTCGGTTGGCCTCGAGATGCACAATGCCCGATGTTACAGATCCTGGATGCGGAGTTTCATCGCGGGCCGCATGTGGTTGATCTATCGTCTGCGTCGGAGTATTTCCGAGTTTCTCTGAGCCATGATTCGGAGTGATCCCACGCACAACGGCTGGTGTCCCTACTGGGACAAACGAGCGCGCAGTCTGGTCAACTGCGACGGTTGAAGGAAAAGGCAGCGTGGCTGCGAGGGATGCTTCAAGAACCTGTGGCGGGCTGTTCAGTAGATCAGTTGGATAGTTACTCAATTCGCCGCTTCGGTCAATGGTCGGGACCGTGCTGCGGAGCAGCGAACCGGCGGACGCAATTGCAACGATCTCCTTCCAACCCGTATGTCCGGGGTAGTTGTTGTCCGCATAGTGGAGCCGGACATTCTGCCGGTCCGTAGTTGACGAGTACGCTGCTTCGTACACAAAGCCCATCTTCATGGTGGGAAGGCCGCCCGCGCCGGGAGGAAAGATGACTCCACTGGAGACAAGGTGAAGCGGAACCGCCTTTCCATTCACTTCGAGAACAAGACCATGACCAAGCTCTGCGCCACGCGCAGCCACATAACCAATCACCACTGCGGAATCCGGATCGACAGCAGTGGTCGGAATATTCCCCTGCTGTAGTTCCTGGTATGTTGGAATCTCGGCCAGGTCGATGAAGTAATCAATGTGAATCCTGGCACTCTCGAGAGTGATTTTGGAATAGTGATTCACGCTGAAATTGCCCATTGGGTGTGCCGAAGCCGGGCGGCACAAGCCGCCGAGCAACAATAGGAGCGAAAAAAGTCTGAAGGATATTTTACCGGGCATGTTCATTGAGACCTTCCTTCAATTCGGCTTGCGCATCGATCGAGTCAAGTTGCTGCTTCGCGGTGTTAGCGTAAACCAGATGGAAATGAGGATTGATCTGCAGCGCTTCTTTCAATTCCGTTTGCGCCAGCTCTTGTTGCCCAAGCCCCTTTGCAATCATTCCTGCGTGAAACAACAGCAGAGAGTCTCGCGTTCCAAACCGTGTGGCCTTCTCGCTGGCCTTTGCAGCTTCCGCAAGTTTGCCGTTCTTATAGAGAGCCCACGCAAGCGCATCCCAGGTGTAAATGTCATGCCGGACCTCAAGCTCCTTCTGCGCCAACTCCAGTGCCTCGGTGGGTTTCATATCGTGATCGGCGTAGAAGAGCGCCAGGTCGCGGTTGTGCAGCACTCGATTGATGTGCCCCAGTAGTCCTATGTATTCAACCAGCGCATACTGCTTCTGCGCGTCCACCTGGTCGCCCGTCTTTGCGTAGAGGTCCCCAAGCTCGGCAATGAAGATCGGCATGGGCACAACAGCAATTGCTTTTTGATAAAGCTCAATGGCCTCGGCATACCTGCCATTGTTGGCTCTCAGCTTCGCCAGCGCTGCCAGCGCGCGATAATCGCCGGGATGCGTTTTCAACGCGGAGAGATAAGCCGCGTCGGCGGCGGCAGCGTCGCCGGCCTGTGTTTCGTATTCGCCCAGTTCGTAGTACAACCAGGCGAGATTCTCGCTGGGCAGCTGCGCCTCAACTCCTTCGGTCACGGCTGTTTTCATCAGGCTGATGGCCGCGGGGGTGTCACCGGCGATGAACTTGAGATAGGAGAGCCGGCTGTCGCGTGCGTAGGCTGCCCGCGGAGCCAGCGTCATATCGCGTGGCGTCAGCCGGCCGTAGGCCGCGGCGGCTTTGTCGTAATCGCCCATATCCGCGTTGGCATCGCCAACAATTGCAAATGGCGACACATCGCCGGTCCCCAGCGATAGCGCCTTCTGCGCGTAATTCAGCGCCTCGGCGAACCGATGCTCTCCCATGCATACCTCGGAAATGGTGCCCAGCGCAGCGTCTGCCGAGAAGTCTGCTGAATCCAGGTCGAGCGAGTGAGTGAGCGACTCTTCAGCCAGTTGATAATCTGCGACATCGCCGGTCTCGCGGGCACGCTGGAAGTAGGCTGCGCCCAAGCCGGCATAGCCTGCCGCGTCTTTCGGATTGCGGGTAACGATAGCTTGCGCGGTGTGGATTGCGTGGCTAGTGTCGGTTGGTTGAGGCGTGAGCAGGACCTCCGGTACAGGAGCGAATGCGGGAGCAATGTTCGTTGTCGCGATACTGACCTGCGTTGCTTTGCGACTTGGCTGATCTGTTGCGGCTGGAGTGGCTTGCGGCAGCATTAACTGCGAGTCTGCCGCTGGCACTATCGCGGAACTGTTCTGTTCGCGACCTTGCGTCTCCGTTTCGAGGTTTGCGGACATAAGTGCGTCAGAGGCGAACTCCGATGCGGGGTTCGACTGCACTGAAAACCTGAAGTACCCGGTGGCGTCTGCCCTGCGGCCCAGCTTTTGTGCGATGTGTCCGGCGTGGTCGAAGATCTGCGCACTTTGAATTCCAACCGCGATAGCCTTCTGGACTGCGGCGTCCGCGTCCTGGTACCTGGCATTAGCGTAGAGAGCCCATGCGTATGCATCCAACGTCCACACATCCTGGCGGACAGCAATCTCTTGCTGCGCAAGCTTCAGCGCATGGGACGCGCTGGCGGTGTCGCCGGCATACATCAGAATCAGGTCGAGCGTTGAATTCTCTGTTGCCGTCTCCGGTGCACTCGCAAGGTTTTCGAACTGCGCATACGTAGCATGAGCATCCTGCGCCTGTCCTGCGGCCTCCTGAACTCTCGCCAACTCATAGAGAATGTGCGGGTCCTTGTCGATCCGTGCGGCTTGCATCCACAATTGGATTGCATCGCTCACTCGATTCTGGGCCATGCGAACGCGTGCCAGACTCTCAATGGTATTAGGATACCGAGGGAAGATTTGTTCGGTCCCTTCCAGCGTGCGGGCTGCCACATCCGCCTGGCCCGTTTCAATCTGAATCGACGCGATCTGGTTGGCAATCCAAGCGAGTTCTTCAACCTCTGTGGGCGAGGTCTGCGAATATGCCCGGTTCAGGAAATCGATCGCACCATGCGCATCGCCGTACAACATCCGCAGTCTGGCTCCGACTAAGAGTGCGGGAGTATTATAGGGCCGCATATTCATCATCCACTGCGCATTGCTCTCAGCTTCCGGATAGTTGCCGAGTGCGATGTTTGCTTCGGCGATATATCCATAGATCATTACGTCGTCCGGCGTGCGGCGATTGAGAACCGTCGCTCGCTCTCTTGCCCTAGAGAACTCGTGGCGGCTTAGCATGAGGACTATCTGGGTCTTCTGCAGCGAGAAGTTTTCCGGGTCCAGTTTGAAGCCTTGCGCAAGTGCTGCGTCCGCATCTTTCAGGTAGTTGGGGTCGGCTGTTTCGCGTGTCCGCCGAATATAACCAAGGGCCAGTTCGTTATGCGACTGCACGCTCTTTGGGGCCGCCTCGATCTGCTGCTTCGCAGCCGCGATGCGTTGCTGCGCAGGAGTTTCTTCCGGTACTGCCGCTCCGAAGATCGAGTTATGCTGAACGGACTCCGGCAGAACCGCTTCCTGAGCGAATCCCAGCCTGGAGAGAAGGACGCCGAGAATGAATAACGTTGCATGCAAGGGTTTCATTGGAGACCGCTCCTTAAGAGGCTTAGCAAAGGTTCTCTGCGCGGAGAAGGTTCCGCGCAGAGAACCGGGTTATGCCCAGGCAACCAAACTGGATTCTCGAGGTGCCTAACAATGGTTAGTTAACTGGGCAGGGCAAAGGACCTCCCTGGTTTGCGGGCGGTGCATCTGAGTTCTGAGAACTGGAGGATGTCGGCTGATCGCCGCACCCGGTAGGATCGCCGGGGCTGATATGACGGCTGTCGCGTCCGCTGTATGCGTAGTGGACATACGGAAACGTCTCCTGCGGAGGAACGTCGGGAGCATTAACGCCATCGCCGAGCAGATTGTTCGGCGCGACGTTGAAACCCTCGGCCAGAACGCCGCCAATTGCCACCCGTTCGGTAATATCGACCACATCGTCGGTGAGACGGCGGCCATTGGGATAACCCGCCGCGTCGCCAGCGATCAGGCCCAGGCGCTTTCGACTCGCCTTCGGCGTAGCAGGTACGCCGGTGTTGAGCCTCAGCAAGTCGGCTATCGGGCCGGCCTGAGTGCCTGAAGCCGCAATCGGTGGGGCATAGGTTACAAGCGGCAGCAGATCGGTGCGGGGTGGAGTGGGAATCTTGAATCCATAGACGGCGTTGAATATTCTTGCAATAAGGGGATCGAGGTCATAGGAGGCAAACTGACTGTCGTCATGCGGCTGCGACATGCTCCAGTGGTCCTTGCTGCCGGTGCCGATCACCAGTTCATTGATCAATGGATTTCCAAGGCGCTGTATTTGAGCCAGGTTGCCGAAGTTCTGTGCTGGCAGCGGGGACTCGCGAATCGTGATTTGTGTCCTGGAAGTTGTCGCCCATGCGCCGATCGTCGCTTGTGGTTCGGTGGCGGGGTGGATCACTCCATCCTTGGTCAGCAACGTGATAGGGACCTCGATGGCAATGGTGTTCACGTTGAATCCCGCGACAGAATTGGGAGCGGAATTCAACTGGTCGTCGGCGTCCTGAGCGGGAGTAAGAGTTTCAACGCCTGTGCCAGCGCGGTAGTTGAGGCTATCGAAGGTCGCACCCAGATCGATGAAGAATGGATCGGCGGCAGTGCCGGCCCAAACCCTGACACCGGAAACGCCAGTGCCCTTCAAGTCGTAGATGCCCTGGGAAGCCAAAGTGTCATAGTCAGGCATGGTGCGCGGGCCCGCGTTGCTGGGAACTGCGATCAGCGGACTGCCGCTTGTTAGTGGGATCGTTGTGGCCCCCTTGATCATATTGACTGTGAAGGTCTGCTGGAGGCTCAGGCCCGCTGCTCCTGCGCCGGTGAGAGAAGTGATCGCAGGCGGCACGATCGGCGTACCGGGGTTGACGGGCGCGGGCGAATTAACTGGTGCGTCTATTCCATTGCCGGCTCCCGCAAATCCGACGGGTAGGCCGCGATCGAGGATGTGGATTTGAAATTGGAACTGGAAAGTTACATCCGGGAACGCGTCGTGATTGTTGTCGACTTGGATCTGATAGACGATCGATGGATCGAATGGGAAATAGTTCGGTCCATTGCTCGGCTGGAGAAACGGATCGACGTTCATAATGAACGTGACGAACCCAGGATGGTCATAGCTGACGAACGCGTAGAAGTCGGTGATGTCAGCGGCGTGATCGAGGGCCGTGACAGGTGCTTCACGGTGGCTCGATGCAAATGCGCCGGGCGGGAGGGCAAGCAGCAGACTCAATGTGAGTCCGACTGCCGACTTGAGTTTTGACATAGGGCTCTCCTGATGGATTTCGGTGCGTTGGGGAACGGGAAGACCCTGTCCCGGCTGGTGCAGATCGATGAAGGCTCAGGGACTCTCCGCTCGTTTCAACCAGTACGCAACAACTTTTGTTTTGGATTGCAGTTCCGGGGAAAATTGAGAAAAACCTCCGGCTCCGCAATCCGGCTGGACATTGCCGACACGTTCTTGTTTGAGAAGATCCACAGGCCTGGCACTAGGGATTATCATTGCGCAAGATACACAATTGAGGTTCTTCGCCTGAATGATCGAGAGTACCTGCGCGTCGCCCGCGAAGTGGTGTACGAACTGTGCTGCGGGATTCTTCATCGGTACGTTTCGGCAAAGAAAGCCTGCCAGCCACCGAGCGCGCTGAATCGGAAGGTTATTGCCTTGGAGCGCACACCGCATCGCACGGTTTGGGCAGAAATGAAACGCTGGGAGGATGCGATCCCCGAGTTAAACCAGTTATTCGCAGCAGCGCCTGAGGCTCTTCAGCAGTAAGCCGATAGCCCATATGCAATGTCATTTCGGTTCGCACCTGGCTTGTTGTCGCAAGCGGGACGAGGGTATGATAAAGCTCGACAGGTTCATCAATGGTTCGCGTCATCCAGTTCCGCTCGCACGCGCTCCTGGATTTTTTCCCGTACATCGGACTGAACCTTTTGAGCCTTCCTTAAGCATTCGAGAGCAAGAATCTGCGGCGCTACTCCAGTTCAATAGTCAAGTTCGTAGGAATTAGTGTAATTTTACTGTCCTTCTATACAGGACAATTCTGTACCAAAGAGCGTCTAGGAATTGTTTCACTTTGATGTTCTTGATTCTTTCACCCCTGTGATCAAGTATCTGGCCTGTCGAACGCCCTTTTCCCGGGATTTTGTGCATCGCGCGTATTGATCTTAGTGGAATACCGGCTGCGCGTCCTAACGGTTAATTCCTATGTGCCTGGGGAGGCGAAAATGAATGCCATCCGTGTTGAAGACGTTCTCCAACAGGAACTCTTGCAAATTGAGTCCGCGCGCGATTTGCGGCTGGAGAAAAATCCTGAACGGCCGGCCGCGCAGAAAAGCCTCATCGGCCTCGCGTTTTCGGGCGGCGGTATCCGCAGCGCAACCTTTAATCTCGGCGTGCTCGAAGCCTTGGCACAAGCCAGACTCTTGCATGTATTCGACTACGTTTCCACGGTCTCGGGAGGCGGTTACATCGGCAGTTGGCTGATGGCTTGGATGCATCATCAACAGATCGGCATTCGGGAAGTGGAAGATCGTCTTTCCCCTCACAAGCACACGCCCGCAAGAGCGGCCGATCCGCCTGAACTGCACTTTCTCCGCAATTACAGCAACTATCTCACCCCTCGCAAAGGACTACTAGGGGCTGACTTTTGGGCATTTGTAGCCACATATTTGCGCAACACCGTTCTGAACCAGATCATTCTGATTTTGCTGCTTCTCTCTGTTCTCATGCTTCCGCGCGCACTGGTGTACGTTCCCAATCGCCTCGAAGCCCTTGAGAACTTTACTCAGCACGCCCTTCCTGCGCAACTCACCGCCCTATTTCTGGCGTTTCTTCTGGTCGGGCTGGCTGTGACTTTTATGGGTATGAACTTGCTCTGGGTCGACCCACAGACAAGCAAGACACCACCTTGGTATGCAAAGCAATGGGCGGTGCAGCTGGTGATCATTGTTCCTCTGATCGTGTCCGCCGCGTTAGTCAGCTATGGCATCAGCAACTACATCGGCTATGGGATTCTCGACAATCCCATATGGGACCCCCCTCTACTTGGCTTGGTCCTCTATTTCGGGTTGTGGGCGGGTGCCTTCCTGATTCGTAAACTGGTTCGGGCTCAGCGCGGAATGTCCGGCGCGGCTGCGCCCAGTGCAAGCCTCGTGCTGATCACGGCTGCCGTAACCGGTACACTCGCCGGCTATCTGTTCCTTCCTTTTGGGAAGTTTCTCACGCCTCCTCCGCCGCCTCTCGACGACTACTTCAATTGGCGTATTTTCGCCTTCGGCACGCCGGCCTTCGTTCTTGTCATGTTATTTGCCGGCACGTTGCATATCGGACTCATGGGCCGCGGGATGAGCGACGGCCACCGCGAATGGTGGGCACGTTTGGCCGGTTGGCTGATGATCTACACGATCTGCTGGCTCCTGCTCTTCCTGATGGCTGTCTATGTCCCGGTCGGACTTTCCCTGCTCTGGGCTGCACACTTCCAAAAGCTGTTCACGACCGGGACCTTGCTTTGGCTGATCTCAACGGTATTTGGCGTTCTATTTGGAAAAAGCAAGGATACGGGCGTGATCAATCCGGCGGCACCGATAACGAAGAAGGTGCTCGGATACGCCGCCCGGCTGACTCCTTACATCTTCATTCTTGGACTCCTCTCGGCGCTTTCGATTCTCGCTGCCAGAGTTGCTCTAGTCCTCACGGGCGATTCAAATTCGATGAGCCAGCTGCCGCTCGCCTTCAGCGGACCTTCCGTTCTCGTCGCATGCCTGGCGCTGTTCGCTGCCGCATTTCTTTTGTCCTGGCGCGTCAATATCAACGAGTTCTCCATACACCACGCTTACCGCAATCGGTTGGTCCGCTGCTATCTGGGAGCTTCGGTACCGAATCGGCAAGCGCAGGTCTTCACCGGCTTTTCCGAGTCCGACGATTTGCCCTTGGGAGCGCTAGAGATCCCCACCGGCTCCGTCGAGCCAAAAGATGCGCGACCGTTGCCGATCCTGAACACCAGCTTGAACGTCGTGCGCGGCAAGGAATTCACACGGGAAGCCATGGGTGGCATGGATTGGCAATCGGCTTACGCCCTGACGAAGGATTCGGGTGCGAAGCAACGAGGATGCGAAAACGGCATCAGCCTGGGAACCGCTGTCGCCATTTCCGGCGCTGCCGCCAGCCCCAACATGGGCTTTTATTCGCAGCCTGCGCTGGCTTTCCTTTTGACTCTGTTTGACGTTCGTCTAGGCTGGTGGATTGCCAATCCAAGCAAGCAGAAAAACTGGCCGGTGGGCGGGCCTCGAGTGGGCTTTTTCTGGTTACTCCGGGAACTGCTTGGTTCAACCAGCGATGACAGCGGGTTTGTCTATCTTTCCGATGGCGGTCATTTTGAAAACCTGGCTATTTACGAACTGGTCCGGCGCGGTTGTAAGTTGATTGTCGCCGGAGACGCCTCCTGCGATCCTAGTTCAGGATTTGGTGACCTGCACAATGCCATGGAACGTTGCCGCACCGACTTCGGCGTCGAAATCGAACTGGACCCCTTTGAAACCAAGAGGCAAAACGGTCTGGCGCAGAGCCACTTTGCCGTGGGCAAGATCCATTACTCCAGCTCGCCAGGTGACGACGGAGTCATTATTTATCTGAAGCCCACGTTGGTGACCGGAGACCCCAGCGACGTGGTCGGCTACGCGACGACGAATCCTAGCTTTCCCGATGACTCCACGGCTAATCAGTGGTTTGACGAAGCTCACTTTGAAAATTACCGCGCTCTGGGCCAGGTCACCGGCAATGCGGCCGAGAAGACGATCCGGAATGCAGTGGAAGGTCTAATGACCCGCACTGGCCCGAGTGAGGCTTCGGCCGCCTGACTAAAGCCGCGCCTGGAATCGCAACAGTGACCACTCCGATAAACCGCAAATCCTGCTCTCACGGGCTAGCCAACTCAATTTGTGAATCATAAAGGAAGTTATCGCGTTCTTAGGCTGACGATGCTGCGGCAGAAGGGCGTTGACCTCAAGACGGCGCAGGAGTTGCTCCGCCATGCCAATAGCCGAATCACCCAGGACATATATCAACAGGCCGTCAGCGAAGAAAAGCGGGCCGCCCAGAACCGGTTCGGTTTCAAATCAGTAATCAATATCCGGGAGTGCGCCAGCAGCTCCACTAGATCCGCCAGCCGCCCGGACTCGAACCCGAGTTCGACATGGAGATGCACCTCGACTTGACGGTCAATGCGGATTCGAAATGGCAGCCGCACATTCAATTCCTCTATCTTGGAATCGGCAATGCCTCTCCCGGGTACGTGCGCGAACAATGGTGAAGGCGCCGGTATGCGTCGACTCCAACCAGAGTCATGCGACAGTTTTTTGCCAGTCGCATTCAATCGACCCCTTCTCGATATTGATCGTGAAGCTGCTCATTGCGGCTTCGCTCCGGGCCAAGGATCGAGATCTTGCCCTCGGGAGTCTTGGTAAAGGCGTGCAAAACGCGGCCATCGGAATCCAGATGGCGCAGCGTGAGTTGTTCCGGCGAAACAGAAAGATGGCTGAAGCCATAGACCTTTTGCGCAAAGGGCCCGCGCTCGGAACTCTCAATCTTGAGGTCGTAGAGATCCGCACCGCCGCCGCCCGAAAGGAAGTGCGTCGTCGGATGGCCCTCGAATTCGAGATGCTGCAAATCGTGATCGTGTCCAGCCAGGTAAACATCGACCTTGTACTTCTCGAACAACGGATCCCAGTCCCGCACAAGCACCGGATGATCCCCATGCGGTCCATCGGAGTAGACCGGGTGATGCCCCATGACGACGAGGAATGGCGTCGTCCGCGGGCGCTTCAGTACTCCTTCGAGCCATGCCGACTGTTCGGCCTGCTGAGCCGGAGTCAAAGTGAAATCCTTGCCGCGTTCCGAACTGCCATCCTTAAAGGGCATGTTGCTATCGAGCGCTATGAAGGTAATGAGCGGGTGTTTCTTCGGAAATTCAAACCTGTACCAGCGGGACGGCATGATCCAGAGGGTCCTGCCATTGCGCGCGTACTCCAGCTCCGCATCGACTTTGCTGTCCGGCCATTTCTGATAGTCGTGATTGCCGAGGATCGCGTAACCCGGACCTGGGAAGACATCGGCCGGATACATCTGTTCAAACTGCGCTATTCGCGGGAGCCGCACCCTTTGAGGATCTAAATGAGGGCGTAGCTTCGCAATTTCTCATATAGTTCCTTTGTTTTCAAAAGTATGAATATGGAAGGCTGATCGGGGCGGAAGAATCGCTCCGATCAGCCTTCGACGCTCTCGCATTTCACGCTATTCACGTTTATCATGGAATTCATGGAAGCCTCCAAGCGAGGTCAGAGGTGTTATGCAATTCACGAGTGCTGAGATGATCATGGCCGGCGGCCCCAAACCGCTACCGGTTGAAGAAGCTTTCGGAACCGTCCAATCGGTCCTTTGCGAGGACACGAACAGTTCCCGTGATGTTTACGCCGTAGTTGTGCATGGCAACCACGATTCATCAAAGCAACTCGATTACCTGTCGACGATGCACTCTGTGATCTCAGCCACGATAAGGGGCTGGGCAGAGTTGTGGAGTCTTTCTGCAAAAAATCAAACTTGGTCCAGGGCGAAACGCTCTTCCATGATCAAGGTTGCGGAGCGAGGTGGCATCCGTATTTACTGGGGATGCGCCAGCCCGGAGGACTCGAAAAAAACAATGATTCACACCGAGGGAGTGTACATATTTCCATCCCACTGGCATCAAGGGACTCTTCGGAATCTAGGCTTGGAACCTTTGCCCAGACGGTTTCGAACATCCCCTTTGGTCATTCAAGTCGAGTATTTCGAATCTCCGAGTGAGACCGCAAAGGATAGCGGCGAATTAGTTGTGAGTTCTGGAATAGAAGGGCGGAGTCTGGACAAAGATTCGCTTGCGTGGCGAAGAGCGTTCGTCTCGAACTACGAGTGTCTCACTGCTGAAATCGTTGCGGATGAGAGCGCGAACACAGCCAAGAATCGCTCCGCGATTGCATCTCGATGGGCTACCGAGAAGAAGATCTTCTCCATTCGCTTCGAGAATAAAACTCTCTATCCCAGGTTCCAATTCAAGGATGGAAGCCCTGTTCCTGCGATTGCAAGGGTTCTGGAGCTTTTCCCCGATCACTTTACGGGATGGGATGTCGCCTTCTTCTTTACGAGCCCGAACTCGTATCTGGACGGGAGAAAGCCAGTAGACTTATTGAAGACGGATCCAGAAAGGGTTGTGTCACTCGTTCACGCCTTCGTTCATCCCGCAGATGTCTTCTAAACGAACCTGTCCTAAAGCTCCGAACACGCCAAAGGGCGAGTTACCCCAGACGGAATCCATTCCGTCTGGGACCCTTCTTACGCGCTTTCGGACCAAACCGACCAGTCCGGCCACTGCATATCCCGCAAACTCTTTCAATCCCAACATTGGGAAAACTTGGGAGATCGCCGGAGACGGAGCCAGGTTCAATCCTTTTCCCGTTCCGAGCGGGGGAAATGCGCCTTCGCTCTACGCTCCTGATAGCTACGCGGCAGCTGCGCTTGAGAGCGTCTTTCACGATGTGCCGCACGAAGCGAACCCGGAATTTGCTCGGTCCCGCGTTCTGCTCTGGCAATATGTGCAACTAAGGACGAAACGTGAACTGCGAATTGTCATGCTGACGAATCCACAATTGCGTCAGTTGCATGTCCCGCATCGTAAAGAGTCCTTGCGCGAAGACGAACTGATCCATACCCCGGCTTCGCAATATCCGCGGACTCGCACTTGGGCAAAGTTCCTCTACGATCATATTCCGGCTCTCGACGGCTTGGCCTGGAGGCCGCGCCTTGGCGGTCACGGGACCGCCTATATGTTCTTTGGCGACCGTTTCAACTCAACTGACTTTGAGATTGTTGGACTTCCAACAGATTTAGATTCTGCGGTCGAATACCCGAGGATCACGGCGGTCGCAACGGCATCCAACATTCACATTATCGATGGCCGCTGACTGTTTCTTAGAGTCGAATTCAATCATTCTGAAACTCCGCGATCGGTGCCCTGCGATATACGCCGGGCCTGAATTGATCGGAACTGTGATCAGTGCTCATATAATGCGGCGAGGAGTCCTTGATGCCGAAAGAAGAGTATGCGGCCTTTGAAGCCCTGAATCCATTCTTCGAAGTCGTTCTGAGAGGGCTGAGGGGATTGGTCGTCGAGCGCGGTACTATAGTGGACGCAGCGGGTTTGCGCATCCAGATCGACTCCGCGAACTTCAAGGCGCGCAAGCTGCATAGATCAACAGACTACTGGATCATGAAGGAATCCTGTTGATCTGGCCATTCCTTCGCCTTCATAATGATTCATGGAATCCCTTCCGTCCTTCATCCCGTCCTCAGAATTGTCCATACCCGGCCGATCGACTGCACTGCCGCGTGGATGCACTTTTACCGAATCGAAGGCTTTCTTGACGTGAGCCACTTCGCCTCCATTCACAAGGAGAGCTTTGACGAACCCGACAATCCAGTTGTTCCGGATTACAAAGTGACGAAAACTGAACGAGGCTTCGTGGCCGACTACATCAGCACGGTCAGCAACTATGCTCACGGATACAAGCATCTCGCGCCGCCGGACTTCCAATGGCACAGGCGATTTGAGGTCTTCCTCCCATTTACCGCCAAGCTCACCGTCACGTTCCCCAACGGCGGCAAGCTTCACATTCTAAATGCGGCGTCTCCGGTCTCAGCGCGCAGAACCAGGCTCTTTGTTCCGCTCTGCCGCAACTTCGACAAGGATGCGTCGATCGAGCAAACTCTCGATTTCAATTACCAGGTCTTCGCCGAAGACATCGAGATCGTTGAGTCGCAATACCCAGAAGATCTCCCGTTGAATCTGCACGACGAAGCGCACTTTCCTGCAGACCGCAGCTCGGTCACCTATCGCAAAGGGCTGGCAGCCTTGGGACTTGGCCGTCAATTCACTGCCTGAAGACACTGATTCTGTCGTCCGGTAGCGAGCGGAACGACACAGAGCTAAATGACCTGGAAGAGCATAATCGCAACATGACGGCGTTCACCTGTCCCATGCATCCGGACGTCCACAAAACCGGACCTGGAAGTTGTCCGAAGTGTGGCATGATTCTGGAGCCCGAATCGATTAGCGAGGCCGCCACACACACTCAATACACCTGTCCCATGCATCCCGAGATCGTGCGCGACCAGCCTGGGAATTGCCCGATCTGCGGCATGACCCTGGAACCGAAAACGGTCTCCATCGAGGAAACAAATCCTGAACTTGACAAGATGACGCGACGACTCTGGGTCGGCATCGGCTTCACTCTCCCGCTTCTCGTCGTCATGATCTCTGACCTTCTGCCAGGCCACCCGATTCAACATTTCCTCGCAGGCCGGAGTCTTGGATGGATGGAGTTTGCGTTTGCAACACCGGTAGTCCTCTGGGGAGGTTGGCCATTCTTCCAGCGTGGGTGGACTTCGATTGTAAGCCGCCACCTGAACATGTTCACGTTGATCTCGATTGGCTCAGGTTCGGCTTACTTCTACAGCGTGGTAGCAGTGCTTCTGCCACAGCTCTTTCCTGCATCGTTCCGGGATATGTCGGGCCAGCTCGGTCTCTACTTCGAGGCAGCCGCCGTGATTACAGTGCTTGTTCTCCTCGGCCAGGTCCTTGAACTGAAAGCCCGTAGCCAGACGAGCGGCGCCATCAAAGCGCTGCTTGGACTTGCGCCCAAGACGGCGCGCCGCATCTCCGCGGACGGTTCTGAGCTGGACATGGACTTGAACGCTATCGAAGTCGGCGACAAGCTCCGTGTTCGTCCAGGCGAGAAGATTCCGACGGACGGAGTGGTCATCGAGGGCAGCAGCTCAGTTGACGAATCCATGGTTAGTGGCGAGCCCATTCCGGTAGAAAAGACGGTCGATGCCAAGGTCACCGGAGGAACGATCAACGGGACGGGTAGCTTTGTGATGAAGACCGAGCGCGTCGGGGCCGACACCTTGCTCGCACAGATCGTAAAGATGGTAAGCGAAGCCCAGCGCACCCGCGCTCCAATCCAGAGACTGGCCGACGTGGTAGCTTCCTACTTTGTGCCGGCGGTGCTCTTGTCGGCAATCATCACGTTTGTCGTATGGGCGATCTACGGCCCGCAGCCCCACTACGCTCATGCTTTAGTGAATGCGGTAGCCGTGCTGATTATTGCGTGTCCATGCGCGCTCGGGCTTGCGACGCCAATGGCGATTATGGTCGGCACTGGCAGGGGAGCAGGCGAAGGCGTCCTTATCAGCAACGCCGAGGCCCTCGAAATCCTGGAGAAGGTCGATACTCTCGTTGTCGACAAGACCGGTACGTTGACTATGGGCAAGCCGAAGCTGACGGAGCTGATTCCGGCCGAAGGTGTGAAAGATACTGAGTTGCTCGAAGCGGCAGCCAGTCTCGAAAAAGCAAGCGAGCATCCCCTCGCAGCTGCGATCCTTGCGGCGGCAAGGGAAAAGAACATCGAGCTGGTTGCAGTCGAAGGCTTTCAATCGGTGACGGGGAAAGGTGTCAGAGGCACTTTAGGGGGCAGGCAGGTTGCCATCGGCAACGCTGCGCTCATGGCCGATCTTGGCACTTCTCCTGAATTGTTGCAGAATCAAGGCGAAGCCCTCCAGAAGGAGGGCCGGACGGTCATGTACATCGCTCTGGGAGGAAAGTTCGCCGGCCTCATCGCCGTCGCCGACCCTATTAAAGAGTCGACAGCCGAAGCCATCGAGCAGTTGAAGCGCGAAGGCATCAAGGTTGTCATGGTCACAGGCGACAACCATGCGACCGCAGAGGCAGTCGCACGGAAGCTTGGGATCGACTTCGAAGCCGATGTGCTGCCTGACAAGAAGGCAGCGGTCGTGAAGAAGTTGCAGGATGCCGGCGCAATTGTCGCCATGGCCGGCGACGGAGTCAACGACGCTCCAGCTCTGGCACAGGCTCAGGTCGGGATTGCCATGGGCACAGGGACGGACGTTGCTATGAAAACTGGTGGGATCACCCTGGTGAAAGGTGACCTCCGGGGCATCTTGAAGGCTCGCCGATTGAGCCACCTCACGATGAACAACATTCGTGAGAATCTTTTCTTCGCCTTTTTCTATAACGCCCTCGGTGTCCCGTTGGCAGCCGGTGTTCTCTACCCTGCGTTTGGTCTGCTGCTGAACCCCATGATCGCCGCCGCCGCCATGAGCTTCAGCTCGGTTTCGGTGATTGCAAATGCGCTCAGGTTGCGCAATGCGAAGCTATGAGTCGCGCTGGTGACTATCCGGCGTCTGGCGAGTGCAGGCAATTGACCCATAACTCGCTATGGTTCAATGGCCCCGGCATGGGAGTTCTTGCAAACTCGATTTGACCAGCATCATTGGCTCTAAAAGGCAAACCGGACGCCCAACTCTACGCGCCTGGCGGTCCCGGCGGCCAGTGGCTGGCCAATGGCCGAGGAAGAAAGGACTGTGTTTACGGCAGTTACATTGGTGTGATTCAGAAGGTTTGCGCTTCGCGCGTTGAAGGTGAGAGTGCGGGCACGATCTTTATCCCTGGGGTTGAGCGTGAAGGCACGGCTCAGATTGACACGGATTGAGGCGATGGAGCCTTTGGGTGGGAGCGCACTGGCGTTCTCGAATCCATCCACGGTAAGCAACGCTGAACCGGGCATTCCTCCGCTGCCGGCCGACATAGCCTGCAACTCGCGGAGAAAGCTCGTCTATGAGTTGCGCATCACGCTTTCTGGTCTGGAATCTCAACTGAACCCGAAGCAATTTGTACGCATACACCGGTCAACGCTTGTGAATGTTTCCATGGTGAAGGAAATCCACCCATGGTTCAACGGACACCACAAAGTGATTCTGCTTGACGGCAAGGAACTGCGGATGAGCCGCTACCAGAGTGAGAGTGCAAGGCTCCTTCTGGGGCGCCTGGGTAAGTAAGCGTCGTTCTGATCAGTAATGGCGCAAAAGACGTTCGTCTTGGTCAGGGCACTCGGCGATCTTCGATGGCACCGGCAGAACGTCCCCTGCCCTTACGCGATCTCAACACCCTTTTCAGCACCCGCAATCGCTATAAACTCTGTATTTCCGGGCAAGACCTCTGCTCTACGCAGGCAGAGGCCGGAAGAAATAGACCCGTGCCGCTGCTCAGCAGAGGTTCGGCGCGGTCTGACCCATGCCGGACTGGCAGAAGGCGCCGGCGGGTCAATCCGGCAAAATTCGCCACGGTAGAGGTCCGGTGCCCGAAAGGCTTTGTACCCGACAACTCTCTGTTGGCGAGATCCCCAAACTCCAAGGGACGTTTTCTGGGGGACTAATTCGGTAGGACACGGATTCGGTCCGCCCGAAAGTCAGGTGCATGGCCGTTGGCCTGATTCCGAGGCTGCAAACCGTTGCTACCGTAGCTATTGGAACGCTTCGAGATCTATCGTTCTATCCCGCGAACCGACGCAATGAGCATTTCGATACAGCAATTGGCAAACCGTTGTTTTAATCTCGCGCTTGAATATGAGCATTAACCGGTCCCAAAACGGGCTGAAAGTAGTCAGGCGCAAACACGGTAGCGCGACCCCAGACCCAACTCGCGAGAAATTGCTGGAGGCTGCGGGACCGATTTTTGCCAACCGTGGCTATCAGGCTACGACAATCCGCGAAATTTGTGCGGGAGCGGGAGCCAATGTTGCTGCGATAAATTATCACTTCGGCGATAAATTGGGACTCTATACAGAGGTCTTGCAGCAATCTGTGCGAGCTGCTCAGGTATTGGCTGTTCACAACGCGCCCGATCGAAACACCTCCCCGGAAGACATGCTGCGAGCTCTGATTCGAGCTCGACTTCGGAGCATCAATGGGAAAGATTTACCGGATTGGCATTCCCGGCTCCTGGCGCATGAGTTCGCACAGCCCACACCGGCGCTTCGACAACTCATCGATAAACTAAGTCGGCCGATCTACAAGCGACTACTGGAACTCATCGGAAGAATTATCGGCCTTCCACCCGATCATGAAAACACGCGGCTCTGTGCAATCAGCGTGGTGGGACAGGTTCTTGCTTATGTTCTGCCGGGTCCATTGTTGACGGAGATTTGGCCGGAACTCAAGATGACACCCGAACAGGTGGAGCGCATTGCGGATCATATCGCGGACTTTTCACTTTCGTATCTCGAGGATTTCCGCTCGAAGCTTGGAACGATCGCACCGGCAAGGAAACAGAGGGCAAGCAAATGACTGCACCCACCGCTGAAAGCGCGCCAGAACAGGCAGAGCAAGAGAAACAGACTGACCCACCCGGTCGAAAGCCGGACCCAGGGGAAAGCGCCAAGCTCGCCGTCCCTGATACTGCGAAGTCCACGGTAGCCAACACCGCGAATCCAGCCGCGGCGGAAAGCGCCAAGCCGGACTCAGCGGAAAGTGA
>JBELAI010000132.1:0-15685 GCA_049508975.1 Occallatibacter sp. | reverse complement strand
CATTTTCACTTCGGTGGAAGGCACGGTCATGGAATACGTCGCAATTGCGGCCAACATAAGGCGAGTACTTTGAAGTTGACAAACTAAACTGAACCGTTCAGTATTGATCTCCTGGAGGTCCGGATGATTCGTGTGCAGAACCTCGTGAAAACCTTTGGCACTTTTACCGCCGTGAACGATGTCTCGTTCAATGTAGCCGAGGGAGAGATCTTCGCGTTCCTGGGGCCAAACGGAGCGGGAAAGACCACCACCATCAAGATGATGACCACGCTGCTGAAACCCACCAGCGGGTCCATCGAATTGGACGGTCTCAACCCCGAAAGAAACCAGAACGAGGTCCGGCGGCGCTTCGGCATTGTCTTTCAGGACCCCAGCCTCGACGGCGATCTGACCGCCGAAGAAAACATGGAGATCCACGGCGTTCTCTATCATGTCCCGCACAAGGTGCGCCGTCATCGCACGGAAGAGTTGTTGAAGCAGTTTGAGCTGTGGGACCGCCGCAAGGACCAGGTGAAGAAGTTCTCGGGCGGTATGAAGCGGCGGCTTGAAATTGCGCGCGGTTTTTTGCACACGCCAAAGATTCTCTTCCTGGATGAACCGACATTGGGCCTCGACCCGCAGAGCCGCAACCAGCTCTGGTCGCACGTAAAAAAGGTGAACGAGGCCGAGAAGGTGACAGTAATGCTGACTACGCACTACATGGATGAAGCCGACCGTGTAGCTCACCGTGTCGGAGTCATCGACCACGGCAAGCTGGTCGCGCAAGGAACTCCCCAGGAAATCAAGGAACAGGCAAAAACCGAGAGCCTCGAAGACGCGTTCCTCGCACTGACGGGTTCGACGATTCGCGACGAAAGCGCAGGATCGGCAGACCAGATGCGGCAATTCGCCAAGATGTGGCAGGGAGGTAAGCGATGAGCGCGATATATATTTTGTGGCTGCGTGAAATGAAGCGATATTTGCGCTCCCGTGTGCAGATTGTGGCCAGCCTGGGACAGCCGCTGCTCTATCTCGTTGTGCTTGGATTTGGGCTGGGGCCGGTCTTTCAAAAGGCCGGCCAGGGGAGTTATCTGCAGTTTGTTGCCCCGGGCGTGATCGGCATGACGGTGCTGTTCTCCTCGATCTTTTCCGGCTTGGGATTGCTCTGGGATCGCCAGTTTGGATTCCTGAAAGAGACTCTTGTGGCGCCGGTGCCGCGGCTTCAAATCATGATCGGCCGCACACTGGGTGGTGCGACGGTCGCCGTGATTCAAGGGCTGATTGTGACGTTGGTCTGCGTGATTGCAGGGTTCAGGCCGGCGCATCTGAGCACCGTGCCGCTGGCGCTTGGATTCATGCTGCTGATTGCGACGGTGTTTGCGGGACTGGGTGTAGCGGTGGGTTCGAGCCTTCAGGATATGCAGGGATTTCAGCTCATCATGAACTTCATGGTGATGCCGCTGTTCTTCCTTTCCGGTGCCTTGTTTCCGCTGGATGGCTTGCCGAAAGTGCTGGCGGCGGCGACGATGATCGATCCATTGTCATATGGAATCGATGGCATGCGATCGATCCTCCTGGAGAAGTCGCACTATGGGGCAATGATTGATTTCGAAGTGCTGTTGGTGGCGGCGATGGTGTTCATTTTGATCGGTGCCTATCGCTTTTCGAAGATCGAGATTTAGTCATGGTAAGGCAACGCAGTGAAGAAGCGCATGAACGTGTTTTGCGTGCCGCGCTCACGCTGTTCGGTGAGCGCGGCATCGACGGCACCAGCATGGATGCCATCACGCAAGGCGCCGGCGTAAGCAAGGCAACGGTCTACAACCACTGGGCCAATAAAGAAGCGTTGCTCATTGACGTCATGCTGATGGTGAATGGTCTAGACCGCGATCCGGAAGACGTGGACTCGGGCGACATGTGCCAGGACCTTGCCACCGTGCTGAGCCGCCGCCCGCCGGATGAGTTCGATGCGGCTCGTGAGCGCATGGTGCCGGCCATGATCGCTTACTCAGCCGTGCACCATGAGTTTGGTGAGGCCTGGCGTCATCGAGTGATGGAGCCATCGCGCGTCTGTCTGAGGAGAATCCTGCGCCGCGGAATCAAACGGGGCCAGCTCCCTACCGCGTTCGACCTCGATGCCGGCATGGCGCTCCTCCTCGGGCCTGTGCTCTACGGCCACATCTTCCACCGCGAGTCCGAGCCTGGCCGCTGCGATTTCGGCCGATTAGCCGCCGAGTCGTTCTGGCGGGCGTACGGCCTCGACCCAAATCAAAACGACAAGAAGCGACCCCTGAAAACCAAGGCATCGTGACTCTGCATCCTGGCGTATCGTTCGGCATCCAAACGGCATGGAATATCGACTTCTGGGAGGCTCAGGCCTCAAGGTTTCTACGCTTTCATTTGGAACCGGGACGTTTGGCGGGACCAACGAGTTTTTCAAGGCATGGGGTTCAACCGAAGTAGATGAAGCGCGGCGTCTGATCGACGTGTGCTTCGAGGCAGGCGTGAATCTGTTTGACACCGCGGACGGTTACTCCGACGGGCGCTCCGAAGAGATCCTGGGAAAAGCGCTCGAGGGAAAGCGCGACAAGGCGCTGATTTCCACCAAATCTGCATTTCCCACCGGCCCCGGGCCCAACGATGAAGGTTCGTCGCGGTACCATTTGCGGCGGGCGCTGGAGGCAAGCCTGCGTCGGCTGGGTACTGATTACGTCGACATCTATCATTTACACGCCTTTGACGCGCTCACTCCGATCGAAGAAGTGCAGGATACGCTGAACAAGTTTGTACGCGAGGGTAAGGTCCGCTACATTGCGGCATCGAATTTCTCCGGTTGGCACCTGATGAAGTCGCTCGCGGTGGCCGAGCGGTATGGTTGGACCCCGTTTGTTGCGCATCAGGTCTACTACTCCCTGATCGGCCGGGAGTATGAGTGGGAGCTGATGCCGCTTGGGCTGGATCAAAAAGTAGGCGCGCTTGTCTGGAGTCCACTTGGCTGGGGCCGGCTAACAGGCAAGATTCGTCGCGGCCAGCCTATTCCGGATGTAAGCCGTCTCCACAAGACCGCGGAGGCCGGGCCCCAAATGCCGGATGAGTACCTCTACACTGTCGTTGACGCGCTAGACAAAGTTGCCGCGGAGACCGGGAAGACAGTTCCCCAGGTGGCTCTTAACTGGCTTCTGCAAAGGCCGACGGTTTCTTCCATCATTTTGGGCGCGCGCAATGAAGAACAGTTGCGCCAGAACCTGGGAGCCGAGGGTTGGCGCCTTACAAAGGCCCAGGTAGAAGCGCTCGATAAGGCAAGCGAGCAGCCGCCGGTTTATCCTTACTGGCATCAACGGAAGTTCTTCGCAGACAGAAACCCGATTCCGGCGTGATGGAGCAAAAGATCTGACTTTCGGGGAGGCACGAGATCTCGATGATTGCATCGGAGTCAAACTCAAATGTGGTACATCCCGTCTCGACGTGAAGGCGGCCCTCACTTGAGCCGGAACGGCTGTCCGGATTCGAACAGTATCGAATCACTGTAGGCAACTCTTCAGGTAAATGGCGGAAGCGGGCTTTGTGTTTTCAATGATATAAAAGGACCATCTGTGGCGTCCAAATTGCTTCAACAGGCGTGGACAATCCCTTCAATGGGCCTGTCACGGAGGGTATTCTTGCGAACCGTTGCGACGTTAATTCTATCGATAACAACTTTCTGGTGCAGTAATGTCCTTGCTGATTGTAATGGACGGAAGGTCGATGTAGGCGGATACGCGCTCTGGATGCAAACCAGGGGAGATGGAGCCCCGACGGTTGTCTTCGAGAGCGGCGGCGGGGAGGATTCAAGCGAGTGGTCCAATATCGAACCCGTGATCCGGGAACGGGCAAAAGTTAGAACCGTAGTTTACGACCGCGCAGGTCTAGGGAAGAGTGACCCTAATCCGCAGCCTTATAGAATCGAGGATGAAGGCACCGCGTTACAACGCGCTCTCGACCAATGCGACATTCGTGGGCCCATCCTAATAGTGGCTCATTCCTATGGGGGATTCATCGGCGAGATCCTCGCATCCAAGGACAAGCGAGTCAAAGGTCTCGTCTTGGTGGATGCGAACATTCCTTCTTTTTTTGACGATAAGGAAGCGGCAGTGATCTCCGCGCGTTTTACACCTCTGGCCGAGGATCTAGTAAAGGAAAAGCCCAACCTTGGGCGCAATCTATTCCGCCAAGATAAAGCCTATCCGGCTACCGCCCGTCATATGCGCGAAGTACAAGTACCGTTGGAACTTCCAGTAATCGATATCACCGCTGAACATACCTGGGTTGACGCACCAGACGAGCTTGCCGCGATGCGCCGCGCGCACTCCGAATTCGTAGCAGCCTCCCCAAAACGCGTGGCGATCTTTGCTGAAGGAAGTGGGCACTACGTATCCAGGGACAAACCAGACATCGTGATCGACGCCATACTCCGTCTCATTTCAGAAATGGATGAAAAGCAATCGATAGTGAAGCGATAGGCCTATTGCGTTTCCAAAGGAAGGCGTCGGGCACACCCTAGTAATCCTCGTCCGCCTTGTGGTGCCTGTGGAAGACATACCGCCCAACCAGCCAGCCCACGGCGCTGCCCACAACCACATCGGACGGGAAGTGCTGCCGGGCAAGAACGCGCGTCAGGCTAACGCCGGTGGCAAGGCCGTAGGCCGCAATCTTGGTCAGCGGGCCATCGTATTCCGAGGCGATCACGGCCGCGGAGGACCAGGCGATCATGCTGTGTGTGGATGGAAACGACGAGTTCATCCCCACGCTGGTTTGAAAGAACTTTCCTTTGGCGCCGTCCAGGGTGGGGCGCTCGCGCATCGATACAGCTTTCATCACTTCATCGACCACGAGGCTGTCGACCATGGCTTCGCCGGCGAGGATACCGGTTTCCGTCCCATGATCGTCGTGGTGGATATGTCCCAGTCCGTAGATGATTACTGGAGCCGCGACGAAACCGCCGAGCAGACCGTTGGAGGCTGTAGAAGCGTGGTTGTTAAGAGAAGTGTCGTTGAGCCTGGAAGAGGACCCCACTTGGTGGTCGACGGTGAAGGCCAAGGTTGTGGCCAGGCCAATTGGCACCAGGTAGGCAAGGTCATGCTCCCGAATACGCGCGGGGCTGGTCCAGATGGCGGCTTGGTCCTTGAGGAAGTGGGCCGGGGTGTTGGCGAGGGTGACATCGTCACTCTTCTTTGCCGTGGACTGGCCATTTGCCGGAGCCTGGCCAGTTGTTTGGGATTGCGGCGCGTCTGGCAGGGCGTTTGAGTCACTGTCCGCCGCCGAAACGAGAGTGGCCACCGGAGGTCCCTGAGCGGCTGCCGCAGTGCAGAGGGCAAAGCTGAGAGCGGATATCAGCAAGAGACCATTGCCGAACCGTTTCGGGTGCGATGGGTTAAGCAGGGATAGCGAGAAACGGCGCGACATGAAGGGTCTCCAGACTGACAAGTTGGCGCATCTTGCCCACACAATAGAAGGGTATCAAGATAGCTTAGGTCTCGTGCAGCATACCCCCGGCTGATGTCGATTAGACGGCGGGTTCGTTGAGATAGATTTCGGTGTAGTGAAGGTAATTCCCAGCGTATTCGAGGATCAGGGCGCGATCCTTGTCAGAGAGTTCGCGACGAAGTTTGGCAGGCACACCGGCCCAGAGTGTGCGAGGCGGCACGACGGTGTGTTCCGGGACGACAGCGCCCGCGGCAATGATCGAGCCAGTCCCAATCCGGCAATTGTTCAGTACTCGCGCGCCAATACCGATAAGGCACTCATCCTCAACCACGCAGCCGTGAACGGTGGCATTGTGCCCAATGGTGACCCAGTCGCCGACAATTACCGGATATTGATTGCGCTGGCCGTGCAAAACGGAGCAATCCTGAACGTTGGAGTTGGCGCCAACGCGAATGAAGTTGACGTCGCCACGGAGGACAGCGTTCATCCAGACGGAAGAGTGTGCGCCGAGGGTGACTTCGCCGATAAGCTGGGCGGAAAGATCGATGTAGCAGGTGTCGTGAACCTGGGGCGTGTGGCCCTGATAGGAGCGGATCATGGGTGAAGCCCTTTCAAACGTAAGTTTAAGGCATCGCGGAGCTAACGGGTGGGATAGCCGCAAAGCCCGGGGAATGACGGAAAGTGGAGGATACGGCCACGCCAAGGCTATTCCGTTTCGTGGGGAGAAAAACCTGATCGTTAAGCTCGACTATACGATTGCAAATACGAAAGATAACACGGCAGCTTTTGACCCAAGGCTAAGGAATTCTGTATCATGGAGAAGGCCATTTGGCGGGTTTGGAGGTGGGATTTCTTGGCAGAGGTTCGCGTACAGGAAGGCGAGCCGCTCGAAAACGCGCTGCGCCGGTTTAAGCGGAAGGTACAGCAGGAGGACATCATCAAGGAAGTTAAGCGTCACTCCTACTATCTGAAGCCCGGTGAGAAGCGCCGCGTGAAAGCAGCATTGGCACGCAAGCGGAATCGCAAGAAGGCTCGCAAAGAGGCTGATTAGTTTTGAATCGATCGTAATATGCGCCACCCTGGCGGCTCCTGAGTGCATCCTTCAGGAGCTTAGAAAGCAAGTTAGACCGGGCCGGGGTGGCCGTTTACGAGCTCTTGTTTTTAGCGTTATTGTGAATCGTCATCTGTAGAATGGTTTTATAAGATGTGTCTTCAGCTGAAATGCTAAGGCATTCAAAATTTGCCGCTGAACTTGTTGCGGCCCGGGCCCTTGTTGTGGAAGCACGTTCGAAGACAGGGAAACGGGAGCGGCGAATTTTTAGGAAACATGGCCGATTTCATCCGAGTTCCTCTGCTTTAGGGAAGCCAGGCCATGGAATTCATCGACAGAGTGCTGAAATGCAACGATTGCGGAGCCGACTTCGTTTTCACGGCCGGCGAGCAATTATTTTTCTACGATAAACAGTTCAAAAACGACCCCAAGCACTGCAAGCAGTGCAAGGCCAAACGTGTGCGCGGAGGGCCGAGGGTCCGCTCCGAGACTCGAACGGTATGCTCGGAGTGCGGCGCGGAGACAACTGTGCCCTTCAAGCCGACACAAGGGCGGCCCGTGCTGTGCAGGTCGTGTTTTCAGAAGCAGGTTGGGAGACCGGCGCCGAAGGGTGGTCCACCGCCTGGCGCACCCTCTGAACCTATTCCAGAGCTGAGCTGATCAGCAGGTCTCCGAAAAACCCCGATTGGAAACCGGCAACCCGGACCAGCGTTGCCAGTTGCGCCCAATGCCGCGGCCCGTGGAGCAGCAGATGAGCCATCGCCTTGCGGCGTGTGGGTGTCCGCTTTTCCGGCGGCAAAAACTGTGCTGCCAGGTTCAGCTTCACATCCCATGCGAACTCAGGGTCATCGAGCAGAGAGCGAAGAATCTTGAAGGCCTCGATATGCTGGTCGAACAAAACATCGAGTGGGCCATGGGGCATTTTTTCCCGATCCAGCTCCGGCAACCCGGCGATGCGCCGGGCCCAGAACAGGTCGACAACCCAGATATGGCGCACAAATTCCTGAACGCTTTTGGCTCGGCCGATGTCGCAGGGCAATTCCAGAACGGCTGGATTGGCATCGAGCCAGGTCTTCCAGAAGCTCGATGTTTCCTGGTTCCAGACGAGAAGTTCTTCGAGAGTAATGGCTGGTGTCATGGTGTCCTCTTAAGAGCGCGGTGGCCAATGTCGCTCCGGTAGTATATGCCTTCAAACCGGATCTCGCCCATGGCCTGGTAGGCGCGGTTGAGAGCTTCCTGCAAAGAAGCCGCGACGGCAGTGACGCCGAGGACGCGGCCGCCGGCAGTGACGAGTTGCTCGTCTGTCAGCGCAGAGCCGGAGTGAAAGACCTGAACGCCTGGAACGCGTGCAGCGGCGCTCAGGCCGGAGATGGGATAGCCTGTCCTGTAACTGCCAGGATAGCCGGCAGAGCTGGCGATAACACAAGCGGAAGCACCCTGGGACCAGCGCATTTCCGTCTCGGCCAGTCGGCCGTCGATACAGCCTTCGAGCACCTCGACTAGGTCGGAATCGAGGCGGAGCAGGATTGCCTGGGTTTCAGGATCGCCGAAGCGCGCGTTGAATTCAAGCACCTGCGGACCGCGTGGGGTCATCATCAGGCCGCAATAGAGAACGCCGACGAAAGGAATGTCCTCCGCAGCCATTCCTTGAATGGTGGGGAGCGCGATATGGTTCAGAATCCACTCGGTCATTCCCGGTTCGAGCAGAGTGTCGGTCGAATAGACGCCCATGCCGCCCGTGTTCGGTCCCGTGTCTCCGTCGCCGATACGCTTGTGGTCCTGCGCGGGTGCGAGCGGGGCAACGTGGGTTCCGTCGGAGAGGCAAAGAAAGCTGACTTCGTCGCCGACCAGGAACTCTTCGATAACGACCTGGCGCTCCGCCTCGCCAAGCAGTGCGCCGGTGAACAGGCCTTGCGCAGCTTCGATCGCGGTTTGCCTCGACTGGCAGATCAGCACACCCTTGCCGGCGGCGAGCCCGTCAGCCTTGACGACGATGGGAGGGTGGAAGATTTCAACCGCCTTCTCAAGCTCGGCGGCCGATGTGCAGACGGCGTAGTTGGCAGTGGGAATATTGTGGCGCTGGAGGAAGCGCTTGGCGAAGCCCTTGCTGCTCTCCAGCATGGCTGCGGCTCTTGTTGGCCCGAAGACCCTCAGGCCGTGCTCCTGAAGCGCGTCGACGATGCCAAGCGAGAGTGGTAGCTCAGGACCCACGATGGTAAGCCCGGGCTGCTCTTCCAGGGCGACGCGGACCATGGCGCTCAGATCCTTGAGGTCGACGGGAACGCAGCGGGCGATCTCCGCAATGCCACCGTTCCCGGGGGAGCAAACGAGCTCCGTCACCTTTTCGCTTCGTTTTACCGCCCAGGCCAGCGCGTGCTCGCGGCCTCCAGAACCAAAGATCAAGACTTTCATGAATACTTCCCTGCTCTCGCTGCGCTGACGATGTTGCCCAAACCTGAAAGGTTATCTGAGCAAAGCTGGGTTAGGAAGTCAAACCGGGGTAGAAAATAGCAGCAATGCGGGTCCCCTATACTGAGTCGTGATGAGCCAGAGGTCGAACCATGGTTGAGCGCCGCATCAAGCCGTATTTCCAGGAACAAGCCGAGAAGGCGCGGCGGGTCGAGCAAACCCGCGTCTTTCGCCGCAATCAGGCGATTGGGCTGGTGCTGATTGCCGCGGTGGTTCTGGTGTTCTGGCTTTTCCGCGCCAACCCATTGTGGATCTTTCCGGTCGGATGGTGGCGGCCTTGAACGCGATTGCATCGGAGACTGACCCGCTGGTCGTCATCGTCCTCGGCCCCACCGGAAGCGGAAAGACAGCGCTATCCCTGGAACTCGCGGAGCGCTTTAGTGGTGAGATCGTCAGCTGCGACTCCGTGGCCGTATACCGCGGTATGGAGCTAGGCACGGCCAAACCTACGCTCCAGGAGCGAGCTCGAGTTCGCCATCACCTGATCGATGTCACGAATCCCGATCGGCCCTTCACCGCTGGCGAATACAGCCGGCAGGCGCGCGCTGCGCTGAAGGAGATTGACGGCCGCGGAAAACTGCCGATCGTGACCGGCGGAACGGGTCTCTACCTGCGAGCGCTGACCGACGGACTGTTTGCCGGTCCCGCGCGCCAGGAGGGGTTGCGGGCGCGGCTGTCAAGGAGCAACGAGAATCGCGGCGAAGGTTGGCTGCATCGGATTCTCAGGCGGCTGGACCCGGCGTCGGCTGCGCGGATTCACTCCAACGACGCGGCCAAGCTGATGCGGGCAATTGAGGTTTGCCTGGCAAGCCGGGTGCCCATGTCCGAGGTGCTGGGGAACGATGCGAAAGCACGCGATCCGCTGGGAGGATTTCGTCTGCTGAAGATCGGGCTGAATCCTCCACGGAAGGCGCTGTACGACCGCCTGAATCAGCGGGCGGCTGTCATGTTTTCTTCGGGGCTGGTGGAGGAGACGCGTCGGCTCCTTGGGCGGTATGGGCGGGTAAAGGCTCTCGACTCGCTCGGCTATCGGCAGGCATTGGCCGTGCTTGACGGAACTATAAGCGAGGCCGCCGCGGTAGAGGCGGCGCAGCAAGGCCACAGGAACTATGCAAAGCGGCAGCTAACCTGGTTTCGTCGCGAGCCGGAAGTCCACTGGCTCGAGCGGTTTGGCGACGAGGCGGAGACGTTGCGGGCGGCGGTGGCACTGGTAGAAAACCAGGGACCAGGGACTAGGGATTAGGGACTGCGCCGGCAGCAGGTGGCTCAGGAACGGTGGGTTCCGGCACTGGGGTTTCATCGACGATTTTGTAACCCAGGGGGACCTGAAACATCGAAGCAGGTGGCTCCTCGCGTCTCAGATTGGAGATACCGACGGTCTGCACGCCAACGCGTGGATCGAAGTGACGGACAAGCAGGTTGATGTGCAGGTCCTCGGAGTACCAATCTTCATCCACGACCTCGATCGGCGCTCCGTCTCCACGACGATCGCCGTAAACGCTGAGCGTGCGGCGAGTGCCCTTCGCTTTGAGGCCGTTGAGAGTATCGGTGCCCAGCTCTTCAACATGCAAAAGTGGGTTCGGCGTGCTGGCAGTTTTGGGTTGTTTGGGAATCGACTGCTGGTGGGCGATGTGAAGCGAGGTGTCGCATACCGTGCGGGTTCGGGTGATCGGGTCGAAGAGGCGCACACTCATCAGCTCGGGTGATCCGTGAAAAGACTCCAGTTTAAGCCGGCGCGTCTCGTTGTGAGTGCGACCCTGGGAGTCGCGCGCAACCAAATTGATTGTCCGGCGAATCTGCGTGGAGCCGTCGGGCCAGTAGCGCTCGAACTCAAGGACGACGGTGGCGGAAAAGGGAGCGTCCGGAATAGCTGGAATTGTTATGCCGTTGACAGTGACCGCCCGCGCTTGAGGTTGAACATCCTGGGCCGGCTGTTGGGTTGGGAATGCGAGCGTCAAGGCGGCCAAGAAGAGTGCGAAATGGAGGATCTTTTTGGACATTTGCGCGTACCTGCGTCCGGGTGCTGCGGGGAAAGAGTACCACATACTTGGATTGCGCTGCGTGATCCCGGTTAGGCAGAGATTTAAACTGATGGAAGAGATGCGTGTCTTGTGGAACCGGAGGGAGCAGGGAGTTTTAACTCCCTGAAAGAAGGTCGAATTCAAGTGGCCTTCAGGCCTGGACGTTCGCCGGGATTGACTGGGATATGACTTGGGACAAGCGGCGAAAGCTGTCGCTGAAATGAGCCATTGCGGCGCGGAATGGAGATGAAAGTGGCAGAGACGATTTATGACGTGGCAATTGTGGGTGGTGGTCCTGGCGGGTATACGGCGGCGTTTCGCGGCGCTCAGCACGGCCTGAAGGTCGCGCTGATCGAAAAAAACGACAGGCTGGGGGGAACCTGCCTGCTTGTGGGCTGCGTTCCGACCAAGGCTCTGCTTTTCAACGCGGAGATCTGGGACCACCTGCAGCACGGGGCGGAATTCGGGATCAACCTCGGCGAAGGCGCCACGCCGACACTGGACTGGACGGCCGTCCAGCAGCGGAAGGACTCCATAGTCACGAAACACACCAAGGGTCTCGACTTCCTGGTGAGGAAGAACAAGGTGACGCGGCTGGAAGGCTACGCGCGCCTGACGGGGCCGGCCCAAGACGGTGTGCACACGCTGGATGTGACCGGGACAAGCGGCGAGTTGAGCCAGGTGAAGGCGAAAAATGTGATTCTCGCGACCGGCTCGGAGGCGAAAATGCTTCCGGGATTGCAGGCCGACGATCGCATTCTCACCAACATCGAAATTCTGTCCCTGCAGCAGGCGCCGAAGTCGCTGGTGGTGATCGGAGCGGGCGCTGTGGGAGTCGAATTTGGCTCCATGTTCAAGACTTTTGGAGCCGATGTGTCGATTGTGGAATTTCTGCCGCGCATGGTTCCGGCGGAGGACGAGGAAATTTCAAAAGAGCTGGCACGGCTCTTCAAAAAGCGCGGCATCGACGTGAATACCAGCGCCAAGGTGGAGAGCGTCGAGAAGACCGATACAGGTGTCAAGGTGACCTTTACGGATTCGAATGGAAAAGCGCAGGTAAAGGAAGCCGAGAAGGTGCTGGTTGCTGTGGGCCGTGCTCCAAACACCCGCGACTTGGGCTTGGAGAAGACAAAGATCGAGCTCGAGCGCGGTTTCGTCAAGGTAGACGGCGCGCAGGAAACGGCCGAGCCAGGCGTTTTTGCCATCGGAGACATTGTGGCCGGGTTGCCCCAGCTTGCACATGTGGGCGGTATGAGCGGCATGGTCGCAGTGGCGAAGATTGCCGGCCATTCCTTCAGGCCCGTGCGCAAGGACCGCATTCCGGCGTGCACCTATTGCGAGCCCCAGATAGGCTCCGTCGGTCTTACGGAAACCCACGCAAAGGAACAGGGGCATGAGGTGAAGGTGGGCAAATTCCCCTTCGGCGGTAACTCCAAAGCCACGATCTTGGGCAGTCACGACGGGTTTGTGAAGATCGTCTCCGACGCAAAATACGGAGAGATTCTTGGCGTCCACATCATCGGTCCCCTGGCCACTGAGTTAATCGCAGAAGCAGTCGCGGTGCTCGAACTGGAAGGAACGGTGGAGGAGATGATGTTCACCATCCACGCGCATCCGACGGTGGCCGAAGCTATGCTGGATGCTTATGGGGCGGTGGAGGGGATGGCGATCAACGCGTAAGGCGACGAAGCTAACGGAGTTATCCGCGGCTGCCCTCGCTTCTCGTTGCGCTGTAGGCAACCCCTCTTTCGGGAATGTTGACTCACTATTCTGGCTGCAACTGAATTGTTAGCATCTTTATCCAGCTGGGCATCTCTGGTTTCACTAGATTCATGTCGAGTCGACCTGAGGGAATATCGATTCGAGTAGGCAACTGGAAATATGCATCGCAGCCGGCCTCGGGCTTGCAGACTACGCGTATCTCTCGCCATAGACGCGCCTTCGAGTCGTTGGGGAAGACTGGCGGAAAAACGTGTTCCTTGATCGTCGGCTCCAAGGAGGCTAAGGACTTTTCGCCGCCGTACCAGACGGCACTTATCGGCCTATTTGACTCGAACGCCACGAGGAACACTGCCGTTCCGTCCAGCTTAGTGGGATGAGCAAAGAGGCGAACCTTGTTCTGCGCGGCGATTTGGTCGCGGCGGGGGTCGGTGAATTCCTTTCGGCTAGGAATCGATGTCGGAAGGAGTCTCAGCGTCCACTTCTTCTCATCCGCCTCCTCTTGATAGTCGGTGAGAAAGCTGAAGCCCCATAAGCCGAGCGGATTATCGGCCCTTGCAACGCTTGCAAATCCATAAAGGGCGGCAGCTTCCGCGCCAGCGCCTCTGGCCTCAAGCACCCGAGCTAGCAGGAAACTGCTCGTCTTGTCCTGGCTCACCCGCCAAGAAGCACGCAGAAAATTCTCGGCGCTTGCAAAGTCTTTGGCATCGAATGCGGTCCAACCAGCAACACACCAAGCGTCCGACAAGGCCGCCGTCCAAAAAAGCGAGCGGGGGTCGTCAACTGGAAGAACGGTAGTCGTTGCCTCAATGAACTCCAGAGCCCTGCGAGAAAGATCGCTGGCCTCGGCAAGTTTATCGGGAGACATCGGCGGGTCCTCCTCCAGGATCACAGTAGCGTCGTGCAGAGGCTTCATCGCAACTCGAAGCTGCTGCAGGGAATCGTTGGACAAGATGCCTGCGGTTTGATCCTGCATGTTGGACGGCGTGTCAAGAGGAGAGATTCCGAACCCACCGACCTGCGCCGGCAGGCCTGCCGTAAGAACAATGCCGAGCACCACCAAACCGCAGGGGCGGAGGATCGCAAGGCGAAAAGCAGTTGGCAGATCGTTCAAGATACGCATATGAGTGTGGAAATCAGATTACGGTAACGATTGCAAAAATGGACGCCAGCCTGAAATCTATTTTCTTTGATTCCGTTTCGAACGCACTCGCTTGCGTCTACACTCGATCCAATTCGGCGAAGAGGTCAGCCAGAACGATACGGATGGGGGTCTCGGCGATCGTGAGTTCACCGGAGCGGGCTAGTTCGAGGCCCTTGGTCGTGCCGTGATATCCAACGCGGGCATACGGGTCGATGACCCAAACATGCTCGATGCCGAAGGCAAGATATTCTTCCACCTTGGCAGCTGTGCGGCGTAGAGTGTCTTCCGGCGACTGAATCTCGATCACGAGCAGCGGCGGACGAGTGAGAATTCGCTCCCGTGGTAACCCCGCGCGCAAGAGGGTCACGTCGGGCACGCGGAAGTGGTCGCCTCTTGTCTGGACTCTCTGTTCCGGGAGGCAGACGATACCCCACTCGGTTCGGTGGTTGTTGAATATGGTCGCTAGAATCCCCTGCAGATAAGCATGCTCGAACTCGCCCAAGTCGCGCTCCTCGATCACTCCGTCCACGTACTCGCAGTCGTGCTCGAAGACGGTCGAGAGATACTCCTCGACGCTCATCTTGTTTTCGAAAATGGGCTGCGTCGCCATGAAGACAGTATCCTCCGAATCTGGCGGGATTGCTAGAGTTCCATCGATTGGCTGGCTACCAATTCCTTGCACTTTGCGACAAAATCGCCCAACGGAATCGACCCCTGGTCGCCCTTCGCGCGCGTCCGCACGCTGACCGCTCCTGCGGCCTCCTCCTTGTCTCCGAAGACCAGAATGTACGGCGTCTTCTGGTTGGCGAAGTCGCGGATCTTGCCGTTCATCTTTTCGTTGCGGTCGTCGGTTTCTACGCGCAGGCCTGCGGCCTTCAGTTCCGCTTCAACCTTCTTCGCATACTCGTGATGGCGCTCGCTGATGGGGACCAGACCGACCTGCACCGGAGCCAGCCACAGCGGAAATGCGCCGGCGTAGTGCTCAATGAGAACGCCGAAGAAGCGCTCCACAGAACCGAACAGCGCGCGGTGGATCATCACAGGCTGGTGCCGCTCGCCGTCTTCGCCAACATATTCGAGCTCGAACCGGGCGGGCAGATTGAAGTCTACCTGCACCGTGCAGAGTTGCCAGAGACGGCCGAGTACGTCGATGAGCTTGAAGTCGATCTTGGGGCCGTAGAACGCCGCTTCGCCGGGGATGGTGGTGTACGGGATGCTCTTGCGTTCGAGCGCGTGCTGCAGCCCGCCGATGGCGAGTCCCCAGTTTTCATCTGAGCCTGTGTAGTGGGCCCGGTCATTTGGATCCCACGTGGAAAGCTCGACCTTGAACTCGGCGAAGCCGAAGGTCTTGAGCACCGCCTCGGCAAAATCGATGCAGGCTACTACTTCATCTTCAATCTGGGAAGGCATGCAGAAGATATGCGCATCGTCTTGCGTAAAGCCGCGAACGCGCAGCAGGCCGTGCATGGTTCCCGAGCGCTCGTAGCGATAGACGTTGCCTAACTCGGCGTAGCGCTGCGGCAGATCGCGATAACTGCGCGGCGAATTCTTGTAGATAAGAATGTGCCCTGGGCAGTTCATCGGCTTCAGACGATATTCCGCATCGTCCAGTTCCATGGGTGTATACATGTTGGCGGAGTAGAAGCCTTCATGGCCGCTGACCTGCCACAGTTCGCGGCGCATCACGTGAGGAGTGAAGACCAGCGAATAGCCGCGGCAAATGCATTCGTCGCGCATCCAGTCTTCCATCACCTTGCGGATGATGCCGCCCTTGGGGTGCCAGAAGATGAGGCCGGCTCCGGCGATCTCCTGAATACTGAACAGGTCAAGCTGCTTGCC
>JBELAI010000131.1:0-15766 GCA_049508975.1 Occallatibacter sp. | reverse complement strand
AGATGGACGCCTATGAAGTAGGGATGATTGAACTCCTCGCCAGTCGGTTTGCTCGCCCAAAGGCGGGTTAGAGCGGCAATGAGGGTCTGGTTGTCCTGGCACTCGCTCAGCTTCAGCTCGCTCTTCCAGCCTTTGGTGGGCACGCCGAAGTTGCTCACTGGGCCTCGTTCACCCTTGGGGCCGGCAAACCCGATCGCCAGACCTATGCTGCTTGTCCAGAGGCCTCCCGCGCGCAGACGCATGGCCGCTTTGTGGAGCAGTTTGTGCGCGACGGCCCAGGCCTTTTCCGGGGTGCGCATTTCCGGCGCCAGCACATGCTGATGGCTCAGCGACTTCAAATGCTCGGTATCGGCCATGTCGAAGTCTTCACCGCGCAACCAGTGCCATAGCCGCTCGCCCCACACCGAGCCCCATAACTCGCCGGCCTTTTCGCAGTCGAGGGCGAGCAACTGGTCCATAGTGTTGATTCCCTTATCGTTGAGCCGCTTCTCGGTTTTCGCGCCGATGCCGGGGAGGTCGCGCAGTGTGAGATGACGCAGCGCCTCAGGCAGGATGTCCAGGGGAAGGGCAATCAGGCCGTCGGGCTTCTCCATGTCGCTGGCTATTTTGGCGAGATAGCGGTTGGTGGCCAGGCCCACGGAACTGCGCAACAGGGGACCAACCCTTTCCCGGATCGTCGCCTTGACCCGTCGTCCCAATTCGATCGCCGCCAGCAGAGGCCGTTCGCGGCCCATCAGGCGGCAAGCCATCTCATCGATGGAGAGCACGGCCGTCACGGGCAGGCAGCTCTCGACGGCCTCGACAATGCGATGGTGGTAATCGACATAGAGCTCGTGGCGCGCCTCAACCAGCACCAGGCCGGGGCACATGCGCTTGGCGTCGGCAACAACGGTTCCTGTCTTCACGCCGTGGGCCTTGGCCTCGTAACTTGCTGCGATGCAAACGGTTGTGTCGGCCATCATGGGCACGACACCGACCGGACGGCCGCGCAGATCGGGCCGGACCTCTTGCTCAACGGACGCGAAATAGGAGTTCAGATCGACGAACAGCCAGTTGAGCGCGGGGGGCTGGCCTTGGTCCTGAGTGGGGGGATGCGACAGGACTTTTGGGGCAATTTCGTCTACCCGGTCTGTGGGATGGCGGTTTTGCGCGTCTAAGTCCATGATGGGTCCAACTCCCGGATTGGAACGCGATACCATATTGGATCCATCTTCGCCTTTTATTCACTTCAAGGCAAGAACGATTTGATTGAATGACAGGGAAAATGCGCCGATGGTAAGATTGGTTCGCCGGGATTTTCGGTGTACCGATGAATGATCGTATCGACCCGAGTTCGGTCCATCGGCGAAACGACGACAGATTGAGTGGGTATCCTGGATATGCATAACGCTATTCATTGGTTCGCGGCGAACGGAACTGTTATCGCAGTCCTGGTCACTGTAGGTGTGGCAGTTCTTCTGGTCTGCTGCCTGGGCTGCTCGAACTGCTCATCGCGGGACAAGGACGATCTGTTCCGCCGCCATGAAATGTAGAGTTTGGGCAAGGCAAGCGTCACGTTACGCGGGTTCCCTGGTGGAACCTCACACGCCATTCCCCAGCTTCCTTTATCCATATTGAACTGCGCAACATCGAGCTCCCATCTTCCCGAACCGCTCTATAAGTCGCCAGCACAACGCCTTCCGCAAGCCAATGGCATTTGAAGTCCTCCATCGTTGGTGGATCGTAATTCTCGGTTGTTAGCAGGTCGAGAATTTGCTCCCGCGAGCATATGCGGCCGGAAGCGCCGAATTCCTGAAAATCCTCGGTCAGAAGTGCGGAGACGCGAGCGCGGTCGCGCCGGAGGGCCGGATCGAGCAAGGATTGTTCGCAGGATTGCAGGTGGGCGGACAGTTCGTCCGACAGATGGGGATGCGGGGTCATCGGGGCAGGGCCGGTTGCAATGAATATTATCGCGTAAGGAGAGGTTCACAGCGGCCCTACGGGACGCTTACGAGGGGATTGGGGCGCTATCCCAGGATTTCATTCTGGGCTATTTTCGTTTCTTCCCGCCGGGAAGAAGGTCTCTGCTGTCTGTGCAATTACCTGCATTGGACTAGGCTTATTGCACCGGGCTCATAGGATGGGCGGTTTCAGGTATTCCTCGAAATGAGCCAGGATGCGGTTGAACAAATGGGTGCGCACATCCGGGCCGGCGATGGAGTGAGTCTTGCGTGGGTAGATCTGCAGGTCGTACGGTAGCTGGGCTTCAATCAGCTGCTGAATGAACTGCACGCTGTTCTCGATGTGCACGTTGTCGTCGCCCGTGCCGTGCACCATTAACAGACGTCCTTTAAGATTAGCCGCCGAATTGACGACCGAGAAGTCGCGATAGCCAGTTGGAAATTCAGACGGCTGGCTCATGTACCGCTCGGTATAGATCGAGTCGTAGTCGCGCCAATCGGTCACCGGCGCTACCGCAACTCCGGCACGAAAGCGATCGGAATGGGTCATGGCGTAAAGCGTGAAGGTTCCACCCCAGCTCCAGCCCCACCAGCCTAGCCTCTTCGGGTCCAGTTGCGGATACTGCGCCAAAACGGCATCCACGACGGTCAACTGATCTTCAAGCTGGACTGGGCCAAAGTTTTGAAATGCCGCCTGCGCAAAATCGCGTCCGCGCATGCCAGTGCCGCGATTGTCGGCGTGCAGGACAGCGAAGCCATGCTGAGCGAGCAATTCATCAAAGAGCAGCGCGTCACCCCATCGGTCGGCGACCGTTGGCGGACCGGGGCCTCCATATGGATTCACAATCAGGGGTACAGAAGCTGTGCTCTTGTCTCTTTCTGGAAGCAAAAGCGTGGCATAAAGCGTGGTTCCGTCGTGCGTCTTCACCTGAAGCTGCTCGGGAGCGCGCAGATGGTAGGGCTCCACGGCGCGCGTTGACCAGAAGACATTGCATTTGTCTGGCTCCTGGCAAAGCCGGAGCGTGGGCGGGCTCAGGAGGGTGGAATGCTTATCGACAAATCCTCCGCCCAATGGCGCAAAATTCCCTTCATGACTCCCGGCAAGACTGGTCAATTGTCTCTTCTCGCCGCCGAAAGTGACCTCCCATAGCTGTTGTTCAAGCGGATTGCCTTCGTTTGAGGCGTAGTGGATCAGCTTGGCCGCGTGATCGACGCCGAGCACGTCGCCAACTTCGAATTCGCCCTTGGTCAGTTGCCGTTCGAGCTTGGCCATGGTTACTGCAGGATTGCCATCTTCGTAGCTATAGAGGTAGAGATGGTTGTGCCCGTCGGTCCAACTTGTCAGCACGATGGTGCCGTAGCCTACCGAGACGTCGTAGTTGTCGTCGACGAATTTGTCGTCCGTCAGTGAGAGCACGGAATGGGATTGACCGGTGGCGGTGTCGGCGAAATAGATATCCCGATGTTTGTGGTCGCGGGTCACCGTTTCGATCCACAGTGTTTTGCGATCGACCCAGCCAAACCGCGGAATGTAATCCTGACCGGCATGAATGGGCAGCCTGACCCACATCGTCTTTCCGCCGTTCGCACCTACCACGCCGACGCGCACATCGGGGTTGGGATCGCCGGGCTGCGGAAATCGCTGCGAGTTCACTTTGGCGTGGGTCGGAATCCAATCGGTGATGGGGTACTCCGGCACTTCGTTTTCATTCATCTGCAGATACGCAAGGCTCTTCGAATCCGGTGACCAGAAGTAGTTGCTGCGGACATCGAGCTCTTCTTCATACACCCAGTCCACTTCGCCATTGAGGGAAGCCGCGTTGGGCGAAGCGGCCACTGGGCTGGCAGGCATGCCGGGGTCCTTCAAGTGCAGGACAGAGAGGCCATGATCGCGCACAAATGAGACCATCTCGCCATTGGGCGAGAACTTGGGATCGTCGCCTGAAGCAGCTCCCGTAAAGCCGATCTGGATGCCCGTACCGTTCTTCAGATCGTAGAGCCACAGGCGGCCGTTGGAGTCGAACAGCAGATGCGCGGAGTCGGGCGCCCACAGGTAACTGGCCATCTTGTACCGGTCGCGGTGGTCCTGATCTGTTTCCGTTCCCGAAGCTCCGGAAAGCGAAGCCAGCTTGGCACGGCTCACCAGCACGTGCGACTTGGCGGTGGCCGGGTCGAGGTCGACAAGTTCGCCGCTATCGATATAAGTCAAATGCTTTCCATCCGGAGACCAGATCAGGCCGTCCGGCGGGTGCCCAATCAGCGACCCGTGGGCGAAGATCGCCTCCACGGTGAGCGGCTTCGGAGCAGCCTTGTCGCTGGCGGCCTGGGCTGCAAGAGGCCGCGCTGCAAAAGGGCAGGCAAGGGTGGCCAATAGCGCAAGGGCGCGTACATATATCAATGGAATTCCTCCCCCCGGTGGGGCCCGGCTTGTTATTTGCTGGGTCCCGGAAGTGCGGGCTATCCAACGCACGCGATCCAGTGCGCGCCATGCGACGCACGCCGTCCGACGCTTTCCGTCCAGCCAAAGTGTAACGCACGGGGTCTGTGGGAGTTGCACTGCGCGTGGCCAAGCTAGTATGGTGCGGGCTATGCAATGGGCAACTCCGCAGGAACGCACAAGCATGGGACAGGCGCGGCGCAAGCAGGTGGGGCGCCAGGAACACAGCAACCTCAACATCAAAGCCCGTACCGCTTCGCCGCACGAGCTTCTTGAACGGTCCACGCGTGGGCGCATACCGGCCCTGGTCAAGCTCAAGAACGAGCTGATGGCTGAAACGCCGTTTGGCTACTTCCGAGGCGCCGTGCCCGTGATGGCTGGCGATCTTGCAGTGCTGCCCAACACGGGCATCGTGAGCCAGCTTTGCGGCGACGCGCATGTGCGCAACGTTGGCGCCTACGCCGCGCCCGACGGCCGCCTGGTCTTCGACATCAATGACTTCGACGAGACCATACGCGGTCCCTTCGAGTGGGACTTGAAGCGCATGGCCGCCTCAATATCGCTGGCAGGCCGCGGCTCCGGCCACAAGGACGCCGGCGTGCGTCGCGCCGTGGAGCTGGCCATCGAGCGCTATACAGCCCAGATGCGCGCTTTTGCAAAAATGCCTCATCTTGAAGTTGGACGTTTCCAGGTGCACCGTCTCGCCCAGGTCGCGCCCATTCACGCGGCGCTGTTGAAGGCTGAGCGAGCTACCCCGCTGCATACGCTGGAACAACTCACGGAACCTGTCTCAGACAAGCCGGGAGCACCGCGCCGCTTCAAGGAAATCAAGCCGATGCTGACGCGCGTCTCAGCTTCACAGGCAGCAGCAGTGCTGGCCTCGCTTGAGCCTTATCGCGAAATGCTGGAGCCGCAGCGCCAACACCTGCTGTCGTTCTATCGCCCGATCGATGTGGCCTTCAAAGTGGTCGGCACCGGCTCGGTGGGACTGCGCGATTATTGCATCTACTTTGAAGGCAATGGCCCGAAGGACCCTCTGTTCTTGCAAATCAAGGAGGAGCCGGCCTCCGGCTATACAGCCTATCTTCCCAATGCCCATGCGGACCACAACAACGGAAAGCGCGTCGCTGACGGCCAGAGAGCCATGCAATTGCAATCGGACCCGTTCCTCGGGTGGACGCACATCGGCAGCCGGCAATACCTGGTGCGGCAACTGAACGACCACAAAGGGTCCATTGACCTCGATGACCTGGCGGGGAGCGGTCTGGCTGCATTCGCTGAAGTCTGCGGGGAGCTTCTCGCGCGTGGTCATGGCCGCTCGGGCGATCCGGCGGTGATTGCGGGCTACCTTGGTTCCGGCGATGGTTTTGCCGAGGCGCTGGGCAAGTTTGGTCTCGCCTACGCCGACCAAACAGAAAAGGATTGGGAAGCGCTGCGCCGCTCGCGCAAGATGGATACCAAAGTTTAGGGGAAGCCGAGGAGGCAAGTATGAATCGCCGCACTTTTGTTCAAGCGGTTGCGACAGCCGCTCTGTCTACTGTTGTCGCACCCGTGAAAGCCGCCGACATTTCGATCGAGTCGGCATCGAAAGGGCCGCCGTTTCCGCTGTCTGTAATGCTTTGGACTGTTTTCAAGGACCTGCCATTCGAGGAGCGGCTCGCCAAGGTAGTCGAATCCGGCTACAACAAAGTCCAGCTTGTTGGCGAGTATCGCAACTGGGTGCAAGCCGATTTCGACCGCGCCAACGAGGCTCGCAAGCGACTGGGCGTCGAAATCGACGCCACCGCGGGCTTGAAAAATGGAGTGGCCAACCCGGCCACGCGCGACGGCTTTCTGGCTGAATTGCAACAGGCGTTCACGCCGATGGAGACACTCGGCTGCCCCGCCATGATTGTGCTCTCGGGGAATGTTGTTCCAGGGCTGACGCACGAGGAACAGCATCAAGCATCAGTTGAGACGCTGAAGCGAGCTGCGACCTTGGTGGAGGGCAAGAAAATCAGCGGCCAGCCGGTGCGCCTGCTGCTGGAGTGCATTCATCTGGAAGAGAATCCGAAATACTTTCTTACTTCGGCGGCCGAAGCGATCGAGATTGTCCGCGCGGTGAATCATCCGCAGGTGCAGTTCCTCTACGACATCTATCACGAGCAGATGAGCTTCGGCGACTTGATCAGCAAGCTCGATAAGAACATTGATGTCATCGGCCTTATCCACATCGCCGACGTTCCCGGCCGCCACGAGCCCGGCAATGGCGAGATCAACTACGGGAACATTTATCGCAAGCTGGCCGAGCTTAATTATCGGCACAATGTGGCTATGGAGTTTATTCCCAGCGGAGACGCTGTGACACAATTGCGCGCCGCAAAAGTGATGGTGACGCAAACCGCTGTTGTCTAATCCGGGAATTGCGGTTCGCAACTCGGCAGGTTAGATACCCGCATACCATGCGTATCCCGCATCGGCGGATGCGGAGCCCATACCTTTGCCGAAACTCTTGAGCGAGTCCGTGACCGTGATGCGGGTGATGAATTTCACGCTCTTGTAGCCGAGTTGGCGGGGCACGCGTAGACGAATCGGGCCGCCGAACGCCACAGGAAGATCGCCGTCATTCATTCCCATTGTGAGGAATGTCTGAGGGTGGAGAGCATCGGCCATGTCGACGCTTTCCCACCAGTCGGGCTCGATGGAGTAGTACGCGACATAGCGGGCCTGCGGCAGGACACCGACGGCATTGAGCACATTGGCCAGGGGCGTTCCGATCCATTCGGCGATGTAAGACCATCCTTCTTCGCAGGCGACCTCAGTGATCTGGCTGTGGATGGGAAGAGTCTTGAGATCGGACAGCGAAAAGGAACCGGGGTGCGCGACCATGCCATCGACCGACAGCCGCCAGTCGGAAAAGCCGGTGGCCTGGTGGCGCTTGAAGGTTTCGCTGGCCGGTTCGATCGCGTTGGCGAAGGGGGCCTTCGAAATCATGCTGCGGGGGAACTCTCGAGCCAGCGAGTGTTTTGTGAGAAGCCGTTGGGCTCCGAACGTGAGTGTCTCGCCGATGCCGTAGAGGCAGCCGCTGTCGGGTGGGATGAGCCCGTAGCGCCGGGCGATGCTGGGTGCCGCGACCAGTCCCGCGAAGCCCGCAGTGGCGGCGAGGCCCGTCGCGATGAGGCGTCTGCGCGAAATTTCGCTCATTTGCGCTCCGAAGGGAATTTTAAGCTGCCGGTGATCATGGGTTTGGTGCGCTTCCAGAATCCAGCGAGAGCGATCATCGCAATGTGGACGAAGAGGAAAGCCACCAGCAATCCGGACACGAAGAAATGGAGGGTGCGCGCCGATTGCCGGCCTCCGAGGAGGTTGACGGCCGCAGGTACGGCGGAATCGAAGGCAGGAGACAGTGCGAGGCCGGTCCAGATAACGAGAGGAAAAAGGATGAAGATCACTGAGAGATAGGAAACGCGCTGAACGACATTGTAGGAGCGGTTTTCCGCTTCATCGGGTGGTGCGCGGCGAAGATATCTTGCGAAGACCTCCCGGAAGGAGCGCCATCTTCGGTCGGCGGGCCGCGGGAGCAGGTTTTTGCGGAAGTGAGCGTTCAACAGGCCGGCGATTACGTAGACGAGGCCGGTGAGGACCAGCACCCATGCGGCCTCAAAATGGAGATAGCGGCTCCAGCCGTTCTCGTCGGGCATCACGTAGTTGTAGCCCGTGGGAACTGTGTCACGCGATGAGGGAATGGGGATCTGGAACAGCGGTGGAGTTCCCGAGTTGCCTGTTTCGCCCCAATAGAAGCGCGGATGCGAGATCACGATTTCGCCGCCGGTGATGAGCAGGGCAAGGAAAGAGATCACCGTGATCCAGTGGGTCACGCGCACGAGCACGGTATGCCGTGAAGTGACTGCAACAGGGGCTGGGGAAGTGACAGGCACGCGGCGAGGATAGCACAAACCAAGCGCGAAAGGCCCGAATTCTTCCGGGAAAGTTCAGGCGGCTTGCCTGCCGGAATGGGCATGATGGCGGCTGGTTTCGCGCCCGCGAGGATGCCGGCAACAGGCCACACTCTACAATCTATTCGTATGGCCACTGCTGTCCGCTCGCATGCAAAGATCAACCTCGGGCTCTATATTGGCGCGCCACGTCCGGATGGGTTTCACGGCCTGACCACGGTCTACCAGACGCTGGAACTCTATGACGTGGTTACGGTTACTGCTCGTCCGGCAGCAGAGACCAGGCTGCGGCTTACTTCGAATGATGAGCGGGTGCCCACCGATAGCCAGAATACGGCTTGGAAGATGGTTGCGCAGGCGCTGGATGCGCTAGGCGTTGCGGCCGAGGTCAAGATTCATATTGAAAAACGGCTGCCGGTGCAGGGCGGGCTGGGAGCTGGGTCGGCTAACGCGGTGGCGGCGCTGGTGGGGCTGGAGGTGGAACTCGGGCTGGAAACTAGCCTTCGTGGTCTCCCACCCTTCGAGCAAAGAACGCTCGAAGGATGGGGCACCCAGGAAGGAAACGGGGGACGGGTTGAAGGTCGTGGTCTCCCATGTCTCAAAAGCGAGATCCTTCGGCAGGCTCAGGACAGGCTATGGGGCACCCGGGTTGAAGGATGGGAAGGGAAGCGGCTCGAGATTGCTGCGCAGGTTGGGTCGGATGTGCCGCTGTTCCTGGTGGGAGGGGCGGTTCTGGGCGTCGATCGGGGGCAGGAGGTCTATCCGCTGCCGGATTTTGAGCCGACCTGGTGCGTCATTTCCGCGCCTAGTGTCGGCGTCTCCACGCCGCAGGCCTTTCGCGACTGGGACGCCCTGTGCGCCGCCGAGGGTTTGACCCAGGAGGCAAGTGCAGATAAACTGAATGAGTTGAGCCTCGCCTATGCCAGTGCCTTTACGGGAGGAATCCCGCAAGGTGGACTGGGAACAGGCTCCTCCGGTGTCCTCTCCGATGATTACAAGGGGGAGGACCGGGCGGGACCAGAAAAGTCCGCGCTTGTCCGCACCGGGATCAGTAGCTGGATCCAGAACGACTTTGAACGCGTCGTGTTTCCCCAGCATCCTTCCCTTGCAGAGATCAAGCGCATTCTTGTGGGTTCCGGTCGACCGGAGGCAGCTATTGTTGCCTCGTTGTCAGGGTCAGGTTCAGCACTCTTCGGGTTGTACCGAACCCGCGGAGATGCGGAAGAAGCGCAAGACCGGTTGAAGAGCCAGTTCCGGGAAGTAGATGTGCGGAGCACGCTGACACGCACCCTGCCCCGCCCGGCTTACTGGAACGAAATGCTTTTCGAAGAATGACGTTGACAGGCAGCCGTTGTGCGAGAGAGACTCGCCTTCGGCTGTTGAAAGACAGCTTTCCGGAAGTATGGGAAAGTTGAGGAGTTGGGCGATCGTCTAATGGTAGGACAGTGCCCTTTGGAGGCACTTGTCTAGGTTCGAATCCTAGTCGCCCAGCCAAAGATAGGGAACAGGGAATAGGGAATAGAGATTAGTTAAGAGCGCGGACGAGGCGAGAACTGACTAACCCCTATTCCCTCATCCCTTACCCCTGCATTTAGGCCCCGAACTACAGCCAAAGCAAACCAGCTTGGAGGGTAATCGGAGATGGAAGTGGGAACTTTGTCGTTGATGGCGGAAGAAAAACAACCAGGCAGCGAACCGAACGAGCAGCCGGAAGGCGCGGGCAAAGAACCGGCGTCGAAGGGACCCAACCAGGGCCCGCCAATACAAGGCCCGCCTCCGGACGCCGCCAAGGGCAAAGACGGCAAGCCGGCTCCCGAGCGCAAGCGGACCCGCAACCTGACCGAGGACAGACGCTTCAAGCTGTTCTGCGGAACGGCAAACCGGCCGCTGGCTGAGGAGATTGCCCGCCATATCGGGGTCCAGGTGGGTGAAGCCAAGCTGCAGCGTTTTGCCGACGGAGAAGTCTACTTCCAACTGCTCGAAAACGTCCGCGGCGTGGATGTGTTTGTGGTGCAACCCACCTGCTACCCGGTGGACCAGCACCTGGTGGAGTTATTGGTCATGATTGATGCGCTCAAGCGGGCCTCGGCGGCCAGGATTACGGTGGTTGTGCCGTATTACGGCTACGCCCGCCAGGATCGCAAAGACCGCCCGCGCGTGGCCATCAGCGCCAAGCTCATTGCCGACCTGCTCACGACTGCCGGAGCCAATCGAGCCCTGTTTGTTGACTTGCACGCCGCGCAGATTCAGGGTTTCTTCAACATTCCCGTCGACCATATCTTTGCCAGCCCGGTGCTGGTGGGCCATTTCCGCGAATTGAAGCTGCCCAATCTGACGGTGGTATCGCCGGACGCCGGTGGGGTGGAGCGCGCTCGCTTTTTTGCGCAGAAGATCGGCGCTCCGCTGGCTATTGTGGATAAGCGCCGTACAGACATCAACGTTGCTGAGGTAATGCACGTTGTCGGCGACGTTGCCGGCAAGACCTGCCTCATCATTGACGACATCATCGACACTGCCGGGACCCTGGTCAAGACAGTGGACGCTCTTTGCGCCGCAGGCGCGCTGAGCGTCTACGCCTGCGCCAGCCATGCCGTACTTTCTGGACCGGCCATTGATCGTATTGCGAATTCGCGCCTGGAACAGGTGGTTGTAACAGATACAATTCCCCTGCGCGAAGCGGCTCTGAAAGTACCGAAAATCAAAGTGCTCTCTATCGCCGGCCTGTTGGGCACGGCAATTGAGAACATTCACCTGGAGACCAGCGTAAGTTCGCTGTTTAATTGAGAAGCAGCTTTTAGCTGTCAGCTGTCAGCTCTCAGCTAATTCAATTTGCTGCCCGGCCTGATCGACTCATCCGAAAGCCGGAAAGAAGGAACTGAATCGATAGTGAAGCTGATTCAGTTCACAACAGTAATAAAGCGGCTGATAGCTGAAAGCTGCTTTTCAACAAAGGGAGCGGGCGATTCAGTTCGCAGGGGCAGAGCAAGCTGAAAGCTAAGAGCTGACAGCTAAAAGCTGCCTTTCCGTGCCCGATACCAGGAAACGAGAGACCGAATGCCAGAAGTAGTCGTAGCCAAGCCCCGTGCGGGCAAGTTCAACAAGAATGCCGCTCGCCGTGTGCGCGTCGCGGGCAAGATTCCCGCAGTGCTGTACGGTTCCGGACACGATGCAGTTGCCGTCGAGGTGGATCCCAAGCAGATTTCACGAATTCTCTTTTCCGAAGCCGGCCACAACACGATTTTTGATGTCGAGATCGCTGGTCAGGCCGCGGCCAAAGCCATGATTGTCGATTGGCAGCGCGAGCCGATCAAGGACCAGCTGATCCATATCGACATGAAGCGTATTGCGCTGGACAAGACTCTCCGAGTCAAGGTGCGCGTCAAGTTGCTGGGTATTCCGCTGGGCGTCAAGGCCTCCGGTGGCATCCTCGACCAGGTATTGCGCCAGGTCGAAATTGAGTGCCTGCCGGGAGACATTCCCAGCCACATCGATGTGGACGTTAGCAATTTGGCGCTTTACGAGACTTTGCGTGTCGGAGACCTGCCACATTCAGATTCCATTAAGTACCTCAATGCAGAGGATGCGACTGTGGCGCACGTTGTCTCGATCCGTGAAGAAGCGCCAACCGCGGCCGAGGTTGAAGTTGCTGCCGCGAATGCTGCTGCTGCTGCAAGTGCAGCCGAGCCGGAAGTGGCCAAGAAGGGCAAACCGGAAGACGCGGCCAAGACAGCCGATGCCGCAAAGAAGCCCGCGGCGAAGAAGTAAGCCTTGGGCGAAGCAAGTGAGTACGGGGTTCGCCGGGGCCCGTTTATTGTTGTCGGGCTCGGCAATCCCGGTTTGGAATATGTTTGGACTCCGCATAACGCGGGGTACATGGCTATCGACCGCATCGCCCAGCAAGAGGGGGTTGTGGTTCAGAACCGGCGATGCCGGGCCGCTACAGCAACCTGCCGCATAGCAGGGCGCGAAGTGGTCCTGGCCAAGCCGGAGACCTTTATGAACCTGAGCGGGCTGGCTGTTGCCGCTCTGGTGAGAGAGTTTGAAGCGGACCCGGCGAAGGATCTGCTCGTAATTTATGACGAGCTCGATTTGACGCTGGGGACTTTCAAGATCAGGGAGCGCGGTTCAACCGCCGGGCACAACGGAGCTCGCAGCGTAACCGGCACCCTGGGAAACCAGGAGTGGTTGCGCCTCCGCATTGGCGTTGGGCTCAATCTTCCACCAGAGGCTATTGCAGCTGGTGCAGGGAAGCGGCCGGGCAGGGATTATCTGCTCTCGCCAATGCGCAAGGCGGATTTGACGGTTCTGGACGAGGTGCTGGACCGGGTGGCAACGGCCACGCGGCGCATCATCGAGCAAGGTCCGGGGCCGGCAATGAACGAGTTCAACCGCAAAGACAAAGAGTAGGGATTCAGGGAATAGGGACTAAGGGTAAGGGACAGTGATCGGGGAATCGGACACTGTTAGCTGGAGCCGAAGCTTCAGCGGAAAAGGAATGCTGATGTCGCGTGTGTATGAGGTTATGTTCATTGTTCGGCCCGACGTGGCCGAAGAGGATGTCGACAAGCTGATCGCCGGCTTCTCCACTACCGTTACCGGTGGCGGCGGAGTGGTGAAGACTGTCGAAAAGATGGGTCGCCGCAAGCTTGCTTACATGGTGCGCAAGTTCAACGACGGCAACTACGTTCTGCTCACCATTGAGGCCGGCGGCCCGGTGGTATTGGAGTTGGAGCGCCGCCTGCGCGTCACCGAGCCGGTGATCAAGTTCATCACCGTGCGCATCGACGAGGAAGAGAAGCGGCTGGCCAAGGTGAAGGCTCTGCGTGGCGTTCGCCGCAAGGTGGAACATGCGGCTCCCGCAGCTCCGGCACCGGTTGCAGCAGTTGCGGCTCCGGTGGAAGCAGCGGAGCCGGCTTCAGCGGCTGTCTAGTTCGGTCGTGAGAGATTGCCGCTGCTGTTGCCCGGTTTCCGGGTGGCATGCCTCGGCCTGATTCGGTCAATTAATTGTTCCCCCTGCGCCTGCGATGGTGCGGCTGGAATCGAAGAGAGTGAAGAGGAAACACTATGTCAGAAGAGACACCAGGAAGGGCGTCCGATTCGGGCGCATCGCAAGCATCGTCCGGACCGGAAGCGGGTTCGGGCTCTGGCCCTGCTCCCCGCTCCGGCGGCAGGCCGCAAGGCGGACCCGGCGGCAGGCCCCAAGGCGGACCCGGCGGTCGTGGCAAGTTCTTCCGCCGCAAGAAGGTTTGCAAGTTCTGCACCGAGAAGATCGACGCGATCCCGTACCGCGATGTTCGGCTGTTGCAGGGGTTTGTGGCTGAGCGCGGCAAGATTGTGCCCCGCCGGCTCACGGGCGTTTGCACCACGCACCAGCGCCGCCTGACCCGCGCCATCAAGCAGGCCCGGAACATCGCTCTGCTGCCTTTTGCCACACGGCACTAGAGCGAGTCTGAGTCAATTTACGTGAGCGCTAAGAACACAGCGCGACACGGTTTAATCGCCGACGGTCTGGTCTGAAACGCGCCGACGGCGCCGCACATTGGAGAGTTTCCCATGGAAGTTATTCTGAAGGAAGACGTAGCCAACCTGGGCCACCGCGGAGACGTGGTGAAGGTTGCCGATGGCTACGGCCGCAATTTTCTGCTGCCCCGCAAACTGGCGCTGCAGGCTACCGATGCCAACAAGGCCGTCGTTGAAACCATGAAGACAGCGGCTGCCCGTCGCTCCGCTTCCGAGAAGGTACAGGCCGAAGAACTTGTCGCCAAGCTTGCGCCGATTGTGATCAGCTTTACCCGCAAGTCCGGCGAGACTGGCCAGTTGTTTGGCTCAGTGACCTCGGCAGACGTTGCCGGCGAATTGGCAGTCAAGGGCTTCGATGTTGACCGGCGCAAGATTCAGCTGAATGAGCCGATCAAGACCGTGGGCGACCATGACGTAGCCATCAAGTTGCACCGCGAAGTCACAGCGCATGTGAAGGTCAAGGTTGTGGCGGAAGCCGGAGTTGCGACCGAAACCGCTGCAGTCGAGCCTGCCGCGGAAGCTGTCGCAGCAGAGTAGCTTCAATCTATGAAGGACCCACGCCGCCTCTCGGCTCGCCGAGAGGCGGACGTGTGTCTGCTGAGTCTTGCGACTGCGGTCCTTTCAATTAGCAATGGATCTCTTGCTGCTTATTTGGGGAAGATGTCCTTTTCCGGGCTGCCGCCGGCCAGGGTCACCAGCTTCTTCAGCGCCTTGCCCATGGTCTCAGTGAAGTTGGGGACCGCGTTTGATTTGTAGAGAGAGAACAGCAATCGTACGCGGTTTGGAGCGATACTTGTGTCCACCTGGTTTTCCCGGTCGTAGCAGGTGCGAGCTTTTTTTCCGCCGAGCGAGGTCAGGGTGACCCTCAAAATCTGTTCCCGTGTGTGATAAGTGTCGCTGGGGTCGAACACCTCCCAGAGCGCGCTGTTGCTGTCGATGGCGCTTAGAAAAATGTCGCAGCGGCCGTCGGGTTGCGTGATCGATAAGATCGAAGTGGCAGGATCGAACGCGACCTCCAGGTTGTCGTTGATGCCGTCGTTGGGACTGAGGGCCAGGAGCTTTCCTCGAACGTAATCGAACAGCTCTTGCTGGGTGGGCTCAGGCTTGGGGTCGGCCTTCTTTTTGTGCGTGGTCTGCGCGGAACACACGGGCAACACCATGATGAGCGTGGCGAGGCAGATGCTCGTAAGGTATCTCGTCGGAATTCGATTCGCCGGGGAGAGGCTCATGGGGAGAGTATAGCGCGCAATCTGCCGGTCACTTCCCGACCATTGCTAGCGGCTGGCTTCGGTCAGTCCGCAAAGTGGGTACAGCGGCAAGCAGGCTCCTGGTGTAGGGGTGCTCCGGGCTTGTCAGCATTTGTGTGCAAGGCCCCGACTCGACGACTTCGCCGGCGCGCATCACGGCGATGCGGCTTGCCATCTGGCCCACCACTGCCAGGTCGTGGGAGATGAACAGCATGGCCAGGCCATGTTGGTGCTGGAGGTCCTTAAGTAACTCCAGCACCTGGGCCTGCACGGTCACGTCAAGAGCGGTGGTGGGCTCGTCGGCGATGAGCAGGCGCGGCTTGTTGATCAGGGCCATGGCAATGAGAATGCGCTGCCGCTGCCCGCCTGAAAACTGATGCGGATAATCTCCGTACCGGCTCGCGGCATCGGGGAGGGCCACCGCTTCCAGCGCGGCGACGGCCTGCCTCTTCGCCTCGCGTCCTGTCCAGGAAGGTGTGTGGGCTTCAAAGCTCTCAGCCACCTGGCGGCCGATTGCCATGACCGGATTGAGCGCGGTCATAGGCTCCTGGAAAATCATGGCAATCTCGCGGCCGCGCAGTTGCCGCAAAGCCCCTGTTGCCTGCTGCAGAAGGTTGGTCGTTCCTGAAGCGGCATTCCAAAGAATCTGGCCGGAAACTTGCGCCGCTGGCCCTAGCAGGCCGAGAA
>JBELAI010000130.1:0-15795 GCA_049508975.1 Occallatibacter sp. | reverse complement strand
TATGCCCCGGTCCGCATATTGAGGGCGGAAAGTCAGTTCGCAAAAACGAGTTGTGCTTGCCAGGTGGACTCTGTCCTTTCCGCGGACCGGAAGCGCCCTTGTGCGCTAGGGAAAGGCTAGCACGGCAAATGAGGTTGAGGAAAGGGAGCTCGGGCTTGGTGCGCTACTGGCTCAGAACCGTGCGTTGCGCGGCGAATATCTCCTTGAGGCCAACCTCGGCTAAATCCACCAGCGAGTTCAACTGGGCGCGGGAGAAGCTTCCCTTCTCTGCTGTGGCCTGGGTCTCGATGAGGCCGCCGTCGGCGGTCATCACTACGTTCATGTCGACTTCGGCCTGCGAATCTTCCTCGTAACAGAGGTCGAGCAGCTCGGTTCCGCCGACAATGCCGACGGACGTCGCGGCCACGAGCTGCTTCAGCGGCGATTTCTTGAGCGTGCCGGCTTCGACCAGCGCGTTCAGGGCAAGGGCCAAGGCAACCGCCGCGCCGGTGATGGCCGCTGTACGCGTGCCGCCGTCGGCCTGAATCACGTCGCAGTCCAGGATGACGGTGCGTTCACCCAGGGCTTGCATGTCGACGACCGAGCGCAGGCTACGGCCGATGAGGCGCTGGATTTCGTGTGTGCGGCCACCGATCTTGCCGCGTTCGCTTTCCCTGGGTGTGCGGGTCACCGTGGAGCGAGGGAGCATGGCGTACTCCGCTGTGACCCAGCCGCGGCCGGTGTTGCGCAGCCAGCCGGGGACGCCTTGCTCGATGGTCGCATTGGTTAGAACCCGCGTATTACCGAAGGACACCAGCACCGAGCCCTCCGCGGTCTGGACGAAGCCGGGAACGAGTGCGAGCGGACGGAGCTGGGCAGGGTTTCTGCCGCCGGGACGAAAGAACGGGGAGGGCGGGTGCATAGAGAGATTGTACGGGAAAGGGGGCGGAGGGAATGGGGGCGTGGGAGATTCCAGATCGGGAATCCGCAATTCCAGGGATCCGGAATGGGAATAACCAGTAACTATATCAAAGCAGGTGGTTTAACCTGATCCACTCCGCTGGTTTCGTTCCATTTCGGAACGGAGGGGTTCCTTTTGGGCATTGCAGAATGTACGGAATTCGGACAACAAGCTCTTCCCTTATCAGGAACTTAGAGAAAGAGTCCTAGATTGGCACGCCACGTGTAATAGATGAAGGCGAAAGACAGGGAATAGGGACCAGAGAATAGGGGCTAGGGACTGGGGACTAGGGAAGAAAAATCCGCTAGTCGCGTCGATCCCTGACAACCGATAACGGATTGCCGACTAAGAACGGGAGCGGACCATGCAGCAGACAGGACAAGCGGCGGGATGGGGCGGAACGGGGCGCAAGCGGGTAGAAGATGTTGTGGGAACGCTTGCGGACTTGCGGAGCGAGGGAGAGAACCTGGCGGAACTGGCGCACGATGCCCGAAACATGGTGACGGCGCTGGGACTCTATTGCGATCTGCTGGAAGAGCCGGGTGTGTTGGCGACTCCATATCTGCACTATGGAAATGAGTTGCGGCTGGTGGCCGCGGCCAGTCGCCGTCTGGTGGAAAAGCTGGCGGCTCTCGATCGCCGGGACGATGTGCGGGGCGCTTCCCTATGGGCCCGCTTGCGGCCTGCGGAGAAAGGTGCGACCCAGGCTGGCTTCGCCGATCAGCCGCAGCCGTCTAATCGCTGGGATTTGGTGCCGGCCGTGCTCATCGACAACCTGGCAGAAGAGCTGCTGGCCAACCGGAACCTGCTGGCGGCATTGGCGGGGCCAGCGATTGCGTTGATGGTGGACACGGAGTTGAGTGCTCTGCCCGTGAATCTCGACGGTGAGGATTTGACCAGGGTTCTGGTGAACCTGGTGAAGAATGCGGCCGAAGCCATGCCGGCGGGAGGCAGCATGCGGCTGACCCTTCGGGAGCGGCCTGGGGTCGAGGGGATGCCGAAATATCTGGTGCTCACAATTGAAGACAGCGGGCCGGGCATCCCGGCGGAAAGCCTGCACAAGGTATTCGAGGCAGGATTCAGCACCCATTCGACCCCCTCCAGCAGCGACAGCTGGCCTTGCGCTCGTCGCGGGCTGGGCTTGTCGATCTCCCGGTCGATTATTGAGGCCTCGGGCGGTCGAATCTTCGCGACAAACAGCGAACGGGGTGGAGCGCGCCTGTCGATTGAGCTGCCCGTCAGGACGCGCTGACCTGGGCAAGCCGGTCCAATGCGATCAGACCCACTCGAATCTTTTATCGGACTTTCAACGAATCAAGCGTGAGCAACAAATCAAGCGTGAGGCGAATACAATGCTCTCTGCAGTCGAAAGTGCAAGGACCATGCAGTATATTTCTCAAGTTGCGGAGCCGGTAGTGCGGTTGCACCTGCTGGTCGTAGACCCGGACCAGGCGATGCGGTCCGCCTGCGCTGAGATTGCCGCCAGCCTTGGCTATGCGGTCGAGAGTACGGGAGATCTGGGCCAGGCGCGCAGCCTGTTGCGCGGCCGGGCGGCCGACATTCTGCTGGTCAATCTTCCGGCGGGAAGCAATCACGGCCTGGAACTGGTGTCCGAGGTCAAACTGCTTTACCCGGATACGTCGGTGATTGCCATGACTGCGTCGGGATCGGTGAACGCGGCGGTCGAGGCGATGCGCTGTGGAGCATCGGACTACCTGACCAAGCCCTTCGCCATGGATGAGCTTTCAACAGTACTGGACCGCGCGGCCCAAACCCACCTGACCGATACCGGGACCCGTCAGCTGCGGGAACGGCTGCGTCTCTCGCAGGGGCTGGGGGCCATGATCGGCCGTTCCGGGGAGATGGAAAAGCTTTACCGCATTCTCTCCAAAGTTGCTCAGTCCTCGCACCCGGTCCTGGTGCTGGGCGAGAGCGGAACCGGCAAGGAGCTGGTGGCCAGAACCATCCACGCTTACGGGCCCAATGCGCAAAAGCCGTTTTTGCCGGTCGATTGCGGCTCTCTGGTGCCAACGCTCATCGAGAGCGAATTATTCGGCTATGTGAAAGGCGCCTTCACCGGGGCCAATCGCTCCAAGGATGGTTTGCTGGTCTCGGCCGAAGGGGGCACGGTATTCCTCGACGAGATTGGCGAGCTCTCACTCGACCTGCAGGCCAAGCTGCTGCGCACTTTGCAGGAAAAGGAAGTCCGGCCGGTGGGAGCCACGCACCGTATTCCTATGAAGGCGCGCATTGTGGCCGCTACCAACCGCGACCTGGCCGTAATGGTGGAGAAGGGCACGTTCCGCAAGGACCTCTTCTACCGGCTCAACGTGGTCAACCTGCGGCTGCCTTCGCTTCGTGATCGGCGCGAAGATATTCCCCTGCTGGCGGCGCACTTTCTGGACCGCATCAGCCGTGAGCATGGCACCAAATTCACGCTGAGCGACGAGGCCCTGCGCACCATGATGAAGCACGACTGGCCGGGCAACGTGCGGGAGCTCGAAAACTCTGTGGAACGGGCATGCGCGCTGTCTTCCGGACCCGTATTGCACCTGGGCGATCTGCCGACTCAGTTGCAGCAGCAGGGGCTTGAGGCTCGACGCACTGCTACGGCAACCAGTGAACCGGCCGGCGAGGATGGCGCCGGAATCGAAGTAAAGACTCTGGCGGATCTGGAGCGGGATGCGATTCTGGGCGCCATCCGCCTTCTCAACGGAGACAAGCTGCAGGCTGCCAAGCTGCTGGGCATCGGCAAGACTACGCTCTACCGTAAGCTGAAGGAATACGGAATGGTGGACCCGCTTCGGGAACTGTGACCGCCGCGCGCTCAAGGGGCAACGCGCTCCGCCGATAGGGCAACTGTGAGAATGCCCAAGACTCCCCGGCGGAAATGAAATCGACCCGCACGCTGAACCACTCTCCCCTCGCTTCGTAAGAAGCCACTTGCGTCCCAATTTTCAAACATCGGCGAGCCAACCAGTTCGACGGGCCGCAAAGCACTGTCTTTCGGGAACAGCATTATCAACAGGCTCGGAAAACGAGCCGGGGCCGTGGATTGCCCGGCAGTCGAACCAGTAACGAACGAGGTGATGGAGATGAGCATTCTGATCGTGAGCGGAATTGAAGGCGCCAGGAGTTGCGCGGCCGTGGTGGGTGCGCAACTGATGATGGAAGTCGAAGTGGCGGATGGACGCAAGGCAGCGCTGGCCGCGCTGCGCCGCCGCGAGTTTTCGGCCGTGGTTGTGGACGAAACCATGGCCGAGTGCGATCCCTCTGCCGCCGAGGCAATTTGGGAGCGAGCTGGGCTAGCGATTCCCCTGCAAATAAACTTCGCGCTTTCCGGGGCGGCTCGGCTGATCCGGGAGATTCGCGCCGCGCTGCAACGCCGCGAGAGGGAGCAGGCGCTGGCGTGCCGGGCTGCATCCGCCGCTCTCGAAAACGAGCTGAAGAGCACTGTTGCAGGCCTGCTGCTGCATTCGCAGCTGGCACTATCCGGCGGGGAAGTGCCGTCTTCGGTCGCCGACAAGTTGCGCGTAGTCGCTGAACTGGCTAATAGTCTCCGCCAGCGGTTGAACGCCCCTCTCTAAACCCGCTGAGGTACTGCCAACTGAGGCCGCGCGCTCTCCTTTTCAACTCTTCCGGCTTCATTCATCCCGTTCCGCGCATCTGTTGCAGCGGACCAAGGTGATATTTGTCCCGGCACGCTTTTGCCGCATTCGCGCCTCTGAAAACCCGGCCATAGCTTAAGCTGGATGGGACATGAATGATTCAGCTGTTTTGCTTATTGACTGCCCCGACCGCAAGGGGCTGGTGGCCCGGGTTTCTGGCCTGCTTTACGAATGGGGCGCCAACATATTGCATGCCGATCAGCACCAGGATCATGACCTGGGTCTGTTTTTCATGCGCGTGGAATGGGGGCTGAAGGGGTCAGCCGATAGTCCTGGTAGCCCGACCAGTCCAGACCGCTTCGATCTTGATGGGTTCAAGGCGGCCTTTGCGCCGTTGGGTCTGGAACTCGGGATGCGTTGGCAACTGACCTCCGGGGCGCGGCGCACCAGGGTGGCGCTGTTCTGCTCACAGTATTTGCACTGCATGGCGGATCTGCTGCATCGATGGCGTGCGGGCGAGTTGGAATGCGAGATACCATTAATCATTTCCAATCATCGGGACGTAGAGAGGCTCGCCGGATTCTACGGGATACCGTTTGAGCATGTTCCTGTCATGGCCGCCACGCGTGCCGAGGGCGAGGCGCGGCAATTGGAGCTGCTGGAATCTCAAGAAATTGACCTGGTGGTGCTGGCGCGCTACATGCAGGTTCTTTCTCCAGGTTTTGTGGGCCGATATCCGGCTTCGATTATCAACGTGCACCACTCGTTTCTGCCCGCCTTTACCGGCGCCAAGCCTTATCATGCGGCACATGCGCGGGGCGTGAAGCTAATTGGTGCGACGAGCCACTATGTGACCGATCTGCTGGATGACGGGCCCATTATCGAGCAGGATGTGGCGCGCATCTCGCACCGCGATCAGGTGGAAGACCTGGTTGCGCGCGGGCGCGATCTGGAGAGGGTGGTTCTGTCTCGGGCGGTGCGCTGGCACCTGGACCGGCGCATCCTATGTTATGGAAACAAGACGGTGGTTTTCGACTGAGAGATAGTTTTCAGTTCTCAGTGGTCAGTTATCAGAGTCTGAGCGCCAAAAGGCGTCGCGAGTCTGGGGGCACCCAGACTTTAATCCAATGACGAAGATGCTCTTGCCGATGTCGCAGGCATAATTACTTCTGTCCACTACCGGCCCAGGCCGAGTGGGGCTCGGCTAAGACTCCGTCGTACTGCGAGGCTGCCATCAGCCTTCCCGCCGATGCGCGGATGAGGAAGACTTTCCACCCGGCCCGCGTCCAGGTCCAATCTTTGGCGGAGAGATCGAGCGCGAAAACCCAGTCGCTCTCGCGCGAGCTGACCAGCACCCTGCTCATCTGCGGATCGTAGTAGATGTCGTTGACATCGCGCAGCGGAAGGCGCTCAATCCACGACCAGGTCGTGCCGTTGTCCCGAGAGAAATAGACACCTTCCCTGGTGCCGAGCCAGAGAGTGCCGTCGGTCGAGTACGCGGCGCGATTGATGCGTGTAATCGCGGGTGGAATTGCGACGGGCGTCCATGATTGGCCGGCGTCGGCGGAAAGTACCAGCCCATCGCGCCGGGCCACGACCATCACTGGACCGTGAGAAGCGGCGGTCACATACTCGGCTGAACCGGCCACCAGGCCACCCTGCCAGGTAGCGCCCTGGTCCCGGCTGGTCAACACTCCGTTGGCGGTGGACGCCAGCCACGCATCGCCGGAGAGATCGAGCGCGTACACGCGGCCATCGAGCGTCTGAGGCTTGTCCGGCACCATCGTCTCGGTTGTGATTTTCTTGCCTTTTTTGATCACGGTGGTTTTCTTTGCCACCAGGTTTTGAATTGTGTTGCGCGGCGCCCAATTGCCGCCTGTTGCCGCCAGCGCGAAGATCCCTTTATTGGTTCCGGCTAGCACAGTGCCATCGGACGCCTGCGCCAGGGCGTACACATCGCGCCCTTCCAACCCGTCGGCAACGTGGTCCCAGGTAGCTCCAGCGTTCGATGAGACAAAAGCGCCTCCGTATGACTTGTCGTTCAGTACGCCGGCAAAGATCTTCGCAGGATTGGCGCGGTCAACAAGAAGCGCCTCAACCTTGCGCCCGGAGATGCCATCGTTTGTGGCGATAAAGCTGATCGACGCGTCCTTGCTGTAGAGCACACCGCTGCGATCGGTGGCTAATAAAACGTGACTCGTGTCCTTGGGATCGACAAAAACATCGTTCACGATGGTGTCCGGACCGGTCATGCGATCGAATGTCTTTCCCGCATCCACGCTCTTGTAAAGGCCCTCGGTGGTTCCGGCGTAGACCACGTTATGGTTCACCGGGTCCTGCTTCAACACACGGGTCCGGCGCGCGGTGGAGGGGATGCCTTGGATTTTTTTGTACAACTCGCCGGCGTTCTCACTTTTGTAGATTCCGCTGCATGCGCTGGTGTAGACGACGCTGGGCTGGGACGGGTCAATGATGATGGAGAACACGTCGGAGTCGTCGATGAGGCCCTGCTTGATGTTGTGCCAGGTCTTGCCGCCGTCGGTGGTCTTCCACGGCAAATGCCATGTGCCGGCGTAGACGATGTTGGGGTCGACGGGATCTACGGCTACCGACTCCACTTCGTGAATTTCCTGGCTGCCGGGTGGGCTCATTTGCGCCCAGGTAGCGCCGGCGTCGGCGGAGCGGAAGACGCCGTCAAGGGTTCCCGCAAAAAGCATTTTCGGATCGGAGGGAGCCATGGCAAAGCCGCGAATTGAGCGTCCCTTCAGGCCGTCGACCACACTCCAGGTCTTGCCACTATCGTGACTGACCCAGAGGCCGCCGTCGGGGTGGTCAACCACCCATGCGGCCACCCAAATCCGGGATGAATCTGTTGGATCGACGACGATGTGGTCGAGGATCAGGTCATCCGAAGAACTGAGTTTTGAGAGCCGGTGCCATGTCGCGCCTCGATCCACCGACTCGTAAAGCCAACTATTGGTTGTGCCTAGGTAGAGGTGGGTCGGGTCTCCGGGAACTGCCGCAAAGGCACGAGCATCTCCGCCGGATGGACCGATGGGACTCCATGGGGATTGGGCCACGAGAGACGTTCCGGCAATGAGGACCAAGAGGGGCAGGATATTCGATTTTTTGTTCATGGATGGGGTCAGTATACGCGCAGAAACCTGCGCTGAATACGGTCTTGAGGGCTATTGCACCAAAATGCAAAACCCCCGGCTGGGTTGCCGGGGGCTGCTTTTGTCACGTTGGTTTGGACCGCTGGAGCCTCGCTCAGTTGCTGAAGAGGAGAATTCCGGCAGGCTTTTCGGTGACTTCGTCGCTCGCGCTTATCGGGCGATAGAAGAGCTGGTTGGCGTCGAGATAAACCTCGAGGAAGGCCGGACGGTCGTTGATATTTCCGGCAATCAAGGCCTCCGACAAGGGATCTTCGACGTAGCGCTGGAGGGCGCGGCGCAAAGGCCGTGCACCGTAGCTGCGATCGCCGAGTGTCTTGTCGAGAATCCACTTCTTGGCTTCCTCGGTCACGGAAATGGTGATCGACTTCTGGGCCAAATTGGCATTCAAACTCTGCACGAGCAGTTCGACAATCTGAATCAGATCCGCATCCGAAAGCGCCTGGAAGAGAATGACTTCGTCGAGGCGATTGAGGAACTCGGGGTTGAAGGTCTTCTTCACTTCCTGCTTGACGAGTTCTTCGATCTTGTCGGAGACAATGTCTTCGCGGTCGCTCTGGAAGCCGAGTCCCTGCTTCTTCATCAGGTGGCGAGCACCGATGTTCGAGGTCATGATGAGGATGACGTTCTTGAAATCGACGGTATTGCCCAGGCCGTCGGTCAACTGGCCATCTTCAAAGACCTGCAACAGGATGTTGAACACATCGGGGTGCGCCTTCTCGATTTCGTCAAGCAGGACTACCGAATATGGAGACCGCTTGACGCGTTCGGTCAACTGGCCGCCTTCCTCGTAGCCCACGTATCCCGGAGGCGAACCGATCAGCTTGGAGACGCTGTGTTTTTCCATGAATTCCGACATATCGAACCGGATAAGCGCCTTGTCTGAGCCGAAGAGGAAGTTGGCCAGGGTGCGAGCCATTTCCGTCTTTCCAACGCCCGTTGGACCCAGGAACAGGAAGCTTCCTATAGGCCGCGCAGGGGACTTGAGGCCAGCGCGTGAACGGCGGATGGCACGAGCCAATGCGGAGATTGCCTTATCCTGTGAAATGACGCGCTTGTGTAGCTCGCCTTCCACGCGGAGCAGCTTCTGCGTCTCTTCTTCCTTGATGCTGGTGACCGGAACACCGGTCCAGCGGCTGACGACGTCCTCGATATCTTCACGGCCCACGATGCCGCTGGCTGAATCGTCGAGGTGATATTTGTCGCGAAGGGCGCGCAGGTTTTCGCGCTCCTTGCGTTCCTCATCCGAATAGAACCGAGCCTTCTCAAACTCGTGGTTGGCAATGGCTGAGTCCATGCGGTGCACGATGAACTTGATGCGTTTCTGGACTTCGGTAATCTCCTCCGGCAGCGAAGTCTGGCGCAGCTTTACGCGAGCGCCGGCTTCGTCGATGAGGTCGATCGCCTTGTCCGGAAGAAAGCGGTCGGGAATGTAGCGGTTGGAGTGAGAGACCGCGAATTCAATGGCGGCATCCGTGTAGCTGACCGCGTGGAATTTTTCGTAGCGGTCTTTGATGCCGTGGATAATTTTGATGGCATCTGCTTCGTTGGGCGGCGGGACTTTCACAGCCTGGAAGCGACGCTCGAGCGAGCGGTCTTTCTCAATGGACTTGCGGTACTCTGCCGGGGTGGTTGCGCCGATGCACTGAATTTCTCCACGAGAGAGTGCGGGCTTGAGGATGTTGGCGGCGTCGAGCGAGCCCTCGGCTGAGCCAGCGCCGACCAGGGTGTGCAATTCGTCGATGAAGACGATGGAGTTTTGATTCTCCATTAGTTCTTTCATGATGGTTTTGAGGCGCTCTTCAAACTGTCCGCGGTATTTTGTACCGGCGACGATGAGCGACAGATCGAGCCCCAGCACGCGCTTGTCGGCCAGGAAGCTTGGTACTTCGCCATCGGCAATGCGTTGGGCCAGGCCCTCAACAATGGCTGTCTTGCCTACGCCTGGCTCGCCGATGAGCACAGGATTATTCTTGGTGCGCCGGCAGAGAATCTGGATCACGCGTTCCAGTTCGCCGTCGCGGCCAACCAGCGGATCGAGCTGCCCGTCCATCGCCGCCTGTGTAAGGTCGCGGCTGAACTCAGCCAGCAGACTGCTCTCGCGCTGGCGCTGCTGCGTAGGAGCTTTCTCCTGCGTAACGCGGGCCAGTTCGTCGCGAATCTGAGCCAGCTTCAGGCCGCGCTCCTGGAGTATTTCCGCAGCGAAGCATTTCTCTTCGCGCAGCAAACCGAGCAGCAAATGTTCGGTGCCGATATGCTTGTGGCCCAGCCGCTCGGCTTCTTCCGCCGCATAGGCCAGCACTCGCTTGCACTCGTTTGAAAGCGGCAGGTCAACAGAGGTGGATACCTTCTCGCGAATGGTGGTATGGGCCTCAATCTGCTTGCGAATCGACTCCACCGAAGCGTGCGAGCGCAGAAAGCGGTTGGTCAAGGCCTTGTCCTCGCGCAGCAGGCCGAGCAGCAGGTGCTCGGTCTCGATATAGGGCGAACCGAATTGGCTGGCCTCATATCGCGCGAAGAAGATCACGCGTCGTGCCTTCTCCGTATAGCGTTCGAACATGATGATCCCCCTTGATTCCAGGCTATCGGGCTGGAGTGGCTGTCCGGTTGAATTGAGGAGTTTTCAGAGAAACCGTGGCATTTTGAGTTCCTAGCCGGGCCGGCGCTCCTTGTGGTCGCGCTGACTTGAATGCGGCGGTCTCAATCTACCGTATCTCTGCAAACTCCTTTTCCGGCCTCAGCCCCACATGCGCGTGCCCTTCTTTAAACTTCGCCGCCGGAGGCCCCGGAAAATTAAGAATCCTGCCTCCGAACAGCTCTTTTGGATGGTTACGAGCGCTTTACTCGCTCGCCAAGTCCGCCGGCGGTTGAGCTGCCCTGGGACTTCCATCCTGCCTTTTCAGTCCGAAAAGCTGATGCCGCCCCCCGGACTGCTTACTGTTTAAGATTCAAAAATGTACCATAACGGTGCTTCTTCTGCTAAAAGCTTTTGGCCGCCACAGTTTGCGGAGCGCTTGCCACCAGAGGCAAGGGAGCCAGCCTTCCGCCCTCAAGCCTCAATGCTCGCGTACATCGCGCGGCAAGTTCAAGGTTATGCGTCACCAGTATTGACGTAAGGCCGTGAGTTTGGTGCAGCCGTTCAATCAGTTCAAAGACGCGGCCTGCGGTAATTTCGTCAAGGTCGCCGGTTGGCTCGTCCGCCAGCAGCAGGCGGGGGTTGTTGACGAGCGAGCGGGCCAGCGCCACACGCTGCTGCTCGCCCCCTGAAAGTTCTCCAGGACGATGGTCGGCGCGATCGTCGAGGCCAACTTCCCTGAGCCAATTTGCCGCCACGGCTAGCGCCTCTCTCTTCCACCACCCCAGCGACGAAGACCTGTCGCCGGGGTTCCCGGATTTCTGTTGGCCGCGTGCAAGCAGCGGCATTGCCACGTTTTCCAGCGCCGTGAACTCCGGCAACAAGTAATGAAATTGCCAGACGTACCCGATCTCTCGATTGCGAAAGGCGGCGGCCTGACGAGGGGAAAGTTGGGCCACGTTGGTTGACGCGCAGTATACAGTTCCGGCGGAGGGTGTATCAAGCGCGCCCAGAATGTGCAAAAGCGTGCTCTTTCCCGCGCCTGACTGGCCGACGATGGCGACCATCTCTCCGGCCTCGACATGAAGACTCAGATCGCGGAAGAGGGTGAGCTCGCCGCGGGCGGTTTTGTAGGACTTCCGCAGCCCTGAAACCTGAATCAGGGAAGTCTGATTTCCCTGTTCGTCTACTTGCGTTTGGGACTGTGTATCCCCGGATGATTGTGGACGCAGCCCCTGTTCCCGCGTAGAGGATGCGGATGGGACGGCAGCCGCTGATGGGATTTGCGTCATGCTGTTGCCCTCTATTTTACATTGCGGGGGTCTGAGATTGAGCAATATCAGTTTCCCGCGCCGGCTGCCATAACCCAGTGGTAACCCTGTACATGATGACGAAAGAAGCAGGGATCTCCACTCCTCGACAGCTTGCTCCTTCAACCCACAGTGCCCATTAGTGACTCTGCCACTCAGTCCCCATATTGTCGTCTGTGATCAGGCGTGGATGCGCGATGCGCCGCAGCAAGCTGGCTCGCGATTCGAGCCCCCCATTGGAGGCATCCAGTTCATCGGCAAGTTTCAGAACCTCCTCAAGCCGACTATGCTGCTGCGGATCCGCAGTATTGAAGACAAGGTGGCCATCGATGCGATAGTTGGTCAGCGCGGCCCGCCATCGTTTCTTGTCGAGGGCAAACGGGCTGTCGCTGACGGCAAGGAAACTGCTGACGCGGAGAGCGTAGGGAAACGCCGTGGCCCCGGTTCCCAGCACATCTTCAGACCAGGTGGTGTTGTAGTAGGCAATTCCCCCTGGGTTCATGTGCGCCCGCAACAGGCCCAGGAATTCAAGGGAGAGGAGATTGGACGCATTTGCCCGCCAGTTGAAGGTGGTGTTCATCAGAATGAAATCGAAGTGCCGGTCGGGATGAGCCACCAGCCACCTCCGGCCATCGTCAATAACGATATGCACCTTGGGATTGCGCAGCAGGCTTTCAACTTCGGCGTGCTGCCTAATCAGCGGCAAGTAGCCGGGGTTGATCTCAACAATGGTCACATCTTCCACATCTGTGCTGCTGGCGACTACTTGTGCCCACGAACCGGAAGCCAGACCGATGATCAAAACCTTCTTTGGCGTCGCGTGCATTCCGCTGATCGCGAAGGCACGAAACAGCCCATTTGAATCGTGCAGCATGTCGACGTTGAAGCGTCCGTCGTAGACGCCGCCGCTGAAAACGGTGCTGACGGGATAGCCGGACTCGGTAATCTCAGGATATGCGGCAATGACCCCGCTGCGATTTTCCACCACATTGGAGAATCTCATGCTGCTGTTGTATTTCGCTTTGAAAAGCAGCCGCTCATAGATGCCGGAGAACACCGGTCCCGAAGCCAAAGCGAGCCCCACGCAAGCAACACCGCCTGCCGCCAGTAGGGCCTTGGGCGCCTTGGGTCCGGAGAGCCAGGCAAGCATCGCCGAAACGAGCAAGCCCATGCAGAGCAAGAGCACCGAGGTGGCCCGCGTCGACCAATGGTCGAGAATGACAAAGCCCACCAGGAAGCTGCCCAGCGTTGATCCGGCGATGTTGCTTACGTAAAGAAAACTGATGCTCTTGCCGGAGTCCTTTGCCGGATCGATGGCTGCGTGTGCAAGCAGCGGGAATGCCGATCCCAGCAGCGCCGCCGCGACGAACACCAGAATATAGCTGAGGTCGTAACTGAGATAAAGAACCCAAAGACCCAATAAGGGCCCTAGAAGAAACGCCGCAATTGCGCCCAGGATCACAACACTGGAACCCGCGGCCAGCGTTCGCTGCACATTGTTGCCCAGTTTCTTGCGGCACGCATCGCGGACCGCGAACGAACCATAAGCAATCCCGAACAGATAGAACGCCAATAGCTTGGCAAAGCAGGGAGCCGTCCCTCCCGAAGCGAAAGTGTAGAGGCGGTACCAGACGATTTCATACGCCAGTGCGATAAATCCGGTTATCCCGGCCAGGATCATCCCGATCCAGAAAGGGATGGTCTGTTGCCGCTCCGCAGCCTTCGGTACTCCTCTCAGCAGGTTCGGGGCAGTTTGTCTTGCCTGCAGAATGAGTGCGGTGACGCCGACAAACAGGTTGAAGCAGGCCGCCAGGCGGACCGACCCGGCCTCGCCAAGCACCCGCATGAGCAACAGCGCAGCCGCAAGACAGGCAACCCCGGAACCGAACGTGTTGACTGAATAGAGCAAGCCGACAGACTCACCCACATTGCCCGTGCGGCGAACGAAGTGCTCCACCAGCAGCGGCAGCGTGCTTCCCATCAGCATGGTGGGAATAAGCAACAGGGCGAACGCGATGCAACCGGTCTCGGTGGTGGAGGCGCCCGCCGTAAGTGTGCCGATGCGATGAAAGATGCCCAGCGAAGCGGCGCCAAACAGGCCGACCGAGAACTCGATTATCCCGAAGGCCAGCAGCAGACGGATTCCCTTGCGCGCCGAAAGCCATCCACCCGCCAGGCTGCCCAGGCCCAGGCCCAGCATGAATACGGTGACGATCATGGTTACCGATTCAATGTTGACCCCATACAGAGTAAACAAGGCGCGCTGCCACACAATCTGGTAGAGCAGTGCGGGAAAGCCGGAGAGAAAAAACAGGAGGTAATAGAACGAAAGGGTGTCGAAGCTGGCTTGCTTAGCCGGAATTGCCGGCGCTGTTGCTGTTGCTTCCATGCAGCAACGGTAGCACCTTGAGGACGAGAGCGAAATGCGACCAAAGAACTATGTTTAGCCCCGCAAAGGGGATGCCAGGACAGCGCAGGCGAATCTCCTTATTGGGAGGGCGGAATCGCAGAGGGGTTGAGGCGGGCGATGCGGCCTTTGGGACCGACGATGAAGGGGAGCGAGAGAGCATTCCAGTTGCCGTTGTCGAGGGGTTGCCAGGTGCGGCCGTCGTCGCGGGAGAGGTCGGAGCCGTTGGTGCCGGCGGTGATCCAGAGTTTTTCGGATTCGGACCATTGGACGGTGCTGCGGTAGCCGTGGGGCGGGGTGGTGGAGGCGGTCCAATCGTCGCCGCCGGGGGAGGACCATGCGGCGGTGCCGGTTGAGTCGTTGGGCTTCCTGTAGTCGCCGCCGACCGCAACAAGCCCCGTTGAAGCAAATCCTAGCGAGAACGCCCCCGAGCTCGCTGTACCACTCGCCAGAGGGATATGAACGGGGTTCTTCGAGCATCGAACGTTTTCAGGCTTCCCTCCTGGAAACAATTCTCCATCGCACCGGAAGAACAACGGGCCACCAGGGCCGCCGGTAACGAAGAAGCGGTGCGCCAACATCGTGAACTGAACGAGGCTGGTGTTGCTGGCAGCGAAGATTGACTCCTTTGAACCGTCCGCCTCCGATCCATCGGGCGTCTGCCTGGTCCATCGCTCACCATCCAGAGTGATGAACATGGCAAACCGTCCGTCGACTGGGTCGCCCAAAATCATCCCCTCTCGCCGGCCATCGAACTTAATCGCGTCCCAGAAACCCTTCTCATCAGGATTCCTAAAGAGGAGCGTCCATGTCTTGCATCCATCGGTTGTCTTGAACAGCCGGCTCTTGTCGCCGGGTCCAGAGGCCATGACGATAGCCGTCGTCGAATCCCAAGCTTGCACGCCGCGAAAATCAAGCGTTGCGCCGTCTTTGTCTCCATCGGGCACGGCGCATTTCTTCCAATGCGCGCCGCCGTCTGTCGTGCGCAGAACTGTCCCTTCCGTCCCGCTGGCCCAGGCTACCGTCCCATCCACCGAATCGATGCCGCGCAGGCCGGCTGTCGATCCCGAATCCTGCATCTGCCAGACCTGCGGGGTCTGAGGCGGCGATGGCGCTGGAGATTGCGCGGAAGCAACAACGGCGGCGATGAGGAACAAGCTCAGAGGGCTAAACTGCATGGCTCGCAGTATAGTCCGAACACCCCGAATCGCTGATTCGCAAGTGCAACACCGCGCGTCCAGGATGTTTGCAAACTGGGAATTACCACCAAGCAGCCAGCAGGGTTTTTCACGTGGCCGCGCCCGTCCTCCTGTACACTGGAATGTTTATGGCCATCAAATCCAGACTTCCAATCGGTATCCTGGGCGCGACCGGAATGGTCGGCCAGCGGTTCATTCAGCTGCTTGAAAATCATCCCTGGTTCGAGGTTGCGTGGCTCGCCGCCAGCGACCGGTCCAGTGGCAAGACTTATGGCGAGGCTGCCAAGTGGCGCCTCGACACGCCGCTCCCCGACCGCATCGCCCGGATGACCATCTCCCCAGCCGAACCGGAAGGCGCGCCGAAGATCATTTTTGCTTCCATCGACGCGGCGTTTGCCCGCGAACTGGAGCCCGCCTTCGCTGCCGCCGGCTGCGCCGTGGTTTCGAACTCCAGCGCCTTCCGCATGGCGCCCAACGTGCCACTGGTGCTGCCGGAAGTGAATGCCGATCACCTGCACCTGATTGAAGAGCAGAGCTGGCGCAAGGAGTCGGGCGGCTACATCGTGACCAACTCCAACTGCAC